>JBBROZ010000001.1:0-50296 GCA_038228785.1 Patescibacteria group bacterium
ACCCGAAGGCCTTCATCCTTCACGCGGCGTCGCTGCGTCAGGCTTTCGCCCATTGCGCAAGATTCCCGATTGCTGCCTCCCGTAGGAGTAGGGACCGTGTCTCAGTTCCCTTGTGGCTGTCCATCCTCTCAGACCAGCTACCCGTCGTCGGCTTGGTAGGCCATTACCCTACCAACTACCTGATGGGACATTGGCCAATCTTGATGCGACTTGCGTCTTTGACCCGGAGGTCACATGCGGTATTAGCCAACCTTTCGGCTGGGTATCCCCCACATCAAGGCATGTTCCAATGCATTACTCACCCGTCCGCCGCTAGCCCTTGCGGGCTCGCTCGACTTGCATACCTAAGGCACGCCGCCAGCATTCATCCTGAGCCAGGATCAAACTCTCCAAAAAAATTTAGAGAACTTGAAAGCTCTATATTTTACCACCCAAATACAGGGTGGGAGTGCTGTCTAGATTGCTCTAGACTTAGTGTTTTTGGTTTTTTCTAAAACCAGTAAATACCCTCCGCTGGAGGGAGAAATTGACGTAATTTATTCCACCACCTTTCAAAAGCTGCATGCCCCGGATCTTGGGAGACCCAGGCAAATTTTTGAAAAGTGTATTTAGTTATCAAAGTGCTGCTTGAACTAAAAAAGCGCCCAGAAGGACGCCAAAAATTAAGAGTCAAATCCGGTCGATTAACTAATTAAGTTTGGACATAGCCTCCTTGCTAATGGCGAGTACAATTCGATTAGAATTGCACAAGCGTAGCGAGTATATCAGATACGAAACGAGTGTCAACCCTCCTCCGTCAAGACTGCTTGGGATTGATGACTCGTAGCCCTGGGCGGTGGTATCAAGCGATCTAATGTTTGACAATTACTAAGATCAAACATTATAATGTTTGTGCTTATGATAAAACGAATTTCCCAGGTTGGAGATAGCTTAGGAATCCTACTCCCCACCAAAGAGCTGACCCGGCTTGGCATTGCCAAAGGTACGCCGGTGCAGATCCAGATCAGCCCAGATAAGATCACTCTGGTACCCCTCAGCCGTAATCCCGATCCCGATCTGGTAGCTCGGTTAGCTGAGAAAGATCGTCTAGATCACCCCGATTTCTACCGAATTCTGGCCCAATGAAATATTTTGAAACTGAGGAAATTATTAGCCTGAACCGCAGTGTCTTGTTCCCTGGTGAGGAGCACCTGGTCAAAGACCGCGGCGGAGTTGAGTCGGCGATTCATCGCCACAAACAGTACGAGGATATTTTTGACGTCGCCAGCGCCATCCTGCACTCCTTTGCGATATCTGGACAACTTTTCTTGCAGGGCAACAAACGGACCGGCGGGCTAGCTATGAGGATCGTCTTGGCCTCCGATGGCTACGACTTCTCGATGCCCAAAGAACGATTAGCCAAGAAGATCTACAACATGGCTGATAAACGCTGGGATCGAGTAAAGATCCGGTCTTGGTTGAAACGGCACACCCGGAAAATCGCTTAATTATTCATTTTGGTAAATAAAAATCCCTCCGCGGCAGGTGCGGTTTTGGGGACATAGCGGACTGGGACCGAGTTTCGTTAAGGACCCTGACTCATGGCAACTCCTTTTTTTGTGAGTTGCCCCAACCAGTACTTCAGGTTTAGCACCACCAGAGGAGGGAGTCAAGCAAACAACCCCCTGCCTGACCCCTACTATATAGTTACTTTAATAGATCAAAGCTAATCACGAAAGCGGCGCTTGATACGACGACTTGCGTCTCGGACAGTCGCTCGGGCGGTCTCGAGTACGCCCCAGCCAGTTCCAGCTGACCTGGTCTCCTTCTTTAGGAGCGCCTGGTGAAAATCCTCGAGGGAGTTACCGTCGAATTCGGTCCAACACGTCCCGACGGATCTGGGATGATGACTATCACTCCCCCCAGTTTCAGCTAGGTTCCATTTCTTGAGGTTATCAGTCCGAATTTTGGAGTGAAATGCCAGCTGAGCCGGGAAACCATTGCGAATCTCCAGACCATCGGGGCGTTCGGCCAGGTCACCTGAGGCCAGCAATTGCTCTAGTACTTCTGGGCCGATCCCGCGGTAATGCGGGTACACGTGCGGAATGATCGCCAGTCCTCCTTGAGCATGAATCTCGCGAATAGTTTGCCCCGGAGTCTGGCCGCGTTCAATTTTCTCAGTCAGGAAAATCCCCAGGATATGCCCGGCCAAGGTTGACACCTCTTCCCCAACTATGACGTTAACGCCAAATTTATGGGCTTTTTTGGCTGCCTCCAAGGCCCCCGCGATCTCGTTATGGTCGGTTATGGCGATGGCTAGGAGCTCCGGTTTGGCGGCGGCCGCAGTTAGGACTTCGGCGACTGAGCCAGCTCCGTCAGATTTGTTTGTATGGATATGTAAATCAACTCGGCTCACTAATAGATTTTAACGCTTCCAGTGATGTTTCTCTAGCCGGACCAGACCTCCTACAAAAGTCACGCCCTCAGCTTCAAGACGCCTTTTTTGCTCCGCGGCTCCGTCGAAAGCGAAGTTGGGGGCCAGCCGACCCTCACGGTTGACGACCCGGTGACAAGGAACCTCCGAGCTGGTATTGGCGTGCAGGGCCCAACCAACCTGGCGAGACAACCTGGGATTACCAAGCATTTCGGCGATCTGTCCGTAAGTCGCGACCTGGCCTTTAGGGACGTATTTAACGATCTGGTAGACCTGCTCCTTCAAGATCGCCATGCGTATCTCCCAATTAGTGGGACAAACTGCACGGCCTCGATTGACCTGGTTTCGATATCTCTAGCGCGCCTGATAACTAGAAGCAAGTTCTGACTCGACTCGTCCCCGACTGGGATCACCAGCCGGCCGCCGAGTTTGAGTTGGGCGACCAGGGGTTGGGGGATCTTAGGACTACCGGCCGTGACCACGATCGCATCATAAGGAGCCGCTTCCGGATAACCAGCCGAGCCGTCCCCAGATAGGAACAAGACGTTGGGAATGCCTAAAGCTTTGAATCTATCTTTAGCTTCCGCCGTCAGCTCGGGTGAGCGATCCATCGAATAAACCTTCTGAGCTAGTCGTCCCAGTATCGCCGCTTGGTAACCAGAGCCTGTGCCGATCTCCAAGACCTTCTCGAAGCCTTTCAGCTCCAGTAGTTGGGTCATAAGACCCACGATAAAGGGCTGAGAGATAGTCGATTCGTGCCCAATTGGGATTGGCCCGTCGTGCCAAGCTTGGTCCCGCATGTCATCTGGCAAGAAAGCTTCTCTGGGAACATCCCGAAAAGCTTGGATCACTTTGGGGTGTACGATACCTCTTGAGATCAGTTGTTCTTGAATGGGATCGGTGTCCATGTATATATTTTAGATCAAATTGGAAAAGCTGTAGCGATCAAGGGGCGACTCGGTGTTGGCCTTGCCCCTGGTACATCGCCATGATTTCTTTGACACTGGTGGCGTCTTCAGGACTTTTGTCCCCACCCCTAAATGAGACTATCCTGGGAAATCTGAGAGCGTAGCCAGGGTTATCGTCAAACTGACCGGCGGTGTGGACCGGAGAACGGGTGATTTCATCAGCCATAACCTCGACCACGATTTCCGGTTTCATCCAGACCGACGGGGTCAGAATCGAGTTGACCCGGGCTGGCTTGGAATCTGACTGCAGAGCGTCGCCGCGACGGTGGATCTCCCGCCACTCCTCATCGGTCAGACCAGTCCCGATCTTGGTAATACTGACAAATTCGTCCTTATCCTGATCGTAAACTCCGGCCAGCAGTCCCCCGGCCCCAAAAGCAGTCCGTTTGCCCTTGCCAAAATAATAACCCAAGAGCACCAGATCGACCGTATCGGTCAACTCACCCGAGGTATGACGCTTGAGCTTAACCCAGTTGAAGTTGCGCCCTCCCGCCGTGTAGGGGGCCTCCAAGCGCTTCACTACCACGCCTTCCAAACCTTTAGAAATATTATCCAGCAGCTCCTTGGTCAAAACTTCGACTGAGTCGGTTTTGATGAGCGGGGCCGGAAGTAGGATTTCTGAACCTCTGATAGTCTCCTCAACCAACTTCAACCTCTCCTCGTAGGTCAAGGGAGTCACATCCCGACCCTCCACGTAAAGAATATCGAAGATGAAAGCGCGCAGGGGTAATTTGGCGGCGAGTTCGTCGATGCCATACTTACGGCGCCGCTTCGTAGTTTCTTGGAAAGGTAAATATTCCTCGGTATCGGGGTTGTAGGCAATCGCTTCCCCATCTAAGATCGCTGTTCCGACTTTGATATCGCGTTTGGTAGCGGTAATCAGTTCTGGAAACATCAGCGACATATTTTCGAGATTTCTAGAGTAAATAGCGACCTTAGCGCCGTCTTTGTGGATCTGAACCCGGAAACCGTCGTATTTGGGCTGGACTCCGACCAAGCCGAGCTTTTTGATGACGGCTTCGGGATTGGGCAGACGTTCAGCTAGCTCAGGACGGACCGGACGGCCCACGGTTATTTGGAGTTTTTCGACTCCTTTGACCCCGTCCTTCCAGAAGGTCAAGGCGATCAGACCCAGATCGCTGGTGCGGTTGTAAGCCGCTTCCAAAACTGGGCGTAGGCTCTTATCCCCCTGTTTGGCGAAGCTAAGGGCGTCCAAAACGGTCGGATCACCAATACCTAGTCTCATCTTCCCAACCGGAATCCGGACCAAATGCTTGGCCGAAGCTGGATCGAGCTCTTTTAGGAGATCCCCAAACAGGGTTAATTTATTCTCAATTGCTCCGTCACCGGATGTGCCAGCTATCGCTAGTAGCCTACCCGCGACCTCAGTGACCGAAAGCCCACTATCCCTGGTTTTCTGGCCCAACTCCTCGACCACTAGACCCAAGTCCCCCAGGTGGGAGTATTTTACGGCGACCTCGCCTTTGTCGATATGGTAAGCGTTAGCGATGGCGGTCAAGACTAGCTTTTCCCCCATGCCGATCTCAGTCGGGTCAAAAAACGGGGTTAGTCGGCCTTGAATAAGGTATGTGACCGGGGCGATCTCCTCCACTGAAACTTTCTGGAAAAGCTCTGACAAGATCCGCACCAATTCATTACGGCTGGCCGTTATCTCTAGCTCGTCTAAATATGTAGCTAACTGACTGAACTTCATTTGAGTTTGTATTCCGCTGATTTGGTCGACCCAGATTTGCGAACTAATCCTTTTTTGATCAGGTCTTTGAGGTCTCTAAGGACGGTGTCATCACTGACCATGGGTAGGAGAGCTCGCCAATCTTCGTTGCGAACCTTGCTATAGTCTTCCATGTATTCGACTAGTTTTAATTGACGCTCGTTGAGGGCAATCTGACCGACTTTGCCCTTAAGTTTCAGATCAACTGAGAGTTTTTGCACCCGCTCCTTGATCCGACCAAGCTCGATCGCTAGGCCTTGGGTGAAGTACTCAAGCCAGGATGTGAGATCTCCTGAAGCGGCCGATTGCAGGGCATTGTAGTAGTCTTGCGGGTTGCGGTCGTAATATTCCTCTAGGCTGAAAAATTTCTTAATGTCGTACCCCTCCGCGAATAAAACTAGGGTCGTGATGGCCCGCGCGCTCCGACCGTTGCCATCGACAAAGGGGTGGATCCGGACCAGTTCGTAGTGAGTAATTCCAGCTCTCAATATAGGATTAACTTCCTTCCCTAAAGGCGTATTTAACCACGTAATAAAAGCGTCAACTTGTCCAGGAACAATGTTTGGTAGCGGTGGACGAAAGACCACCTCGCCGGTTTTTTTGGCGACGTTAACCGAGACCTTGCGGAAACTACCGGCTTGATCACGAGGTAGAATTTTGTCTGTCGTTAGCTGGTGGACCTTGAGGATTGTCACCCGGGTGATGTCTTTGCCCCGCCCAGCGAAGCCGTCAATAAACTTAATGACCTGACGGTAGTTTAGAACTTCTTGGATGTCTCTGGCTTTGGCAGTGACGTCTCTCCCCTCCAATACCGCTTTGGCCTCAGTAAAATTAAGTTCGTTACCCTCGATGTGAGTGCCGTGAAAGACCGTTCGCACAATCGCCTCTTCCCGAAATTTGGCCTCCCACGCCGGAACCAGCGGGGCGCTACTAATCACTTCTTTGGCTACCTCGATCTTGGAGATGTTGTTTAGAATCGTATTGGAAATGTGAAACTTAGGCGTAAACACAAGGTAATTATACTAAATCTGCGGGAATTTTGCGATTATTTGCCCAAATAATCTAAACAGAATTTCTGATATTCTGACCAAAGTCTCAATAACTCATTCATAAATTCATCATCTAAACCCCTCTCGGTTGAAACGTATTTCTCCACCAAGGGCTGTAGATGGTAACTAGAGTAAAATCCCCAACTATTGAATTCTTGGGGACCGTAGCGCCATTTCTCTGCGAAATCTCTAGCCCAAAGCTTATCCAGGTCTTCTCTTAAAAATCTATGATCGATATATCCAAAATGTGCCATCGCTGCCACAACTGCTTCTCTGATAACGCTGTCTTCCCCGGGGCTCCGCTTCTCCCAAAATTTAGGCTTCTTAATTTCCCCAACAAACTTATTTTCTAGTTTGTAATAATGATCCTGCTGAAATAAGTGGGCGATTTCATGCCAGATAATACCGGCGAAGCGCTCATAGGTTATGGGCTCCGAATGGGAACAGTGCAAAGATATTTGGTTAGCAGCCAGATTAGCCCCACCTTGAGTCCCGCCTGGATTGGTGTTGAGCAGCAAGAATATCTCAACCTTATCTGGAACTTTACTTGCCTTAAAAAACGTGGTCAGAATTCTAACGATCTCATCCGAAGTAGCGCTATTAAATCCCTGCTCAAGTACTACCTGTCTAGCCAGTAATCTACCGCTTTCCTCTGGCCAAAGCTGATCGAATCTGGGCTGAAGTAACGCTACAACTTTTTTGATAATAAGTAGTTCTTCGGGATTAGCGAGTACGGATACTTTTTTCCAAACCTCCTTTTCAGAGTCCGCTGAGAAAGCTTGATCCAATCTCCAAGAGGTCCCCTTGATGCCTTTTTGACCCTGGTTGATCTTATCAGCGATCTTTGATAAATCTTTTAGAGATATCTTCTCCTCTTCTGATAAATCCCCGCCTGTCCAACTGAGCCAATTTTTAACATCTCCTTGGTTGTAGGAGAAGTGGTATAGGGTTAAAGTCTCAACAAAGTTCCATAAGCAACCTAAGCGCGAGTATTTAACCTCAACTTTCAAGTTCTTGATGCTTGGGACAAAAGAATGTCCCCCGCCCTCCGACTACAATCTTCTTAATTACCCCACCGTCGTCTTTGGAACAAAGCTCGCCTTCTTGGTTGTGAGCCTTCAAAAAGTGCTGGTGACCACCCTTGTTCCCCTCGGAATCGACGAAATCAGATAGGGTCGTACCTTTATTGGCGATTCCAACTTCCAAAACGTGCTTGGTGGCTTTGTAGAGCTGTCCCATCTCAGCGTCGTCCAAAGATCCAACCAAACGCAGGGGATGGATTCTCGCCTCCCACAGCGCCTCGTTGGCGTAGATATTCCCCACTCCGGCGACGAAGGTTTGATCTAGGAGCATCACTTTGATCTTCATTCGTGGGCGTTTGACCAGACGTTCCTTAAAAACCTCGGTTGTGAACTTGGGATCGAAGGGCTCGGGGCCAAGTTTGGCGATAAATGGTACTTGCCCGACTTCACTGGTCTTAACTAGCCGAATGAAGCCAAACATCCGGGAGTCGTTAAAGTAGAGGTGCGCGCCATTACTGAAGCTGAAGATAGCGTGGGTGGCTTTGTTGGGCTGAGGGGCGTTGAAGCTTGGGATCGGGTGACCGCCCGGAGTGATCTGATGTTTGGGATTTTCAAAGACCAGTTGTCCCGTCATCTTAAGATGAAAGATCACTGTTACCCCGTTCTTGAGATCCAGCAAAGTCAGCTTGGCCCGGCGCCGAATGTCTTTGACTTCGTGTCCGACTACATCTTTCTCTGGATCGAGATCGTCTTGACGAAGGTTACGCTGCCATTTCGGGATATTAACCTCCAGAGATGTGATTTTGAGGCCTGGAAGCTTGTTTCTTAGTCCCAGAACGATGGTCTCAACTTCAGGAAGTTCCGGCATCTAAAATTTCCATCCGAGAATGCTAGTATCTCGCCTTATGGACGAAAGACATGCGGCTTGCACTAGCATTCTAGAATCTCCATCCGAGAATGCTAGTGTAGTCGACGATGAAGCTGGCAATAAAGGCCCCGACACCAAGCCACGACAATCCAAATAAACTAAAATGCCAAGCGTTCGTGGTGACACTGCGCCAGTTGCGAATGATCTCGCTCATCGCAAAAAACAGGAAGGCAAACTCCCACCACATATAAAAGAAATGAAACCGCCCGATCCCGCTCCACTGGAACGGAACCGGCATGGCCCAATTGGTCAAGGCTAATGTACCTTGAATCAGGTGAATTGCTACTGTAACGCTCACCCCTAACCCCAAGAAGATCATGAATTTCTTTAGGCTAAGCCGAGCTCCGATATCTTTTAAAAGTAGGAAAACCAGCACGTTGAGGGTCGGGAGGATCAGCCCGTCCCCTATAACGCCCGAGTAATACGAAAAAACGTTGCGGTCGGCCAGGATTGGGCTAGCCGAATACAAATAGTATGAGTAAAAAGCCAGCTGATATCCAAACGACAAGACCCAGGTGGCCACTCCGAAAAGAAGAGCTTGGCGGTCGATGCGACTGGCGATGTAAGTAACTTTTGATTTCATTAAAAAAGACTCAATTGCGGCAACTTTTGACAGTCTGGGCAAAAGTAAGTCCTACGCCCACCGACTTCCTTGTATTCTATCGTTCCATTTCCATTCAGACAAGGCTGTCCAGTCCGACCGTAAACGCGCAGGTGGTCCTGGTGATGCCCGGGATTCCCGTAGGCATCGACGTAGGAATCGATCGTCGTTCCCCGGTCCCTCAAACCTTCTGCTAGTACCTGCCGGCAACTCTCGAGCAACACTTCCGCTTCCCCGGTCGCGATTTGTTTGGGCTTAAGGTTGGGGTGCAGCTGGGCTAGGTAGAGCGCCTCATCAACATAGATATTACCCATCCCCGAAACGATCTTTTGCTGGAGCAGAGTCTCTTTAAGCGAGGGTTCAGTTGAGCTAGTGAGGAGAGTGAAAAATTCGCCTGTCGTCAGGTCAGGATTTAAGATCTCAGGACCGTAACGCTTCTCCTGAACACCCAGCTCAGACTGAGTAAGTAGTTCTGCTGAGGCCAAACCGTTACGGTCAGTGAATCGCAGTTCCTGGCCGTCGTCTAATTCTAATTTGGCCCGCGTATAATCATCCTCTTTATCCCCACCTTTTCTTAGCAAAATCCGTCCGGTGATCCTGAGATGCAGACTTAAAACCTCGCCGGAGGATAGATCAAGCAGCAACTGTTTACTAAGCCGGCGCACCTCGGTAATTTTTTTACCAGGCAAAGACAGTGACAGATCGATGCGGGATTTTCGAAGCAGTTCTTGGCCCAAGGGGCCCGTGTAGCTCACTTTGGTAATGGTAAGCCCAGGTAAAACGGGACGCAGGTCACTGGCGATAGTTTGGACTTCAGGGAGTTCTGGCATCGGCCAATCCTACCCTCTCGTAAACTTCGGCTTGGGCGACCCGGTCTTTGAGACGGTAGCTTGATCTAAGAATTTGCTCTAGCTCCAGAAGTTTGGGTGTTGGGGCACCGGCTTCCGTGAAATACTCCGGTTCATTAGTAACGATGATAAAATCGGCTGCTCCGGATCGTAACTGGGCTAAAACCTCGCTTTTGGCCTCGCTGACAAATCCCAATTGATAAGCAACCAGATATTTAGTGGCATGGGGCCGGCCAGAAAGATAGTAGACCCACGGGGCATTACCCCAAACATATATTTTGGAGTGAGACATCGAATTATTAACGAGATAATTTTGTAGCTTTAGGTTAAGTGTCACAGTTTCGCCGTAAAAACGGTAGAACTCGTCCCGACTAATCTGGCCGGTCAGGTAACTAAATGAGTTGCCAAAGTAGCCTGTGGCCGCTTCTGATAACGCCGGGGTCGAAGCAACGAGCTGAATCTTACCTCCGAATCCTAATACTAAGGACGATGTGATCGCTCCTAAGACCGCCAATCCCTTGACCCAGTCACTAGATTTAAGCGTTTTAAATTTGGCCAACGGCCAAACATGGCTCCAAAAGTGCGGGATTAGTAATGCCATGGCCCCCGCTGAAGCCATCAGGTAGTGAAGATAGGGACGGCCGGAGAGTAGCGCGCCAAAAACAGTCCAGATAAGCCACAGGTAGACCAAAGCCACGGGGGTAAGACCCCCGCGGTAGTGACGACGTAGGGCCAGTATCGCTACCGCCACTAATGCCAATTTGCCACTAACAGTAACCCATGGGTTAGCAATGTCGATGAAACTGATGGTCGTGAAATTACCGGCTTTGACGTAACCAAAATTATTTAGGAAGGCGGCCCTGATGAAATCCTCCCCCAAATTATTGGTCACCAGATAAATTCCCGGTAATATAAGAACCAAACCGGCCCCGCCCAGCATCAAAAGAAAACGCCCCTTGATCCTAAGCCCGTCTTTTAGCAAAAGTAGGCTCAGAACGGCTAACGCGTCAAAAGCTACGACTGTTTTAAACAAAAATCCGACGGCCAGGAGCATTCCCACAAAGAGGTAGTTTCGAAGTTTTGCCCCCCACCACTCCATCATTACCACCAGATAAATTGCCAACGTCGTCGGGAGTAAGAAAAATATTTCGGCGTTACTGATATGGGTCTCAAAAACTGGCACGATGGCCAAAAAAGAAAAAATCCCTAGTGTCCACAGCGCCTGCTTATAAGTCGTGATCCGTCTGGCCAAACCAAAGAGTAAAATTGCGGTCACGATGAGAAAAAATGTCGCCGCTAGCCGAAAGTTGGTGTAGTCGACACTGACCTTACTGATCCAGTCAAAAAGAAAGTAAATGGCCGGTGGTTTATTATCCCAAACGTCCCGGTACAACAGCTCGCCCCGACCCAAGGCCTGACCGACGGCGGCGTACAACCCTTCGTCGATATCCCAAGGTGGGGCAATAATAATGGGGATTCGTCCGACCAGGATTATAAGTGCAGTAACTATTAAAACAACTAATGTTCTAGACCTAGACATCAAGACTCTTCATATCAGCCCAGTTGGGCCCGACCTTTAGATCAACTATGATCGGCACCGAGAGCGGAAAGCAGTCTTGCATGATCGCGCGCACCATTTTAGATACCACCGGCAATTCCCCTTCTGGAACTTCAAACACTAACTCGTCGTGGACTTGCATAATCATCTTCGTTTTGAGACCTGTTGCTTTGATCTTCCCGGAGATATCCACCATCGCTTTTTTGATAATATCGGCGGCCGTTCCCTGGATCGGCATGTTCATTGCCATCCGCTCCCCGGCCGCTCTCTGTAAATACGAGGTCGACTGTAGCTCCAAGAAATAGCGCTTAAACCCCCCGAGGGTGGTGAGATAACCTTGCTGGTAAGCCAGGGCCTTGATCTCCTCTTGCCACCGGCGAACTTTTGGAAAACGTTTATAGTAAGTGTCGATAAATTTGGCGGCCTCTTTTGGGTCAATCCGTAGTGATTGGGCCAAGCCGAAAGCACTCATTCCGTACAAAACTCCGAAATTTACCGTCTTAGCGACCCGCCGCTCGTCAGCAGTGATCTCGCGCGGTTTCTTATGGAAAATCCAAGCAGCGGTCTGGCCGTGAATGTCCTGGCCTTTCTTGAAGACTTCGCAAAGTGCGGGGTCTCCTGAGATATGAGCCATCACCCTAAGCTCGATCTGGTTGTAATCTGCTTTCAAAAGCTGGGCACCCTTAGGAGCCACGAAAGCGCGTCTTATTTCTTGACCAAGCTCGCCACGCGTTGGGATATTTTGTAAGTTGGGGGCAGTTGAGCTGAGCCGGCCACTTCTGGAAACGTCGTCATGCAAGCTAGTGTGGATCCGTCCATCGGGTCCAACCAGTGCGGGGATAGCGTCGATGTAGGTCGACTTTAGTTTAAAGAGCTCGCGGTAACTTAGCACGAAAGGAATGACCGGGTGGGCATCTCTCAGCCCGACCAAGACGTCGACTGCGGTCGAACGCTGGTTTTTACCTTTCTTGCCAGTTTCTAAATGCAACTCATCAAATAACACCTCGCCCAGCTGTTTAGGCGAGTTAAGATTAAATTCATGTCCAACTGCTGAGTAAATATCTTTCTCAAGTGATGCCACTTTGGCATCTATATCAGTCTTTAACTTTTTCAAAACCCCCAGATCTACCAGCACCCCATTGGTCTCGATCTCGCGCAAAACTACTCCCAACTCCGAATCGACCTTGGGCGTCTCTTTAGTTTCGGCGAACATATCCAGTTGGTTTTCGGGGATCTTTTGATAGGCCACGGAAGCTTGTGGGAGTTTACCGAGCAGTGACTTAAACTCGAGCTCTTGAAATAACTCGGTAACTTTATCTTTGTTATAAGAAGACAACCTAGATTGGGCTAGGTCTACCTTGACCGGAACGTGGTCGTCGGAGGTGGCCAAAGACTTACTAAGCACCGCATCTTCCGCCCCTTCGGCTAGTAATTTCTTGGTTCGATCGGGCAACTCCTCCAGGTGCTGATAGAGATTTTCGACTGTCTGGTATTTTTGTAAGAGCTTGGCCGCGCCGATGTTACCGATTCCCCTGACCCCTGGAATATTATCGGAAGGGTCTCCGGCTAGACCTTTGAAATCGGGGATTTGGGCTGGTGTAACCCCCATCTTATCCTGAACTTCTTTCTCCCCCATGATGACCGTGTCGGAAAAACTTTTACGTGGGGTAAAAATTTTGACGTTCTTGTCGACCAGTTGATAAGCGTCTTTATCCCCAGTCGCAATGATAACCTCGACCTGGGATTTGGCCTGACGGGCCAGAGTAGCAATGATGTCGTCCGCTTCGTACCCGGACAGCTCAAAAATTGGGATGCTCATCGCCACGCAGACTTGCTTGATCCGCGGCAGTTGCTCATACAGCCCTTCTGGGGCAGGGGCTCGGGTCGCTTTGTATTGGGTGTAGGCTTGGTGACGAAAGGTCGGTCCCGGAGCGTCGAAAACAGCAATCAGGTGATCTGGCTTGAGGGTTGATAGAGCGTTAAGTAGCATTGAAGTAAACCCATAAACGGCGTTAACGAGTTCCCCAGACGAGGTGGTCAGTGGGGGCATGGCATGGAAAGCGCGGTGCAAAAGAGCGTTGCCATCCACTAGTACAAGCTTTTCCACGAGTTAAGTTTAGCAGAAATACCAGATAGAGGGAGGTTTAAGCTTTGGCGATGAGGGCTTCAAAATCTGATCCGGTCAGGGTCTCACGTTTGATGAGCTCGCTGGCGATCAGATCAAGTTTCTTTTTGTTTTTGAGTAGGATTTGTTTGGCCTTTTCAAATCCGACATCAATAATCTTACTGACTTCTTCGTCCACTTTGGCCGATAGTTGCTCTGAGAAACCTTGTCCCCCACTCATTTCACGAGCCACCCAGGGAGCCTCTTCTTGCAACCCAATGGTGACCGGTCCTAAGGGGCTCATCCCAAACTTGGTCACCATTTGCCGGGCAATCTGGGTTGCTTTCTCGATATCGTTACTAGCCCCGACGGTGAATTCTTTAAACTGAATCTCCTCGGCGGCCCGTCCTCCAAGCAGTGAGGCGATCATCTCCAAAAGATGGGTTTTGGTTTCATTGTAGCGATCAGCAGTTGGTGGCATCATGGTGAAACCGAGCGCCATCCCCCGACTAACGATACTGACGGTGTGGACTGGGTCTACATTGGACTGCATTCGGTTTACTAGGGCGTGTCCTCCCTCGTGATAAGCCGTCATTAGTTTATCGTGATCACTCATCAACCGCTTCCTCTCGGGACCCATTTTGACCTTGGTAGCGGCCTCCTCTAGGTCAGCTTCTTCGATTTGTTTCTTATCCAGTCTAGCCGCCAAAATGGCAGCTTCGTTTAGCATATTCTCAAGATCGGCCCCCGAGAATCCGACGGTTCGCCGCGCCAGCTTCTCCATATCAACGTTTTTGGCGAGCGGCTTGTTACGGCTATGTATTCCCATGATGGCCTTGCGCCCCTCGATATCGGGAAAGTCTAACATCACTCGGCGATCAAATCGGCCTGGTCTAACTAAGGCCGGGTCTAGCATGTCGGGACGGTTGGTGGCAGCCATCACGATCACCCCGGAATTGGGGGCGAACCCGTCCATCTCGACTAGAATTTGATTAAGAGTTTGCTCGCGCTCATCATGCCCGCCGCCCAGTCCTAGCCCCCGCTGCCGACCAATCGAGTCGACCTCGTCAATAAAGATGATTGCTGGAGCATTACGTTTGGCGTTTTCGAATAGATCCCTTACTCTGCTGGCCCCAACCCCAACCAACATTTCCATAAACTCAGACCCGGCGATCGAGAAGAATGGCACCCCCGCTTCTCCAGCGACGGCGCGGGCCAACAACGTCTTCCCAACCCCAGCTGGTCCGACCAAAAGCACACCTTTAGGGATTTTGGCACCAAGCGCCGCGAACTTTTGAGGAGTTTTTAGAAATTCGACAACTTCAGTCAACTCAGCCTTGGCTTCATCTACCCCCGCGACATCGCTAAATTTGGATTGAGGCTGGTCTTTGGAAAACACTTTGGCTTTACTCTTGCCAAAGGCGAACAAGTTGTCACCCGCCGAACGGGCTTGTCTGATCAGGAAATAAAAGATTACTAACATAACGACGATCGGCAGAACCGACCCAAAGAGCAAATTTATCCAGAGTGACCCGCTAGTTTCATCTTTAATCGATAAGTGTAAGGCGTCGAGTTTGATTCCCGAATCAGTCAGGGTCTTACTAAAGCTTTGGTCGGGTTCTTTTCTGGTATGTTGGGTGCTTCCGTCTTTTAAGGTGACGGTGACATCGTTGCCCGAGACCACGATCTTGGTGACATCGCCATTCCTGATCTCCGAGATTACATCGGAGACATCTTTGTTCTCTCCGGCCGGCTTACCGATCTGCCCTAATCCCAGAAAAACGGCGGAAGCAAGCGCTACGATAAGTAGATAAGCGCCAATATTGCGAGACATTTTGTTTTTGGGCACTTTTGGAAGTCGTCTGTCCATAAATTACCTGATTAGTTTAGCATAACGATGCCTTTCAGGAAACAAGCTAGGGGGTGGTCGGAATCTTCAGCGCCGCTCGAACATCGCCTAGTGTCTCTTGGGCCACTTCGCGCGCTTTCTTACCGCCCGCTGCAAGGATGTCTTGTATCTGCGAGTCTTTAATCTTGGACCGCTTTTCCCTGATTGGGGCTAAGAAATTCTCCAAGGCCAAGTAAAGCTTCTCCTTGACCTCGACATCACCGACCTTACCTAAGCGATAACGCTCCTTAAGATCCTCGACCTCTGGGCCGTCGGGGTTGAAGGCGTCGTGGTAGGAAAAAACAGGGTTTCCCTCAACTTTGCCGGGGTCGGTTGCGCGAATCCTGGTCGGATCGGTATACATGCTCATGACTTTGCGTTTAACATCAGATGAGTTATCAGAAAGATAGATGGCGTTAGCGGCCGATTTACTCATTTTGGTATTACCATCTATTCCGGGCAGTACCTTACCCTCTACCAAAGGCTCGGGCACGATAAGAGTCTGACCAAAGACAGTGTTGAAACGCTGCGAAAGTTCTCTGGCGACTTCAACATTGGCTTGGTTATCCCTGCCCACTGGAACGATGTCGCCTCTAACGATCAGAATATCGGCCGCCATCAGTACCGGATAGCCTAGTAGCCCAAACGAAGGTGACTCAATTCCCGAGTCGCGCATCATATCTTTAAGGGAAGGTACGATCTGAAGACGTGGAACTTTAATAAACATCCCAAGTATGGTCGCTAGCTCAAAGGTTTGCGGGACGTCGGACTGGAAATAATAAGTGACTTTCTTCGGGTCAATACCAGCGGCGATACTATCCCGGACAATGTCGTAAGAAATTTTTTTGATATCAAGATCCCGCACCTTCTCAGCCTTGGTCGTTAGCATGTGGTAATCCGCTATGAACAGGAAAGTATCGAATTTATCTTGCAAAGCAATCCGATTTTTGAGGGAACCGACGTAATGTCCAAGATGTAGCGATCCAGTCGGCCTGTCGCCAGTTAATAAGCGTTTCATGAATAAATTGTATCAAGAAAATTTCATCGGCTGGCGAGCCAGCCTCGCGCAGCGGTGCAAAATTGGTTGCGGGGCCGGGAGTCGAACCCGGTCCTGGAGGTTATGAGCCTCCCGAGGTGCCGATCCTCCACCCCGCGGTAACGGGCTCATCTTACCCGAGCGATTTATTTTAGTCAAGGTTATCTGGATTTTAGGAAGTTTAGGTGTTAAAATCCCCTCGCTGGTCAGGGTCTCCCTAGTGCCAAGGCACTAGGTTGCGTCTCCTCGCTATACTCGGAGCCGTAGCTCAGCAGTAAACTGCTGGCGGATCTTAAATTTAGTCAGGGTAGCTCAGTGGTAGAGCAGAGGATTCATAAACCTCAGGTCGTGGGTTCAATCCCCACCCCTGACACCAGTTTACCCGCCAAAAAACAAACCAACCCACTGCTGCCAGATAGACCTAGGACCTTTGGGTTGGGCCACTACCGAAGCCGATAAACTGGCCGTCTTATCCGGTAAAACCACCACCACTTCCCCCGGCTTGACCAAGCCTAGTTTATCTCTAGCTTCCCGTTCAATAAACGTCGGCTCCCGTGCCGCGTTATTTTCTTCTTTTAATCTGGTATTTTCGAGCTTGAGCGCCGCTAACTTTTGGGCCGCCTTAGCCACCAACTGGGTATTTTGATAAGTTGAATATAGATTTTTGGCCAAGCCAAACGAAGCACCTGCGCCCGCGATAATAACTGCCAGATAAAAAAGCTTAGCTTTCACTGCTTTATTCTATCAAACCCGCTTCCGGGCAGACTGGTGGGGGTTGACTGCTTGAAAGCTCACCGATAGGCATAGGGATGACATAGGGATGAGATTAAGTCTGCCGGAGGAAAGCTTGTTTGCTTTCATCCTATAATATTATTGACAGGGTCTTACCAGATATGGTAAGGTAGGCGGGTTATGGCCAAACTCAGGGATGTCCACAAACAATTTGTCTCTCACCTACAGGAGCGGAAACGCTCCTCAGCTACTATTTTGGCCTACGGCAAAGATATCGAACAGTTGGTTGGTTTCTTAGAAGACCTCCAAAAATCCGAATCCGCCGAAGTTAAAAAAGAAGACTTGGAAGCTTTCATGGCGACCCTTGAGAAAAAGGGTTACACTCCGAAATCAATCTCTAGGAAGACCAACTCCACTAAGACTTTCTTTCGCTATCTTAAAATTAACGAATACGTTACCGACGATCCGGCCAGTCTTCTGGCGCACCCGAAATTCGATACTCCCCCTCCTCGGATCTTAAGTAAGCTAGAATATAGGGCTCTTCGCGACGCCGCCCGTCACGACACCAGAATTTCAACTGTGATCGAGATTCTACTGCAAACCGGCATCAGGATCGGCGAACTAGCTAATCTTCATGTCAGTGACGTTGGCTTAGAAGGCAAGGAGCCGAGTTTACTGATCAGGGCTAACGAAGGACACGCCGAACGGACTATTCCCCTTAATCCTTCCGCTCTCGAATCTCTCAAAAGATATCTCGGGGTGCGTCCCCAAGGCCAAGACGACACCTTATTTGTCACTAAAACCGGCCGTCCCCTTCTCATCCGCAACATTAGAACGGCCATCGACCGTTACTTCAGACTAGCCGGGATCAAAGACGCTAAGGTCAATGACCTGCGCCACACTTTCGTCGCCCACCACCTGATGGCTGGCAGTTCACTGGTCATGGTTAGTAAACTAGCTGGACACAAGCGACTGGCTACGACTGAGAAGTATTTGGAATTTATCAAAAACCACGCTGAAAAAGGCGTTAAACTAGGCGAACTGTAAACTGCTTTAAAGCTGAAAAATAGAAAAAGCCCCCACCTGGGGGCTTTTTCGTGCCTACTGCACTTAGCGTCGTGCCCTCTTACGAGGAGCTGCTTGTGACGCGGCAACGACTTCTTCGCCCTTGCGAGTCAAGTCTTCTAAGACTCCTTTAGCCCAGGCTTGTCCGCCCAGACCAAACGATAGTCCTAACGCGACAGCCAAAGCTGCCACGAACCCAGTGAACAGGATTTCGATCAGACGGTTAGCGATACCTAGTTGCTCTAGGGCTAGTAAGCCCGCGAACACTAAGATCGACCACCTGGTGATCTTGGCCAATGAGTCGGCCGTTGAGATCGAGGCTGTCCGAACAGTCCCACGAACCAAATTTGCCAACAGGTCTCCAAGGAGAGCACCGACCATGACGATTACGATCGCCACGACGACGTTCGGGATGTAAAGCAGGATATTACCCAAGATAGCTGAAACTTGCTTTAGTCCGAGTGTATCGGCGGCGGCCAGAAAAGCCGTGATCAGGATAAACCAGTAGCCGATCTTGCCGACGACTTCAGCCGCGGTCAATCTAGCCCCGGTGTTTCGTAGAAATCGGTTGACCTCTAAACGGTCAGCGAGCTGATTGAAACGCACGGAGACCAAGAGTTTGGTCACCAGAGTGTCGATCAGGTTGGCGGCAATAAAGCCAACGACTAAAATAACGATTGCTCCGAGGAGCGAGGGAATAAAATTACCGATTGAACTCAAAATATTGGTCGCGCTGGTTAAAACAGCCTCGTCCCAAGTTTGAATTGTTGTAGTTAGATTCAATTGTGTCACCCCCCTTCGTTAGAACTAGATGAAGGTATATCAAGTGATGGATCGCGGGGGCAGAACTATGTATAAGTGTATCAAACTGGGTGGTAGGATTCAAATTGGTGGAGCCGGAAGGGGTCGAACCTTCGACATAGTGTGTATAAGACACCCGCTCTACCACTGAGCTACGGCTCCGAGACGGAGCCGCAACGCAGACCTGTGGTCTGTGGAGACAGCTCCAATTGAATCGGATGATACCATTTTAACCTTTTTTCTCCAATAAAAACGAAAACCCCGGCCATGCGCCGGAGTTTCCGATGAAAAATAGTTTGATGAGTTCTCTCTGCCGTGGCGCAGAGAGCCTTAGGTAGTGAGGGCTGCCACCTAAGGGCTAGTTGTAACTTGGCTCCAGCTTGGAGCCAACCTCAAGGCGGACTTCTGTCTACCGACATGTAGACCTCCTTGATACTACGGTAGTATTACTACCGCACAGTAATGCTATCACTTTCACGCTAAATATCAACACTCAAGCCAAAAAGAAAAGTCCGCCTCTATTCTTGCGAATTTAGGCGGACCTTCTCTACTCCTTCTTTAACAACTCCCTTTACCAGACAAGTAGGCCTCAACGGCGCCGGGAGAGTTTGGATTGAACATGTGCAGCAAGACTACGCCGTTGGGACGGATGGTGCTGACCAGGTCCTGAAGAATCCTGGAACACGACCTTTTTAGCCCCTCGGCACCACTATCTCCTCCGCTGGCAGTCCAAAGCATCTCTGTATAACCGTAGGCCGCGATCCGGACGCCAACTGTGGCATTGCGCGCGCCGTATGGTGGACGAAAATACCTGGCTCCCGGAGGACCGTTAACGATCTGATAGTTGATATCGGCCACACTCAGCTTGGTCAGATCGGCGTGCGATAGGGTGTGGTTACCAATACTGTAACCCGCCTGACGAATCGCGTTGACTAGATCTGGACGGCTATAGAAGCACTGACCCGTCATAAAAAAGATCGCCGATCCGATTCCGTGCGATTTAAGGACTTGGATGAATCGGCCCACGATTCCCTGCTGACCGTATTCGCAGTCATCGAAAGTCCATAGTACTCCCGCGTAAGGGACGTAGCTAGCGACCACGGCAGCTGGTGGAGGTGTACTACGAGCTTGGACCAGCTTCGATACCCCACCTGAAACCAGAGACAGCTCATCGCCCACCAGTAGTTGATCGGGATTGACTTCCAGACCAGGATTTAGACCCACCAGTTGCTGCGCGGTCATACCGAAGTAACTAGCAATCGATGAAACGGTGTCTTGTGAACCCACGATGTAGCTACTGACTGCAGAGGGAGTAGCGATCGGAACAAGTGTGACGGTTGGGGTAGGGCTGGGCCTCGGAGCTTGAGTCGGGATCAGAGACGACGTCAGTGGCGAAGCGGACGCGGAATCCACTGCAACAGTCGGGGCCGGGGTAAGCGTCGCCGCCCCCTGAACCACCGTCACTGATCCGATCGGAGCACTAGTGCATGAAACCAATAGCCAAACGACTGCAAGAACAGACGCCCTCTTAAAGTGCATGTGATCTCCCTCGTAGCCTTTCTGGCTATTTTCTTAAAGCAAGTATAGGTCTAATTGGTGAGATTTAGAAGTTGGGTTAGTTTAGGTTGGTCGAAACCTAGAACGTAGTGACTGGCTCCGTCTTTTATAACTTCAGTCACCGGAACGCCCATCTGACCCGATTTGTGAACGAGTTCCTCGGCCTTAGCAGGGTCCTGGTCAACATAAATCTCCTCAAACTCGACTCCCTTTTCTTTTAGCCACTGGGTTTCCATATGACAATACGGGCAGGTGGTAGTTTTATATAGCTTGATTTTCATTGGGCGGGGTTTAAGGGCTCCTTACCCGACAACACGGCGATAATGTTCTCGGCCGCGATCTTACTCATGGCGCTTCTGGCCTCAATGGTCGCCGAGGCGATATGGGGGGTCAAAACGACATTTTTTAGCTCGGTCAAACCAGAGGCGAGCATGGGCTCATCTTCAAAGACATCTAGGCCGGCTCCGCCGATCACCCCGTTTTTCAGGGCCTCGACTAAGGCTGCTTCGTCGACAACTGGGCCTCGTGAGGTATTGATCAAAATTGCGGTTTTTTTCATCATGCCAAGTTGCCCGGAAGATATTAGATGCTTGGTTTCAGGTAGCAGCGGTACGTGAATCGTCACGACATCAGAGTTACTTAGTAGGGTCATAAGATCCACCATCTGCGCCCCGGTCTCTTTCTCAAATTCCGGGTTTGGGTGAACGTCTTGGTAGATAATTTTCATACCAAACCCATTTCCAGCTTTGGCGACATATGAACCGATCCGGCCAGCGCCAATAATGCCGAGAGTTTTACCCATCAGCCCGGTTCCAATCAGCAGTTCCGGTTCCCAACCCTGATAACCACCACTCCGGACGTATTTGTCGGCCTCGATCAAACGCTTGGCTACGGCCAGGATTAAAGCGAAAGTGTGCTCGGCCACAGCTTCGGTCAAAACACCTGGGGTATTAGTGACGGCGATTTTGCGAGACATCGCGTCCGGTAAACTAATGTTGTCGAATCCGACGGCGTAGTTGGCAATTATTTTGAGCTGCTCCCCGGCCGCGTCCATCACTTCCCCATCAATCTTGTCGGTTAGTAAACTAAGTACCGCGTCCGCCCCGACAATGAAATTTTTTAACTCTTCTTTGTTTAGGACTCGTGGTTTAGGAGAAACGGATACATCAAAACCAGCGTTTTTTAGTAACTCTTCGGCCGGAGCTGGAATTTTTCGAGTTAGCACAACCTTCATCTAGATTTCCTTTACTTTTAGTTCGGGGTGTTCTTGGGTCAGGAGTAGCATTTCGTGCTTTTTGACTAAACCTAGAATACCACCGACCTGACCAAGAACGTAAGCGGCATTAAAAGTCCCCCAACGCATCGCTTCTTTGATGGGCAGTCCGTAGTGGGTGGCCGCGATAAATCCGCTACTGTAGGAGTCTCCAGCCCCAGTGCGCTCCACCGCCGGGATATCGTAAATCCCGCAGGCGTAATAAGTAGTTCCGTCGTAAGCAAACGAGCCGTTCGGTCCGTCGGTAACAACAGCTACTTTGGGACCTAGTTCCAGCAGAGCTCTTAGCAAGACTTTGATATCGGAGGTATTTTTACCGGTCAATTCCTGGGTCTCTTCTTTATTTAAAAACATGACCTCGCAGCGCTCGGTAAACGGACGAAGCGCTGATCTACCCATCTGCAGTTGATAAGTGCCGGGGTTGAAAGCCAGTTTGAGGTCGTGAGATTTGACGAAACCTAGAATTTGACGATGAATACTGTCTAGTTGTGGCCCGAGCGGCCCCATCGAGGTTAGATAAAGCCACTGTGTATTAGGCAGAGGTGGCAGACTATACTGCCTGGTCTGATGCCAAACGAAAATACTGCGTTCTTTTTGAAAAATTAAGACGGTACTCTGATTGGTCGGTTTTTTAAGATCAGTTCGGATGAATTGGCCAGCCACTTGTTCTTTCTCCAGCTCGTTTTTGATCCACCACCCGTCACTATCTTTGCCCACCATCCCGTAAATAGCCGTTTTTAATCCCAATCTAGACGCACCCACCGCGTTATTGGGGGCGTTGCCGGCCGGGAAACGAAAGAAAGCGTCGACTGGTATTTTACTACCGTAATCGATCACTAGTTGCTGGCGGTCGGGGTGGTGTTTAAGGGCCACTTCAGCGTCATGGATCCTAAGGAAATTATCGATTGTCAGGTCCCCGATGGTAACCAAGTCGTACATTACTGCCCCCCAGCAAAAATTATCTCGTGCAGCCGCTGACTGATCTTATCTGGATCTTCGGCTTCCCAGATATCGCGCCCAATGGCCATCCCGGCGGCTCCCGAGGACATGACCCCGCGGGCTTGAGATAGGGTGTGAGCATCCGTGGTCCTCTCCCCACCAGACGACAGCACCAAGGTCTTGCCAGCCGACTCCACCACCCAACGAAATGTTTCGGCTGAACCAGTCCAGTGGACTTTAACGATATCGGCGCCAAGCTCCAGTCCCACCCGGGCCGCGTAAGCAGTCACATCGGGATCACTCGGGTCCTTAACTGCTTTCCCCCGGGGGTACATCCAGCCAATCAGCGCTAGACCGGCGGCGTGGGCCTCTTCTTCAATCCGTCCAAACTCTTTTAGCATTTCGGGCTCGTGCTCACTTCCAAGATAGACGGTGTAACCAACCGCGCTGGCGCCAAGTCTGACGGCCTCCGCCACTGAAGTCAGCTGCTCGCTGATCGGCTCGCCCTGGTAAAGCTTGTCCTTGCCGTTTAATTTCACGATCAGTGGAGCTTTCCGGTCTTGACCAACATAGTATTTCTCAGCCAAACCTTTTTGGACGATGACACCCGTGAAATAACCGTTATCAGCAATCTTAAAAATGTATTCGGGATCAACATTTTTGGCATTAAATTCGGTCGGCCCGATCTCTAAACCCTGGTCGTAAGCCAAGAGCATCAACCGACCGTTTTTGGAAATCTTAGCGATATTATCTTCAACTTTCATTAAACCTTTCTAGCAAGCACTAGCTTGCACTTTTGGATAATTCCTTTACTCGTCATTCCCCACTTGTCCAAGAGCTCCATCGGTTGCCCTGATTCGCCAAAATGGTCCGGCATCCCAACCATCTCGATGGGTACGGGGAGGTGTTTGCCAAGTAACTCCGAGATCGCCCCACCTAGACCGCCACTCACTTGGTGCTCTTCCACAGTCACCACAGCGCCAGTCTCGGCCGCGGCGTGACTAAGGGTCTTAACATCAAGCGGTTTAATGCTCGAACAGTTGATCACCCCAGCTTCGATCCCTTCGCTACTTAGCTCATCGGCGGCTTTGAGGGCTTCATAAACTAGGGCCCCACAAGCCATAATCGTCAGATCTCGGCCTTCCCGATAGACATCGGCTTGACCGATCTTAAAGGGCGTCTTCTTAGTGGTAAAAGCCGGGGTCTTCTCACGACCGAAACGGATGTAGGTCGGGCCCTGGTACTTAGCGGCCATTAACGTCATCTGGTAAGACTGTTCATAATCACAAGGCGTCATGACGAGCATCCCCGGCAAGGCCCGAACCATGGAGAGATCCTCCATCGCCTGATGAGTCGCGCCGTCTGGTCCAACCGAGAGCCCGGCGTGCGCGCCAATAACTTTGACGTTGGCCCCCGAGTAAGCGACCGATACCCGCAGTTGATCCCAATTTCTACCTGGACTAAAGGTAGCATATGAGGCGATGAACGGAACTTTACCGGACAAGGCTAATCCGGCCGCGAGGCCCATCATATTTTGCTCAGCCACCCCCACCTCAAAAAAGCGGTCGGGGAACACCTCACCAAATTTGGCCACCCGGGTAGAATCGGCTAAATCTCCCGTCAAGACTACGACATTTTTGTCTTTTTTTCCGGCCTCGATTAAGGCGTCACCGAATCCGTCCCGGGCCCCCTTTAGAGGCAGCTCGGCCGAGAAAAGATTCGGGGCTAGGAAAGCGCTTTTATTCATGCTCACCGGTGATTCTTCCTCTCAAACTACGCAGTTCTTTTAGGGCTAATTTGGCCTGGTCTTTATCTGGTGGAATACCGTGCCATTTGAAGTCACTTTCCATGAAATCGACCCCCTTGCCAGGAATTGTGTGGCAGATGATCACGGTCGGCTTTTCGTAGATCGCCTGAGCCTCACTGGCGGCGGCGATTATTTCTTGGAAATTGTGCCCATCAACCTCTAAAACGTGCCATCCAAACGCTTCGTACTTCTCCCGGAAGGGCTCGAGTGGCATGATATTTTCGGTGAAGCCGTCGATTTGGATATTGTTACGATCGACCCAGGCCGTTAGATTATGCAGTTTATTTTTGCCAGCAAACATCGCCGCTTCCCAGGTCTGTCCCTCGTCGTGCTCCCCGTCACTAAGTAGCGCGTGGACACGCCATTTCTGGGCATCTAATTTAGCGGCTAGGGCCATCCCAATCGCTTGGGACAGCCCTTGCCCAAGGGGGCCGCCGCTATTCTCTACTCCTGGCAATTCCCTGGCGTGGGGGTGACCGTGTAGTCTTGTGCCAAGTTTACGAAGGCTCAGCAGTTCTGAGACTGGAAAATAGCCCCGATGGGCCAGCGTGGCATACCAGACGGGACAAATATGACCATTACTAAGCACTACCCGATCCCGACCTTCCCACCACGGCTGCTTGGGATTGATCTTTAGTATTTCCCAGTACAGGGCCGTGAAAACATCGGCCATTCCCAAGGGTCCGGCGGAGTGACCACTCCCGGCAGCTAGTAGCATTTTGATGATATCTTGGCGAATCAGATTAGCTGTCTGCGCCAGCGCAGTTTCGTTAATATTCAAAGGCCGACTCCGCCGTGATTTTGATATGCTCGTGTTTGTTTTGGCCGAATTTTTCTTCGAAGTGCTTGATGGCTACTAGAGCTTTTTCCGGAGAATTAACGATCTTAAAAACCTCCAGCTCTTCGGGCCTAAGGCGCATATTCTCCCGGAAACTATCAATAATGTTTTGCCAAAAATCCCCGTACAAGATGAGCGGCTTATGGTGACCAAAGTAGAGCCTGGCCAGTCCCCAAGCCATGCCAAACTCCGAGACCGTTCCAGTCCCCCCGTTGAAAAATATATACATATGCCCCAACTCTAGAAGTTTGAGGGTCCGGGCCAGGTAGTTCTCGGTGATGACCTCGTGATCTAAGGGATTGGTCATCATCCGACCTTCGAAGTTACTGATCTGCTTAGGGTAAAAAGTCACCCCAATCGTCTGTCCGCCACCAGCTTTGGCCCCCAGCGAGGAGGCTTGCATGACACCAGGCCCACCTCCATTGACGATAGTGTAGCCATGCTGCGCCAAGAGTTTACCGGTTTCGTAAGCGGCCCGGTACTCAGGGTCAGTTTCAAGCGAAGCGGAGTAACCTAAAAAGGAGATGTTAGTGTGTTCCAAGGGCAGTCCTCAAATCAGCTAATTTCTCACCTATTTTATCAAGCTGGGGCGCTTCCTCGCTACCAAACAAGTATGATCCGACGACCAAACTTCTCGCCCCCGCCCGCACCATCGTTGGGATAGAGTCGGGAGTTACCGCTCCGTCAATTTGAATAGTCCCGGAAAATCTTTGTTCGCTAATCCAGCGCAGTTTCTCCAGAGCTTGAGGCTGAAAGCTGGCGCCATAATGACCGGGGATCACCCCCATTACCTGAACTACTGCTACTTCTCCCCACCAATCTCTAGATAAGGCGGGATCAGAATCGGGGTTGATCACGATGCCAGACTCTAAGCCCAAACTATTGATCAGGTGAACCGCGCCGACTAAACCTGAGCCGATCTCCTGGTGCACTAAGATGCGCTTGAAGTGCGCCGCCGCCAGGTCCTCGATCCAGCTTAGTGGGTCTGAGACCATCAGGTGGGCTTCTAATTTAAGGGTAGTCGCAGTTCCGCGAAACTGTTTGGCGGTGATTGATGTAGTCGGGACAAATACCCCGTCCATGAAGTCGATATGGGCCTCGGTAAAGGCGGTCTCGGCGGCCTTAAGTTGGGCCGCTAAACTAGATAAGTCGTGGCTTAAAATTGCGGGCAGGATTTTGGTCACTGCTCTAAATCCTTAATCTCATCCAAGCGCCGCTCGTGCCTCTCCTCACCAGAAAACGGAGTTTCAAGCCAAGTCTTAAGGAGCTGTTGCGCCACGTCGTCGGCTTGCAACAAGGCGCCTAAGACCAAGATATTGCTATCGTTGTGCTCACGACTTTTAGCGGCAGTCAAAGCGTCGACGACTAAAGCGGCCCGGACACCTGGGAATTTGTTGGCGGCAATCGCCATCCCCTCCCCCGTGTCACAGACCAAAATTCCGCGCCCCGCGCCAGACGAAATCTTCTCGGCCACTGGTTTGGCGTAAAGCGGATAATCGTCCTCCGGATTAAACTGGGCTGGCCCTAAATCTTGAAATTCTTGGCCCAGCTCGCCAAGCCACGTTTTAATTTTTTCTTTAAGCGCAAAACCAGCGTGATCGCTAGCTAAATACAACATATATTTCCATGATAACACGGCTACTGCCTGATCGCTCCTTGCTCTAAAGGCCGCTAGATCAATACAATTAACACATGGAAAATAAAGAATTTTTTACCTCGGATGGGAAAATATCGGCCGAAGTTAGTTTCGTTGACCCGACGGTCGCCCAAACGGTAGTGCGGGGAAACGCCGATGAGGTCTCCTCATCCAGGTACGCTGGATATATCACCCATCTTTTCGAATCGGGTGGTCTAGAGGGAATGATCGTCGATGCTACTCAGGCCGGTTCGGTCTCAGTTCAAGCGATCGATATCTTGGCCAAAAGTGATGCTTTGGATTTCGTCAAAAAAGTTGGGGTGTTTGGAATCAGTAATCCCGTCTTTAGGTTGGCGCTCCAAGCTATCATTAAAGGCTCCGGTCGGGATAATATTCAAATCTTTGCTACCCGGGACGAGGCGCTCGCCTACATCAAAAGTGGAAACTAGCGCTAAGTTTCTAAAATCCAAGCCCGAAACCAGTTATGCTACTTCTTTCCTCTTCGCCAAACCGACCGGTTTCGAGTTCCAGGCCGGACAATTCATGTTTTTCACGCTTCCCCAAGAGGGGGCTGACGAACGTGGTGAGCGCCGGCATTTTACAATCTCATCTTCACCGACGGAAGAACATCTCATGTTTACCACCAAATTTAGCGACCCTGGATCTAGCTTCAAGCGCTCTCTCAAAGTCTTAGCGAGCGGAACCGAGGTTGCCGCACGTGGTCCGCACGGAGAATTTACCCTGCCCCCCGACACTGCGCGACCCTTAGTCTTCCTAGGAGGTGGAATTGGGATCACCCCGTTTCGCTCGATGGCTAAATTCGCCGCCGACACCGCAATGCCCACGCCGATAACGCTGATATATGCCAACAAATCTCCAGCCGATATCGTTTACCGGGGGGAGTTCGACCAGTTGGCGAAGATTAATCCCAACTTTAAGGCTGTTTACACAGTTGATAATCCGGACCAGGGATGGACCGGGGCCGTCGGGCACTTAAGTGCCGAGCTGATCACTAAAAATGTGGCTGATCTAAAGGCGACAGTTTTCTACATCTGCGGACCGGCCGGGATGATTGAAGCCTACACCAGTATCTTGTCTGGGATAGGCGTGGGACCCGACCAGGTCCGCACTGAGAATTTCTCAGGTTACTAAACTTACTTTAGCTCTTTTTTGGCTTTGGACTTGATCTCTTCGCTTTTACTCTCAGCCTCTAGTTTGACGTCCGAAGCGTAGCTTGGGATCTGGCTTTTCAGTTCTTGGAGTTTGCCGTGGGCTTCTGGAGAAACTTCTTTGAGCTTATCTTCAGCCATTTGGCTCATCTCACTGACTTTATCGCTAACTTTCTTACGATTTTCTTCTTTGGAGAGGTAAGCAGCGGCTACACCAGCGGCGGCTCCGATCGCGGCGGCCCCAGCGATACCTAGTCCAGCTTTGTTATCTTTTTTGTTTGGCATTTTCCTCACCCCCTTTCGGTGTGAATAAACTAACAAATTTAAGAATTCCAGTAATTGGGCCACGCAGGGCGTACCGAGTGGTACTTTCCAAGTCTTGGCTGACTGACTCGGCGTGATCCAAGATCGGCCAAGTCTTAGAGAGGGTAAAAACAAGGGCTCCCGAGAGCCCTAAGATACTTATTCCGATCGCAACGAACATAAAGTCCTGCCAACTCATACTAACCTCCTGTTAATGGCCGACGCCTAGTAAAAAGAGCAGGATTAGAATACCGATGGGAGCTCCCAGTAACCACAGAATAATCAGTGGCATAATAAATTACTCCTTTCTGCCCTACCTAGTAACTAGTCTGACTAATTGGGCGACACCAGTCGTAATAAGGGCCCACACCACCATGGCCACCAGCGTTTCGGTCTCAAGACGTCCGGTCCCGAAAGTTGGGGTGGAATTAAATATTCCAAAAAACGGGGCGACTAAGGGGTGGCTGACCCGGTACATCAGGTCAACAAATGGGGTGCCTTGGTTAGCGCCCAGAAACTGCAGGATCAGTCGGATGGCTAGGATCGATTCGATCACGCCACCGATGTAGTAGATTATCTGGTTGACCTTCCAGGATGAATAAGATCCAGGCTCGGACTCGGGGGTAGTTTCAACGACGCGCTCAGTAACGATTTCGCTCATGTGGCCTCCTTTAGCCAAGTAACTGTGTACTTGGTTGTAAGATAATGCTACACCTTTATTATATGGTTAGTCAATATGTTAACAAATACGCTTTTAGATTTGAGGTCTTCTCTGGCTAAAGTAGGTATGGGATAGTATAATCTGGAACGCGCGAGGATCGTTCCGCTGTAAATCCCTCTCTTCTATCGGGCTTTGCTGCGGAAAATAGCGCACTATTTTCCGCTGTAGCTCAATGGTAGAGCAGTTGACTGTTAATCAATTGGTTGGAGGTTCGAATCCTCCCGGCGGAGCCAAGCATAAGCACTTTGCAAAAGCAGAGTGTTTTTGTTTTCATAACGCGCGTAAAATACATCTATGCTCAAAAAAGAACTTTCTGACGGAACAATACATAAGCTACCACCAGATTTACAAAAAGCTATTATTTCCTCACCCAAAGCACGGTTTGCCTGGGAAGATATTACGCCAATCGCCCGTAGTGAGTGGATCTGTTGGGTAGAGTCCGTCAAGAAGCCAGAGACGAGGGATCTTCATATTAAAAGGGTGCCTGAGGAACTTAGGGCCGGAAAGCGCCGACCCTGTTGTTGGGTCGGCTGCACCCATCGTTGAAATAGATTTGTTGCGAAGGCCGTCCACAAGAGCGCCCCAGTTAGCTATTTTTTCAGTATTCTAAAAATATTAGGCTGCTACAGTAGCCATCTTGGCTGTTGCTTGTAGGTTAGGGGAAAATGTGTGCTAAGCTTCGCATGTCATCAAATACCTGCCTTCAGAAGCATCGATCTGCTAGCAAGAATCACCGCTTTAACTCTTACTACCAACTTCATACTCCTAAAAATTTTAATGATTAGAGAGGAACTGTGGCCAAAAAGTTAGTCCTCACTAACCTCACGGTAGGCGTCACCGAAGCCATGATCCGTAACTTCCTGTTTAATCAGGGAGAGATCAGGTCCGTCGAGTTAAATCCGCCCCGAGACCGCCAGCAAGCTTACGCTTACGTCACCATAAACCGGGAACAGGACGCCGCTAACATTGTCAGAAAGTTTAACGGTCAGCCGCTTCTAGGTCAGGAAATTTCGATCTCTAGAATGTCCTAGACCAAGGTTATGATTCGTTCAGTTATAGGAAGGTTAGAATCTAAAATTATGAAAACTCTAAAAGAACGCGCTTTAATCCCAGATTCGCTGTGCAACTTTGAAGCGACCGCTGAGACCAACGAGCAGATCCAGATCCTCTTCGCCGTTCATTTTAATGTGGATCACGCCGCTCAGCGCGCCCTGATGTCTCCCGCCTACCTGAGAACGGTCGACCAAAGGGCTTTTGACCTGCTTTCCAAAATGTAGCTGACTAGAAATTTGATATTAGTCGGTAGCCAGGCCTTGACGGTCTTTGAGCTTGTACATGAACTTCATGGCGCTCCAATTGTTGTCAATTGAAGCTATCTTCACGTCCACTAACCCGGTCGAGAGACCGATTTTACGAACCACCACGTCTGTTAGATCCGTTTCCAAACTCGATGATTTCTTGGGCCAGGAAATCCAGAGCATCCCGTTTAGCGTCAAGGCCCCCTTGAGGCGAGAGATCTCACGCTTCAGCTCCTCCTGGGTGGTGGTGAAGAAATGAACGAAGTAAGTCCTAGGGCGCAGGTGCTGTTGGGCCTTAAACTGCGGGTCGATCCCCATCTGCAGGAGATAATCAGCCGGGGCGTTTAGGAAACACGATTTACTATCGCTCCTCAAACCTAATTTTTCAGGTAAAGCTTTCATTTTATTCTAGATAATCCTTCAGCTTCTTACTACGGGTCGGGTGGCGCAGTTTACGTAGGGCTTTGGCCTCGATCTGTCTGATCCGCTCTCTAGTGACGCCAAATTCCTTACCGACTTCTTCTAAGGTCCTTTGTCGGCCATCTTCTAGTCCGAAGCGCAACTTCAAAACTTTTTTCTCGCGGTCATTTAGGGTATCTAGAACTTCCCCAACTTGCTCTTTAAGAAGCTCGTGGGAGGCCGCGTCCTCGGGTCTAGCTCCGGTCTCTTCGTCGGGGATGAAGTCTCCCAGGGTCGAGTCCTTCTCTACTCCCACGGGAGCTTCCAGGGAGGTTGGCTCTTGGGAGACTTTTTTGATCTCGCGGACTTTCTCCAGATCAATTTCCATCTCTTTGGCCACTTCCTCGTCGGTGGGCTCTCGTCCCAAATCCTGCATCAGCTTACGACTGGTTCTGAAAAAACGGTTGATCGTCTCGACCATATGGACCGGAATCCGAATAGTTCTAGCTTGGTCGGCGATCGCCCGGGTGATAGCTTGTCTAATCCACCAGGTAGCGTAGGTCGAGAACTTGAAACCTTTTTTGTAGTCGAATTTCTCGACCGCACGGATCAGGCCAATGTTGCCTTCTTGAATTAGATCCAAGAGGGATAGCCCACGTCCAACGTATTTCTTGGCGATAGACACGACCAGTCGCAGGTTGGCTTGGGTTAGCGCTTCAGTCGCATCGAGCGCTCCACGCTCGATCGCTTTGGCCAGGGTCACTTCCTGAGCGGCGGTGAGCAGAGGGATCTTGCCGATTTCGCGTAAATACATCCGCACCGGATCGGTAATGATCGTCTCTTCCATCGTACCCATACTCTCGAGCTCTTTTTCAAGCACCGTGGCTGGCTTCTCGGCCTCTTTCTCGTCTTCGGAAGTTGGGGACTCGAAAACATCGATCCCCTCGTCCATTAGCATGGCGTAGAGTTCGTCTAAAGCTTCCAGGTCCTCCTCGGCATTCGGGAAGATGGCCAGAATCTGCTCTTGGGTCACGAAACCGTGCTCTCGTCCGGTAGCGACGAGGCTTTTGACTTGCGGGGAATCAATTAGGCTCTGGGGTTTGCGTCGTCTAGGCACTAGTTACCTCCAATGCAGCCAACTTGGTACTAAGTTGGCGAAATTTACCGCTCAGTTTCGTTACTTGCTCGTCTTGTCCCGAGGCTTCAGCCTGCTTGATCATAAGCCCAAGTTTGCGCAGGAATCGTCTCAGGCTACTCCGCCTAAGCTCACGGGCGGTTTGGATCAGCAGCTTTAACTCGAGCTCTTCGTCTAATTCCTCTTCGGGACGAAGCGTCAGTAAGATATCATCGAACTCCTTTAGGGCCTCCGGGGACAGCTTACTAACAACCGCATGTGTATCAAATTTCGCCTTGACAGTCAAGCTGGCGTCCTCTTGTGGGGGGTCTGGAAAGACTTTTAGGAGCTCTTTATAGATCTTGGCCAGGTGTTCCCCAGTGAAGTCGTCGACGATGAGAAGAGTCGAACGAAGACGAAGTTCCAGAGTCAATTTGAGCATCTCTTCTTCCAGCTGAATCTGACGACTCTTGGCTTCGCGCTCTTTGGGGGCACTGGACGGGGCCGAAATTTTATCTGGCTCGGCCAATTTGGACAAAGCCGTCTCCAAATCTTTTTCATCAAGACCGAGCTTGGTCGCGACTAGTTTGAGATAATGTCCGCGCAGGATCGGATCGGTGATTTTCTTGATGATGGGAAGGATCTCTCTGGCAATTTTTCGTTTACCCTCAGGAGAGGTGGCGTCAGCTTTCTGAAAGGCCGAGTCCAAGTAAAAGTCATAGATCGGGGTCGCTCTGGCGACTGCCTCGCTCCAAGCTTTGGCCGAGAGTTTGATCATCTCATCCGGGTCTTTACCCATCAGATGGACCACTCGAATATTGAGCCCCGCATCCTCGGCCAGATCGATCCCGCGTCTGGTGGCAGCGTCTCCAGCCAGATCAGCGTCAAAGGCCAAGGCGGCCGTTTCGCTAAAGCGCATCAGCTGCGCTACTTGACCCGCCGTCAAGGCGGTCCCGAGCGGAGCTACGACATTCTTGACGCCGGCTTGGTGACTACTAAGCACGTCAACGTTACCCTCAACCAGTACGGCCAGGTTAGCTTTTTTGATCTCATTTTTGGCCAAGTCCATGCCAAACAGAATATTTGATTTTTGGTAAACCACCGAGTCAGGTGAATTCATATATTTGGGCTCACCTTCGCCTAAAATCCGCCCCGAAAACCCAACAACCCGACCAGTGATATCGCGAATTGGGAACATGATCCGACCGCGAAAGCGGTCGTACGGAAGCTTGCCGCGCTCACTCGGTACCCCCAAACCGGTTGAGATCACTTCATCTTTGGTGTAGCCTTTGGCCGCTAAGGCCTTGGTCACGACTTCCCACTGATTGGGAGCGTAGCCTAGTCCCCAAGTTTTGATGGTGCTCATACTCAGACCACGTTTTTTGAGGTAATCTAGGGCTACTTTGCCGGAGGGGTGCTCTAGTAAAATAGTTTGGTAAAATTTGGCCGCCATCGCCTGGGCTTCTAACACCTTTTCGCGTAAGTTGGCCTGAGGAGAGGGACGATACTCCTTTAGCTCGATCCCGGCCCGCTTGGCCAAGACCCGTAAGGCCTCGGGAAACTCTAGTCCATCGGCCTCTTGCAGGAACGCGAACACGTCGCCCCCTTTGCCACATCCGAAACACTTGAAGATACCCCGGTCGGGGTTAACCATGAAGCTTGGAGTTTTTTCGGTGTGAAATGGGCACAAGCCCTTGTAGTTACGTCCGGCTTTTTTTAGTGGGACATAGTCAGAAACTAAATCTAGGATATCGACCCGTTTTTTGATGTCGTCAATCTGGCTGTCCATGTCTTACCTCGGCAGGATAATAAGTGAGTGGCAATATCTTAACAGATCTGAGGATTTTATCAAATGAGACCCAACTCATACCTACTTTGGCGGGGTGTTTACGGAAAAATCCGAACTGATCTCGCCAAAAACTTACTCGGCGGGTTTTGTTGCGCCCGAGAGCTCAAGGAGTACATTCGGCTCATCTCCCACGACCCACGCATCGTGTCCGGGTTGGATGATTGCGAGGTCACCCGGGCCAAACTCTAATTCGGTGCCATCGTTCATGACCACTTTTTGTCGACCTGAGAGAAAGTACTTAACATGATACTTCTGACAACTATCGGTTTTTACCACTGGCTTCACATGTTCCGACCATTTCCATCCTGGCTCGAGCGTTTCGCGATGTACCACCAGCCCGCCGATAGTTACCGTTTCGATGGTTCCCTTGGCGAAGGGCTTTTTTGTCTCATCGGGGACTGTAAAACTCTTCTTTATAATTTCTTTAATATTTTTCACCTCCTTTCTTATTTATCGTATTTACTTTTCGACCTTTGTTATAGACGAGTTCAAGTTTTTCTTTGGAGGAAAATTCTTCTACCGTCCGGTGAGATTACTACAAGGCTGGCGGAAGGGGAGGGATTCGAACCCTCGAGACCTTGCGGCCTACGCGCTTTCCAAGCGCGCGCACTCGACCGGGCTATGCGACCCTTCCACGAATTGGCACCCTCGAGAGGACTCGAACCTCCGACCTTCAGGTTCGGAACCTGACGTTCTATCCACTGAACTACGAGGGCGTATAACGCACTCGCAACATCGATCGATAGATCGGTGGAGACGAGGGCTTACTGTTTTAGATGCGCCGTATCGTTTAGCTCAATCAAGCGAAACAAATCGGCGCCGTCGTATTCTAACACTGATAGGGAAGCTAAATCGACTTGCATCCGAATAATCGAATCAACGTCCGCTTTGAGCGCCTGGCCGATGATGGCCCGAATGATATTGCCGTGACACACCACCGCGATCGTTTCCCCCTGGTGTTTGGCCGCGACTTCCTCCAAAAATGTGATCGCCCGCTGACTGGATTGCTCCAGATCTTTAACGGCCTGATCGTAAACCAGGTCGCTGCGCTCAAAGGTCATGATATCTTGAGGCTTAACAAAAAACCCGAGCTCGTTTAGCACTGGACTCACTTCGATCGGCAGGTGCAGGTGGTCGGCAATGATCTGTCCGCTCATCCGGGCCCGCTTAAGCTGTGAGGTGATGACGACTTTGATCGGCTGATCCTTGAGACGCTCGGCCAACTGCTCGATCTGGGCTTGGCCCAATTGGTCCAACGGTTCGTCAGGACCCAGTCCGCGGTTAGGATCTTCCATATTACGAAAATGGCCGTGGCGGATGAGGTAGAGCTTGGTCATCTCGTTAATCTTAAATCTTGGAGTTCTTTTATTCCAGCCAGTGATGCCCCCAGGAAGTATTCCTGGTGGCTGTGCTGGTTGTTAGACAGCGGGGTCTTAAGAGTCCAGGCGATCTGTTTCCAGAGCCAAAAGCTAGTCAGATCCATCACTAACCGGACTTCGCCCTCAGTCAGCTTACTGCGTCTCTGGTAGCCTTCCAGCAGGGGAAGAGCGGCCTCGGTCAGGGTATCCCGGATAGTTTGAGCATGCCAGTACTTGAATTGGGCCAGACAAATCGCGAGGTCTAAAAGTTTGGGAGCGTGCATGAGGTTATCAAAATCGAATATTCCAGATATTGCCCCCTCGTCAAATTTGATATTACCGGGGTGAAAATCCCCGTGGATGATCGAGACGGCGCGCAAACTCTCCCCGGCTCGCCGATCTAGACCCAGCAGGTATTCGCGGTCAGTTCGCCACAACTTTTGCAGCTCTTCGGGCGTGGTAACTTTAGGGTAAACCCACTCCCCCTGGATCCGGGAATTGATTTTAGTCGCCAGGCGTAGTGTCTCAAATTTCAGGCGAAAGTATTTCTTGATGTGATCAGCCTGAAAATCTTGGAGGGCTCGGTGCATCTGAGAGAGGGCCTGACCCATTTGGCGGATTTCTTCCGGGGTCGGGTATGGTTTCATGGCTCCAGTTACGAAGCTAAATAACGCCATATCTAAATTTTTGCCACCCAATTGGGATTTGGTAATGTAGCTGCCCGAGCTATTTTTGAAGGCGTGGGCGACTGGTAAACCTTTGGCCGATAAATGACTGATGACCCCTATCTCAAGGGCGATATCTTGGTGGGTCCTGACGCCATATTTGTAAATCCGCAGGATAAATTCCCCGGTCCCGGTTTTCAGATGATTATTAATATTGGTCCAACCGCCTAGAAAAGGATTCCAAGAAACGATATGTCCCTGACCATAGCGGTCAAGGACACCTTGCAGGAACTCCAGGCTGAGCTTAGGACCGACCTCATCGGCGAAATGCATCTTTACCTCACTTTGGCGGAGAGAGAGGGATTCGAACCCCCGAGGGCCTTGCGGCCCTAACGGTTTTCAAGACCGTCGCCTTCAACCACTCGGCCATCTCTCCAAAATTTGGCGGAAGAGGTGGGATTCGAACCCACGATGGCATTGCTGCCATACCGGTTTTCGAGACCAGCGCCTTCAACCACTCGGCCACCCTTCCACAAAAATTCTTCGGGATCCACGGATCCCTCGTGCATTTAGCTTACGCCAAAAGTGGCACGCCCGAGAGGACTCGAACCTCCGACCTCCAGGTCCGCAACCTGGCGTTCTAACCACTGAACTACGGGCGCTCGAACTCGAGCGTCCGCAAGCCCACATCCCTGGATGTGGGGTTACAGGCGCACGCGTCGGGATTTTAACATTTATACCTGGTAAAAGAAAGTTTAACGAAGCGAGGGGGGAAGTTTGGCCGTAACCCAATCAACAGTCTGATCCATCCAGGAAGTTGGGGCGACTTCACGAAACGGTAAGTATTCAACCAGGATATCTTTGACCTTTTCCCGGTCCATAAACGGGACCAAAACGAGCAATCGGGCCGGAAACCTGATCTTAGTCCCGACATTGAGCACGGTTTCGCCGTATTTTTCGCTAAACCAGAAGTCGTTTAGCTCGTTCCAAAGATAGCTCCTGTTACCAGTCGTAATACCCTGAGTGGTTATTTTGTGATCCATCTTATCCGGCTCCACTGTGCCCAGGACGTAGCTAACAAAAAGTAGGGCTAGAAGCACGCCAATCAGGAGAAACTCTTGGACAAACAGTAAAATCGCCGCCAATACGAAGATGATGATAGCTAAATTGGTGAAGTATTTGGCGTCACGCCTCTTGAATGGCCGACTGGCCGATTCCCACTCGAGCAGTGTTTTGACTTCTTTGGGAGAGTCGGTTGGGGTTTTGTCCTCGGGCATAAGGCAATATTAACAAAAAAAGTGGCGGAGGGTACAGGATTCGAACCTGTGCGGCGGGTATTAGCCACCAACGGTTTAGCAAACCGTCGCCATAGACCAGACTCGGCCAACCCTCCCAACTAAGGACCACGTGAGGTTAATTTTGAAAGGAAAAAGAGTTCTCCTTCCACATCATCCTCTTCATGTGACTGCCTGTTTTCAGTCGCTAATTGAAACAGCGCTTTATGACCTTGTTAGGTGATTTGGCGCTAACTGTTAGCTAAACAGGTTTAGCTGGGCTAATATAGCCGATTTGAACCCAAAAATCCAGCTAAACCTATCCATGAGCAAGAGACAGCGCCCAGACTTCGGTGGCACCGACTCTTTTTAGAACTTTGGCACATTCTTTGACGGTTGCGCCGGTCGTGATGACGTCATCAACTAGCAATATTTTAGAGTTTTTGACGCTACCTGGGCGCATGATTTTAAACGCTCCCCGGACATTATCCAAGCGCTCCTGCTTCGATAATTCTACCTGCGAACTTGTCTTGCTTGGTCGGTACAAAATATCACCCTCGTACACTAAACCTAACCGACCAGACAGGCCCTTGGCCAGCAGCTCAGATTGGTTAAATCCGCGTCCTAATTCCCGGCTGAAATGAAGCGGTTCTGCCACCACCACAAAACCCTTTAAGTCGTAGTTTTCCAAACGGCTTACTACCAACTCAACTAGCAAACCAGTCTCGCTAGTTAACCGTTTGTACTTGAGTCCTTGAACCAATTTACGGATCGGCCCACGGTAATGAGCCAAAAGAAGCGCTCGGTCTAGTCCCCACTTACCCAAGCACGCGGGATGGGTGTAACCGCCAATCGCCCGCTTACCGCACATCAGGCACTTGGCCTCGTTGTGCCATGGTATGAGCTCCCTACAAGCCAGGCAGAGGTAGTTTCCACCCTGACCGCAGGACAGGCACTTCTTAGGATAAAGCAGGTCTAGTAGACCCATAGGTAAATTAAACCATGAAAAAACCCGGCGAGCTGTAAAGCTTCCAAACCGGGCGGGGAGAGTTTAACTGACAAAAACCTTTTACAGGCCTCTCCGATTAAATTCCGCAGAATCTAACCTGTCGTTTCTGCTAGATAGCGATCTGGTAGTCATCGTCCATGTCTACTTCGATCTCGGCTATGATCTCGTCGCTGCGGCCAGGGATCCAGGTCAGACCTGTCTCCACTTCAACCCACATCCACCAACCGCATCCGTTGCAAACGGCCGATAGGATCTTGTAACTCTGCACCTCGTCACGACGATCGATATCGAGGTCGCTGCTACCACAGTTGTGGCAGGTGGGAATGACTTTCTTTTCGGGCATGCCAACCTCCAACGCGTAATTTGGTCTCGCTGAAAGCCAGTATTATGTCCCATAGTTTATCACTACCTGGGTTAAAGTCAAGCATATAGCATGAAAAAACCTGGTGAGCTGTAAAGCTTCCAAACCGGGGCGATTTATTTAAAGAGTTCAAAGAGGTTTTCCTTGAGCTTTCCCTTAAATTAACAACTTTTGTTTGCTAGCTTAAGGGAAGAGGGCAAAAGCAGTCGGCTTTTGTTTTAGCTAAACCTGTTGATCATTCGATCAAAGGTCCCCTCGATAGTTTTTAGGCTACCAGCTAAATTTGTGAGATCTACGAAGCGCGGCTCATCTGGATGATGGTGCTCCTGTTTCCCGCCTTGGCTAGCATCTCTTCGATCTTGAGGACCGCCGAGGTGAAACCGTAGACGCAGGCCCAGGCCAGAAAGGAGTCGTGGATCGAGATCAGAGAGACGATGGCGAGGAATGCGGCCAGCTGGTGAATGACGTCGAAACTGCGAGTCACCCGCTCCTGCCTGGACACTCCTCGAGGACCGAGCGCGATGCGAAAGTTGTCCGCCATTTTCTTGGCCTTATGCCAACCGTAGTAGGCCAGCTTGAGACCGAAGAACGCGCCGATCGCCAGAGCGCCATACAGCACCGCTGCGATCAGGTACAGTCCGAAATCGCCGAGGAACTCGAACACCTAGTAGTCTCCTTCTTCCGACCTGGTACATTTTTGTTTCGCGATCCAGGTTAGAGGCCTATAATATATCATATTTATGCCTAAATGTCAAGTACTATGGGTCTCATATCTCCTGATTTGAAGACACGAAAAAACCGCCTTTAAAGCGGTCGTTTCGATGGTGGAGATGCCGGGTATTGAGCCCGGGTCCGAAGATGCATTATTAAATGGTCTACAAGCTTAGAATCTTGATTAGATTCGCTCGCGGATGAATCCAAGATTCAAAATTACCCGTGAGCTGAGGTTAGATAATTTAAGATAATCCAGACTAACCAGCGCTGGAAAATGCTACCTGACTTGGGTTACACCGGCCGGTCTCCATCAGGTGAGAGGGCCTACTCGGTGCCAGCCTTACGCGAAAGCGAGAGCTGGAGCCAGAGACACGAAGTCTCTAACTTTAGCCGTTATATTGGCATTTAAAATTCGAGCCGGAAATTTTACGACTTACGGTTCCTGGTCGGCTTGCTCATTTAAAAGTGCTGACTCCGTCGAATCAATACATCCCCACGAATGTTTCAGAAGAAACCAAGGTTTCCTCTGTGCTCCTTCCTGAACTCAGGAGAGGGGCTACTTGGTAGCAGAATCCTGCTGGAAAGCTAGTTTGTCCCCTCTTAGGGCTTGCTCAGCCTCAAGCTTTATTTCCCGATCCTTGAGAGCTTTGCGCTTGTCAAACTGGCGCTTACCTTTGGCTAGGGCGATCTCGACCTTGGCCAAACCGCGCCGATTATATACTCGAACGGGCACCAAGGTCAAGTTGGTACCGCTCGTTTTGCCGACTAGAGCAGCCAGTTGGCTCCGGTGCAAGAGCAGTTTCCGCGGCCGCCTGGGGTCATAGCCAGGCGAGGGCTGAAAAGCCGGGATGAAAGAGTTAATGAGAAATGCTTCCGCTCCCCGAATATGGACGAACGCTTCCGCCAGACTCATCCGACCAGATCTGAGGGACTTGATCTCGGTCCCGGTCAGAGCGATACCGGCCTCGAGCTTGTCTTCTAAGGAGTATTTGAAACTGGCCTTCCGATTAAAGAAATTAAAACCCATGAGGCTACTATATCAGAGGAAACCGCGTCTTGCTGGTTAACGCAGTTCCAGGAGGTAAATGATCTTATCGGCTAGAACGTAGGCTTTCTTGCCGGCCTCGTCAACAATCAGGCTGGTGGCGGTCTGAAATTTGTCTGAAGTGTATTGAGCTTGGTAAGCCCCGTTCTTATCCGTCACGACGACCCGTCCGGGCTCGAGGAGATAAACGCTCGTGGTATCGACTGTGGTAAAAACTGCTTTGACATTACTAAGAGCTGGGAAGACGTCTTGGGTCAGGAAGCTGTCTCGTTTGCCGGAGGCGAAACGCAGTAGATCACCAGCTTGTCCGACCCAGACATTGCCGTCGACCTGGATACTTGAGGCTGATGACAGGACCGCATCTTCTTTGAGCCACTGGGTCGACGGGCCAAACTGGGCGGCGCTGATCGGAGAGTAGCGCCAGATCTGGTTTTTACCCGCGTCCAGGAGATAAACATTGCCATTATAGCTAGTGAGATCGGCTATCCGGCCCCAAGCGGAATCAAGTTTGCTGGTTTGCGAGAGTTTTTTGGCTTTGAGGTCGTAACCAAAAACCCCCTGACCAGCCACGAAGCTAAACAAGTTGGTTCCGTTAAGAGCCAGACTCTGACCTTTGGATAAAGACAAATCGGAGCTTAGGACGACGCCTTTGCGGTCAGCGGTGGAGAGTTGGTAGAGCCCGCCGGTTGGGTCGAGCACATACAAGACCCCTTTGTCCCCCGCCAGATCCGCCCCACTGGCCCCGGCTTTCAGGATCGTCAGATCATAAAAGGTTGCCGGATCGACCTTGTAAACCAGATTAACGGTTTGCAGGAGGGCGGCGATTTTGGCCTGCAGATCCTTGACCTTACTATCATCAATGTGCAGATCCCCGGCGTCTTTGAGATTGGTCGTGGCGGTTACCAAAAGATCTTTGGCATGAGCTCGGTTGAGGCTAGCGGAGGTTTCGGCCTCGTCGTATTCGGCCTGGGCGCTCTTGACCAGATTATCAAAGCGGAGTCTCTTACTCGAATCGCCTTTAAAGAGACTATTTATTCCAATACTGGCCAAAAGAATTATCAGTAGCGCCCCGGCTAGGATAATGAGCGTCCGGCGATTCTTAGCCTCAGTCGCCCCCTCAACGGCGGTCCTAGGACTACCAAGGGCTTTCCAAGCATGGCCAAATAACTTTTTCGCGTGTTTACCCACTCCGCTACCCCGAACTACCCGGTAAGCTTGGGCCCCGAAGACTACGGCTAAGGACATAATCTTCTTGCCCCAGGCTTGCAGGTTATCTGAGAATTTGCCAACGTCTTTGGAGACTTGCGCCGAGAGTTCGGCTACGACCGGTTCGGGCTCTTTCACCTCAGCGGGAGCTTCAACCACGTCCTCTTTAGTCACTTCTGGCGCAACCTCTTCTTTTTCCGTGATTACAGGCTCAGCCAATACGACCGCGTCCTCGGCCGGGGAGGGAATTCCTTCCACCCCTAAGCTCAGAACTAAGGCCGCAGCCTCCGGCTCGTCAGCATATTTATCTTTGAGTTTGCCAGCAACGTAGTCCCCTGGCCCATTTTCCAGGACCCGGGAAAGCTCTTCGGCGGGAATGATGTCAAAGAATTTCGGTGTTCCCAGGATGATCTTGTCGCCCACTTCCAAGAGTCCCGAAGCCACCCTGATATCAGGCTTATCCCCGACCGCTAGATCCCCATCTTCAGCTCCGGTCCGGTGCCCAATCAGCTTGAGCTCCCCACCACGTCTAATGACCGCCCGTGACTCGCCCAGCTGGGCCAGGTAAAAAACCGAGCCCCATAAAACGCCGACTACCAGATTGAAATCGACCGCTTCTTCTTCGCCTTGTCCCGAAAAAACAAGCGTTATCAGACGCTGATGGGCCGAGGTTACAGCTCGTTCGAGAGCAGGCAGGATCCCGCCGGTGGTTTGGGCGTAATAATCTTCTTGTAAGGCTGAGAGAACTTGGTCTCCAGCCAATGCTGAGTCGAATTTGGGTGAAGCGGTAATGGAGATGGCCGCGACCAAGACGCCACGTGACGCTTTTTCGGATTGGGAAGGGGGCGCGAATTCAAAGGCCGTCGACCAGTGACCCTCTTTGGAGTCGGTGGTAACTTTGCCGGTTTGATAAGTCAAATCTTTGGTCAATTATTTCCCTCAGGTTGTTAAATAAATTTTATCACTGGTGGCTGACATCGTATAGAGAGGTCCATATGACTAGCGTCCCCAAACTACGAAGATTAAAGACCGATCTAAAGGCGTACCCATCAAGACTCCGGCTACCATTTACCTTCACCGTGTCGATATAACCAGTACCGTCATTATGTGTAGAGATAGAGCTGATGGCGCCAATTGGGGTGAGGTTTCGGGAAGCCAGAGCGGATAAGATTTGCTGCGGGGTCGAACCACCCTTATCAGGCTGGGTCAGATTATAATCCGATCCGGTCGTCGAGTTGGTTGATTGGTACAAAATCGCGGCGTTAAATAAATCCTCGGTCTGGGCCTCAGTCAGCCACGGTGAGCCGTTACCCGCCACGGTTTCGCCCCACGCTTTGTGGTACCAAGGCGAGATCCCGTCATATGGATTGCCGGCCGCATCAAAGTCGCGAACCCGTTTGGTATAGGCCGTGTATCCACCCCAAACATCTTGGGATGTTCTGGTGTATCCCCCAGCCGTCGATGCATACCAAGCGGTGATCGGAGCTCCCTGGTTGGTAATGACGATGCCCCTAGTCGCAATGACAGCCTGTTCCCAGTAACTGCCCTTGTTGGAACCAATATAAACTTGGCAATTTTGGTCAGTACAAATAGACTGTCCCGGCCTGGCCGCGAGCCAGTTAAGAGCGTAAGTCCTAGCTGCAATCGCTTGGGCTTTGAGCGCCTCCATCCCCCCACTCTCCGGACTGCCCCAATAGGTTGGCATTTCCCCAATCCCCTTTAGATAGTTGTCTTCGAAAGGGATGTTGCCGTAACCCTGGACTGGAATGCTGTCGGGTTCGGCGTAAGGGCCGATCTGGATATTGGCGAAATAGGCATTTAGGATCGCGGCGTAGTCCTGCCCCGCTTTAGACCGGCCGTAAGCTCCGTATTGATTCATACCAACCCGGTGCGGATAACCATAAGTAAAAAACGCCCACGCATTAGCAAACGGGGGCGGGGTCGAGTTGTTAGTCGCCGGAGCATTATCACCAACGGATTGGTTTTGTTGAGAGGCGGCGAGCTTGGCGGCGATGATCGACTGCTGTTGGGAGGTTAGGTTGGTGAGGCTTTTAGTGATATCGCTCAGTTGGGACTGATAGGCGCTTTGAGTTCGCTGAAAGACGGCGATCTGATTGGCCTGGGCGTTTTTGATGGCCTGGATTTGAGCCAACTGGTCAGTCGCCACTCGCGCCTGATCCGCTATCTGCGCCTTGGTCGCCGCCAGGTTCTTGACGGTTGTGGTGTACTGGGCTATCAGATCTTTGTTTTTATTTATGACCGCCTGCTTCAGTCCAGCGAACTGGGCGGCGTCAGCAAAGGAGTAGGAATCCCCAAAGATCAGCTCCCAACCGGCAATGCCGCTTTTGATATACAAGTCCCGCACCCGCGCCCGAAACATCTCTTTGTTCTTATCCAAGATTCCCTGGGCATTTTTTAGATCAAGATCAGCCTGCGCTAGCTTGGCCTGAATTTCCCCCACCTGGCGCTGAATCTCGGCCAGCTGAGCCGCGGTCGAGTTAAGGTTCTTGCGCGCGGAGTCGAGACGAGCTTGCAGAGCTGCTTGTTGCTGTTGAATAATTGTTAGCTGAGAGCTTTGCTGATTAATCTGGTTGGCGCAGTCTTCTTCGGTGGTGCAGCCCGCCCGAGTCAGATTGACGGAAGTAAGGAGAAAAGTTAAGATCAGGGCCAGGGCAGCGAATTGGCGCATTAGTATAGGAATTTTAACACGCGCCTGGTAGCTGCTTTTTGTTTTATGAAAATAATTCAGACATTTTTATTGATGTTTTTTCTATTCCCTGTAGCAGGTTTATTCCAGCTCGCTCCTACTTACGGGGTTGAAGGCGGAACTTGTCAGGTTGCTCCAGAAAATGGAACTATAACAAGTGATCAGTGCGACAAGGCTGCTGGATACTCCTGTCAAACAAAACTTACTCAAGCTGAAATACCTTACTTTACAGGAAAATGTATGCCCAAAATTATTAACGGAAGTTGTTCTTTGAACAGTGACTGTGGAACTACTCAGTGCTGCAATAGCAACGTTTGCGGTAGTTGCCCCAGTGGCGGGGGAAGTAGCAGTCATGGTGGTGGGTTTGGGTCTCCGAACCTTTGCAAAGACGGTACCCACGGTGTAGATACGGATTTCGGCTGTATTCCATCAGACCCCGCTAAACTTGCAAATGTGATCTTCGGCTTAGTTTTAGGATTCGCTGGAGGACTGGCGGTCCTGTTTATTATCATCGGAGGGTTCAAAATCGCTACTAGTGCTGGGAACCCCGACTCCTTAGAGGATGGCCGCCACACTATCACCGCCGCCATCTCTGGCCTCGTGTTTATCTTGCTGGCGACCACCATCCTTGGTATAATCGGGGTCGATATACTGAATCTGGGACTGTTCTCCCGCAATGGCGGGAGCGTCATTATTTCCCATTGAGAGGGGGTGACCTAGCTTGAAACTCATTAAATCTTCAATCGCCACCTTATCCTACTTAGCCACCGCATCTTTTGCTCGCGCTGAGGCTATAACATCGCCTGTTTCGACCAATTTAACCGATGTCGGAGGTATTTTTAACAAAATCTTTACCTTCCTCATCGCCATCGTTGGTGGATTGGCTATTATCTTCATTGTAATCGGCGGAATCCGCTACATCATCGCTGCCGGAGATCCCAAAGCCACTGACGCTGCTAAGCACACTATAACTGCAGCTTTAGTTGGACTGATCGTGGCTCTACTAGCTGTCGCCATCGTAGTAATCGTTGGAAACTTACTTGGTACTTCCAATCTGAATAATCCAGGAACCGCACCATCAGCCAAGTAAAGTATCTAATCAAGGTACGTAACTTCTCTAGCGGGCGCAAGCCCGCTAGTTTGGTATAATTTTATAAATGTTTAAGAAGATTTTTCTTGTTTCCTCCTTGCTCCCTATCTTGGCTAGTCCGGTTATGGCCGAGGGCCAAATTACCGGGACCAACTTGACGGAGCTGGGAACGGTCCTGAACCGGCTTATCACCTTCTTATTCGGAATTGTTGGAGGGATCGCTATTATTCTGATTGTGGTTGGGGGGATTAAATACATCATTGCCGGCGGCGATCCCAAAGCTACTCAGGGAGCGAAACAGACCATTCAATTTGCTATCCTAGGACTAATAATCGTCTTACTGGCGGTGGTAATCGTGAATATTATTGGAAACACTTTTGGAGTGAAAGATCTGACCATAATTAAATTCGGTACTTCTCAACCTTCCGATTTCCAGAACTAACTCTCTAGGGGTAAACCCCGCGCACCGATCCGAACCGGACATTAATCCAACTCATATCCTCTACCCCCTTAGATTTAAACCAATCTAGCGCTGCTTGCTTGCTGTCATTATAAGGATTCTTTTTTAGAGTGACATAGAAAAGATCCTGATCGGATAAATATTGAACCGAGAAGGAGGCACTATCATAAGGCATGCTTCCCAATAAATTAATGAGTGCTTGGCCTTTTCGTCCTTCAAGCGTGCCCGCTGCCTGATCAGCCTGTTTTTTAATTGCCAGATCTTGCTCCCTCTGTAAGGCGAACTTTTCCGAAGCGTCAAGAACGTCGTAAGTCTTGACGGTAAAGGACAAGACAACACTGTCCCCCTCTCGTCCGCTCTCACTAATTGGCTTGATTAAACTAAAAACATAACTTTGTCCAAAATCTAGGTGTCGGTTAGGCACAAATTCAAACACCTTTCCTTGAATAAAAATCTGGCCTGCTGCAGCCGGCAAAATGGAGTACTTGGACCGATTAGAGCTAGAGATATTTTTATCAAATGTGACTCGGATCGTAGTGGTGGGAGTAACCGCTTTTTGACTATTAGAGGGAACAGCCGACACGACTTTTGGAGGGAATAGCGATAGGAAGAAGCCTAAAACCAGACTCCCAACGACAGCAATTAACGCCGCAGCTAGTACCCCAAAAATTATTTTCGGGAAAAGACTTTTTAGTTTAGAAAGATCTAGTTCATTCATTTAGAGGGTGCCCTAATAATACCGACTTGTTGTAGTTTGGTGCCACTGGGAGAAAATGGCGCGTCGAAAACGTTGCCATTTCTAGCGTAGCTTCTAGTGTCGTAATCGCTACCGGTCAGAAATACACTTGTTGCGCTGGTTAGAACGACGATGTCGACGTGCCCAGGTCCCCCGTCGGGACTGTCTGGATCCCTGAAAACAACGACGTCGCCCGGCTTCGGCTCAACGGAGTAGCCCGGGAAAACCGTGTACCCTTTGCGTGGAGCATCCCGGTAAAAGTCGACGGCCTGACTGCTACCAATAGTTGGATACTGCGCCGCTGCCAATACACTATCAACGTATAGCCCGCACCATCCGGAATAGCTTTGGTTGGTCTTATCTACTTTGGCGATGGCCGCCACAATGGCCGAGTTTCCGGGTAATCCTAAGCTAGCGTAGGTTCGGTAAAACCTGAGCACCTGATCGCAGTAGTCACCGCCGCAGGAGGCTGAATCACAGCTGCCACAGTATTTTCGGGCCACCTGGCGTACGGTCCCCTCACTCCAAGCGGCACACTCGGAGGAACCGGTGCCACTATTAGCTTTTATCTTAAGGGCAGCGGCGTAAATTGCGTCTTGAACATTACATCGATCCGGTTCATGCCCAAGTTGAGCTCTGAGTTGGTCAACGTAGCCAGCGAAGGTTCCGGCCTCAAACTGCATCGCTCCTCTAACGTCAGCATTAGGGTCATCACAATGAATCTGAGTGCACGTGTTGTAACAATACCCGCCTGTAGGTGCTGGCCCCAACTCAGTTTGGGAAGCGCCGTTCCACCACCCTGGCGTACTAAACTTCGTCACCTGATCGTCAGTGTAACTGAAAGTACCGGAAGCCTCGCGCTCGGCGATCGCTAATAGCATGGCGGGGGGAACACAATTTTTACTGGCTGCGTCATTAAAAAACCCTACCAGTTTCTGGCTTTTAATGTTAAATAAACCTGGTGGGATAGTAGCGCCAGCAGCCTGGGAACCAAGTCCTTGGAATATCGGTATAAAAACAATCATTACCAATATCACTCCGATGATTACCAAACCAATGGTTGATCCTAACACTGGGGCCACGATTGCCATAAAGGCCGAGGCCAGCATTCGACTTGCAAACCTAGCCGCCACTACCGTGAGCTTGCCGGCAAATTTAAAGCCAACCTTAGTAAGACTGCCTACTCCTTTTTGTAAACCTAAACCAATTTTACTAGTGGCGAAATGAACTGCCTTGCCGGCGAAGCCCTGCTTAAAAAGCCACTTGTTAAATTTTCCGCCTAGATTAAATCCGATATTGCGACCGAAGAACTTACTCCGACCCCAGATAAGCTTGCCAGCCAACCTAAAAGGCAGACCGATCACGAAGCCAAGCGGGTCCTGATCGATTTGTTTGAATATTCCGTAACCACCGCTGATAACCCCACCCGCCCTAATTAATAAGTTTCGACTTACTAGATTACGGCTCACCGTTGCCGTCAGTCGATCAAAATGGTTGGTCCTCTTATCCGGGTCTAAATGTCGTTCCTTAAATTTGTCTATCAATAATTTACCAAGTCGGTCTTTTTTAGCTTGGATCTCTAGTCTGGCCGACGGGGAAAGCGCCGGGTTTTTGAGATCGGTCTTGGCTTGGGCATAAGCCTGACGGGTTTGGTAATTTAGGAAGTGCTCTAAGTAACCCGCCTCTTCTCGTTTAGTAAAAAATGGGATCTCGGGGTGATCACCAATGTTGGCTTGTTTTAGGATCTCCCCCGCTGAAGAAGCTAGAGCGGTCTTTCGTAGACTGCTAAAGGTTTTGCGGGGGTTAAAGAGATTAGCGTTGTAAGTTTTAACCCCGTATATACCCACGCCCTCAATCGGCGAGTCGCCTCTTTTAATGCGAGCGGCATTCTCTTTGGCTTGCTCAGCTTCTCGCCAGGGTTTATAGCTTTTGACGTAATCGGTTAGATTCTCAATCTGCAAGTCCTTGGCAGTTTGGCTGTCCCCCAGATCAGTTAGACTTTTGGTGAGATAGTCATGATCCATTTGGTAAATTTTTTCTTCCTTACCAAATCTTTTTAGGACTCCGCGCCCGACTAGCTCACTCTTGAATCCCTCGAAAACATCTTCGCTGTAACGAAACGCGTTTTCAGCGATCCCTTGGCCCAGCAAAGCGGCCTGATCGGGAGGTAGTCTGTAGGGAGGAACGTAGTCTGATTTTTTCTTTTTGGGAGAACCGAAATTAGGACGACCGACACTGCCGCCTGATAGAAAGTTTGAAAGTAAAGATCCTTCGGGAGGACGTTCTGCCATAAAAACCCTTCTCGGGACATTTTAACAGAAGTTGCTGGGGCCAGGGAGGGTATGATAATCTGATTCCAGCATGCGTGTCCTGTCTAATTTCTTTTTGGGGGCTATTCTATCGGTTGGGCTAATCGTTTTAACCGCGGCTGTTACTAGCTTTCTCTCCAACCACAATCAATTAGTAACCAGCGCCTCAGCCGTTGACTGTAGCAATGCTAGCTCAGGTGTCGGCTGTAATGTTGGTTGCGTCGTAGTCGGCGGTAAGAATATGAAATGTCACACCGCGGGCTTAGATAGCGCTGGAACGTGCGCTTGCCCGGGAACTTTTGATTGTGTGTCGGACCCATCCTGTCCTCAAGCCGCAGCGACCACTACTCCAACCTCAGCCACCAATAACGCAGACGTAGTTAGTAAATTAAGCAACGTCACCAATTTTTTTACCGATGGCTTGGGAGACTTGATTTCCAATATCGTAAAAAAGATCATGGAAACCTTTCTCACAATACTGGGCGGAAAGCAACAAGCCTACGCGCCGGGGCATACCCCTAAAAACATCGCTGATGCCTATGAAAACTACGGGGCCGTGGGAGCTTTGGGCCTGTCAATTCAGGATATGTATCAAAATCCTCCCATCCATACTTCAGATTATCTAGCTTCTTTACACATTCTTCCCCAAGCTTACGCCACCAATACCCCGAGCGGACGGGAGGTTCTGGAGGGGGTTGGAGGGAATGTGGCCCCGACTGGGTTTTTCTGGAAAGCGACTAGAAATCTTGCCTATATCTTCTTTGTCCTCATCTTAATGGCCGTTGGGCTGATGATTTTGTTTAGATCTAAGATTGATCCGCGCACGACGGTCAGTGTCACAGCAGCTATTCCAAATCTGATCGTGGCTATGGTGCTCATAACCTTTAGTTTGGCAATTGCCGGCTTGCTTATTGACGCCGGTAAACTCCTAGAGGAAGTCGTCAAAAATATTATAAACGGGGCGGTTACCAATAACCAACCACTAGTTCACCCAGGACCAAATGGCAATCAGGTTGGGCTGTCAGTAGGGGATATTTGGGGTAATTTTCTATTAAATAACAACAACCCTGTCTCTTTTGGAGATGGGCCAATAACTGGGATTGTTAGTACATTTATCAATCTAGTCGTGCTAGCCTTTGCCTTCTTTGTGGGAATTCAAGTTTTCTTGATGCTCTTGTTCCGGTACATCAATTTGATTGTTAAACCGGTCTTTGCACCTTTTGTTTTCCTGGTTGGTGCTTTACCCGGAAAAGGGGACACTACTTGGGGCTGGTTTAAGTCGTATTTAGTTGATGTGCTGACTTTCCCAATCGTTCTTTTTATCCTGAATCTAGCCTCAGCGATTAAGCAATCTGGAGTTATCGGCAAAGAGGGCGATGCTTTTGGTATCTTCGCTCACAATGCCAACCTAACCTCAATCGTGGCGATCGGAGTACTAATATTCGCAACCAAAGTTCCAGCCTTTCTAGAGGAAGCTTTCGATACGAAGCCTTCGAGCCATGTCGATAAGTCGGGATCCCAGCCCGGCAGTATGGCTAAGCAAATTCCAATTCTCAAAAACTTCCTATAAAAAGATTAAGGGGAGGTTCATTCTTTCGAATAAAACCTCCCCTTGGGGTAACTCTCCTTTCTACTTGACCTGCGAGTTGCGATAGTTCAGGTCGTTTTGGAGTTGCTGTTGGATGCGGTCACCGTTAGCACGGCCAGCGTAAGG
>JBBROZ010000002.1:0-46939 GCA_038228785.1 Patescibacteria group bacterium
CTAAAAGGTCGATAAAAAAAAAGGAGTAGATCATGTTGCAACGGCTGACCCATTTCATCACCGGGTGCCTCGAGCTCTCCGTGAAATTGCACCCCGCCTTCTACCAACAAAACCACCCGCCGGGGAGTTGAAAAACTTCTTCCCCGGCGGGCTTTACTTTTTATAGGTTCCCAAAAACTCCACTTTCTGCTAAAATCTCCACGCTTATGGATCTTGTACCTATGGTTATAAAGCGCGACCCGAGAGGCGAACGTGCTTATGATATTTACTCCCGCCTGCTAGAAGAGCGAATCATCTTCCTAGCTGGGGAAATCACCGATGACGGCAGCAACTCCGTGATCGCTCAACTGTTGCACCTAGACAACGAAGATCCGGCCAAAGATATCTTCATGTACATCAATTCCCCAGGTGGATCTCTTTCGGCGACCTTCGCGATCTACGACACCATGAAATTCATCAAGCCCAAGATCTCAACGGTTTGTATTGGGATGGCGGCCTCGGGTGCAGCGGTGCTACTAGCCGGCGGAGAAAAGGGTAAACGGCTGGCCTTGCCTAATTCCCGCGTCATGATTCACCAACCCTCGGCAGGATTTCAGGGACAGGCCACGGATATCAGTATCCAGGCCCAAGAAATCCTCAAAAATAAGCAACTGATGAACGAGATCTTTGCTAAAGAAACCGGTCAGCCGGTCGATAAGATCGAGCGAGACACTGAGCGAGATTTGTTCATGAGCCCAGCCGAAGCCATCAAATATGGTCTAATTGACAAAATAATCACATCTGATAAGCTCCAGGCCAAGGAAGCGTCCAAGGTCGCTCCGGTCATAACTAAATAATTTCGGACGGTTAGCTCAGCTGGTTAGAGCGCCACATTGACATTGTGGAGGTCACTGGTTCGAATCCAGTATCGTCCACCATTTTCTTTTGCTACTATTACATCAGGATGCCTATTAAAACAATCACAGTCTTTCTGCTTCTTCTTAAGATCTACGCCGTCATTGCCTTCGCCTATTTTCTGATACTTCTTTTCCAAGTTGATAAAGGTCTGAGCTCGCATGGGGGAGTAGATCTGACAGCCGTGGTGGTTCAGGGACTTCTTTGGCCCAAAGATTTGCTAAGTTACCTGATGGGGACTAGAAGATGAACTCCGAAGAAAGACTGCACCACGCCATGACTAGGGGATTTTTGATCGGGATTGCCGGAGGCGTTGGGTCAGTCATTGGAGCTACGGCCGGTATCGCCATTTTAGTGGCGCTTCTTACGAAAATTGATTTTATTCCCTTCGTCGGAGATTTCGTCCGGCAAATCACCCTTTACGTCGGTGCCAGAGGCGTCCACTAGAAATTTAGGGTAAAACAGTGTTTAATTAACTTACCTTATCGATTCGGACTAACCACCCGCGGAGAGGTAACCTGGCCAGTTTCGGCCGAAGAGCATAAAACAGAGTGGAACCACGATTGACCTCGTCTCTGCGCAAGTCACAACGAGGTTTTATTATGGAAAAAAACAACTTAGACTCTCTCAGACACTCCACCGCTCATCTCATGGCCGCGGCCATAAATGAGCTCTATCCCGAAGCAAAATTCGGCATTGGTCCGGTCATCGAAAATGGCTTTTACTATGACGTCGATCTAAAGGACAACCTTACTCCCAAAGACCTGGAACTCCTTGAGAAGAAAATGCGTGAACTTAGAAATCAGGATCTGGAATTTCTAAGAACTGAGATCCCCGTCGAACAGGCTGAAAAGAACGCTAAAGCTCAAGGGCAACCTTATAAGTTGGAGCTGATCAAAGATCTCGCCAAAGCGGGTGAGAAAAAGGTCAGCTTCTATCAAACTGGAACTTTCGTCGACCTATGCACCGGCCCCCATATTGCCAGAACTTCCGATATTGGTGCATTCAAATTGCTGTCCGTCTCGACTGCTTACTGGAAAGGCGATCAGTCTAGGGAGCAGTTGCAACGGATTTACGGCACGGCCTGGGAGACCAAGGAGGAGCTGGAACAACATCTAGAAAGGCTCGAACGAGCCCTGCAGATCGACCACCGCAAGTTAGGCGTAGATCTAGATCTTTTCCATTTCGAAGAGTATTCCCCGTCCTCAGCCTATTGGCACCCCAAAGGAATGATCATCTACCGCGAGCTTGAACGCTACGCCAGGGAAATAGAAGGAACTGATTATCAGGAAGTCAAAGCCCCGGAAATAGTCTCAGCCGAGCTGTTCAAGAAGTCAGGACACACCACCTATTACGACGAGAATATGTTCAAAGTGACCGACGGGAATAAAGAGTACTTCCTAAAACCCATGAACTGTCCTCAAACACTCCTTATATTCAAATCTCGCAAGCGCAGTTACCGTGATCTGCCGATGCGGTTAAGCTGCTTCGACAGCCTGCACCGCACCGAAAAATCGGGTGTATTTCATGGTCTGACCCGGGTCAAGGAGTTTATCCAAGACGACGGGCATATCATCTGCACCATGGAGCAGGCCGAGGGGGAGTTTGCCAAACTACTCGACGTGGTCAAAGCGGCCCACGCCACCTTTGGATTCAAGTCGATCTTCAAATTAGCCACCAGACCGGATTCATTCATGGGAGAGAAATCGGACTGGGATAAGGCTGAGCAGTCCCTTAAAAAAGCGCTCTCCGGGGCTAAGGTGGGATACGAAGTAAAGGAAGGAGACGCCACTTTCTACGGCCCCAAGATCGATGTCTATGTCGAGGACGCTTTAGAACGCGAGTGGCAGCTCTCAACACTGCAACTTGACCTCCAGCAGCCCCTAGGACTAGGCGCTAGATACACCGACGCGGCGGGAGTGGAACAAACCCCAGTCATGATCCACCGAGCTATCCTAGGCTCCTTGGAGCGCTTTATTGGCATAATCATCGAACATTACGGAGGTAATTTGCCAACTTGGCTCTCGCCAGTCCAGGCCATGATAATTCCTATTACCGACACCCAAAATACCTACGCCCGCGGAATTTACGATAAGCTGCTCCAGGCCGGGGTCCGAACTGAGATCGATGTCAGAGGAGAAAAGATGGGCGCCAAGATTCGCGATGCCCAACTGCAAAAAATCCCCTACATGCTGATTGTCGGGGACCGGGAAATCGAGGCCAAAGGAGCGGCGGTCAGACTCCGCGACGGCACCGACTTGAAAACTCTCGGTGTAGAAGATATATTGTCCCGTGTTCAAAAGGAGATAGACAACCGGGAGTAGTCCTGGTATTATCCCTAAGAATTTGGCTAAGTTTTATCGCATCAATAACGCTATCACTGCTCCCCAGGTCCGTCTTCTTTCGGAGGCGGGCGAAGCGCTGGGAGTCGTCCCCACTGCGGAAGCCAAAGCCAAGGCCCAGGAGCTTGGGGTCGATCTAGTTGAGATCGCCGCCGCCGCGGTACCACCGGTCGCGAAGCTAATTAACTATAAGAAGCTGCGTTACCAGGAAGATCGCCGCGAAAGAGAAGCCCGTAAGGGTACTCACAAAGTTGAGATGAAAGAGCTGTGGCTGGGCCCCCTGATGGGCGAGCACGATTTACTAACTAGGACCACCCGCGGGAAAGAATTTTTGGGGGACGGGGACCACGTCAAGTTTACCGTTCGTTTCTCAGGTCGAGAGATGAACCATAAGGAATTTGGCTACAAGGTCATTACCCAAGTCAAAGGGTTGTTAGCTGACGTCGCCGAAGTTGAGAAAGAAGCCGTCTTTCTAGGACGTCAACTGTCAATTCAGTTTAAACCGAAGAAGTAGTTCTTCGCCAGCTCACCGCCTGCATTTGTAAGGATCAAAAGTAAACTATTATGCCAAAATTAAAGACCAACAAATCAGCAGATAAAAGATTCCGCGTCACTGGGACGGGGAAAATTTTGCGTGGTCATCAACTAAACTCGCATCTCAAAAGCAAGAAAAAGGCCGATCGGATCCGCCGTCACTTGGAACCTGTCCAGCTAGACGGTGGCCAGAAGGCCGAAGTTCAGAGGTTAATGCCATATGGCAAGAATTAAAAAAGGCGTCACTGCCAGACGTCGTCACAAACGAACATTAGACCGAGCCGAGGGTTACCGCGGCGGTAGATCGACGCTTATTAAGACTGCTTCCGAAGCCGTCCGTCACGCCGGAGCCTATGCTTTCGCCGGACGCAAGGAACGCAAGGGTGATATGAGGCGGATGTGGATTACTAGGATCTCCGCGGCTCTGCTACTAGAGGGTGTCAAATACAGCCGTTTTATCGCTGGTATGAAAGCTAACAAGATCGAGCTGGATCGTAAAGTTCTGGCTGATCTGGCTTTTAGTGAGCCGGAAACTTTCAAAGCCGTCGTCAAAGCCTCCACCAAGTAATTTAATTCCCACTAATCTAGGTTAGATCCAAGAATCCACCTTCCAGCCAGTGGATTTTTCTCGCCCGAGGTGTATAATCCGGCCATAAAGGAGCGGAGAATGAATGAGTCCTTGGTCGCGGAGGCTAGCCGTTTGGTTGAGGTCATAGCGACGGGTGAAAACTTAGAGCGAGTACAAGTGGAACGCTGGCTCACCAAGCACCGTCACTCTCCTTGGTGCTGGGTAATTGGCTCCTGCCGACGTCAAGACCGTCGCTGGGAGAAAGCCAATCAGAATCTGGCCCGAACGAGATTATGTCTGGAAGGCCTCAGGTCAGGACATTACGCCAGTACGATCGAGCTATTTGAGACTCTGGCTTTTGATATGAGACGACGGGTGAGGGAGTATGCCGAAGGGGATCTGGAACTAGGACTTCAACCTCATCAGGGCCAAGCCCGTACCATCGAAAACCGGATCAGTCACCTTGAACACCTAGTCGGGCAGTTGCGCCGCCAAGAATTACAGTCTGGCAGAACACCCTCGTAAAGTCCCGCCTTGCCGTTAGGCTAAATGCGAAATGTCCCATCTACTGCTCGTTTCCAGCGGGGTCTAAGAGAAAGATGTCGAGAGACTACGCTTTCTTTTGACCCCGCTTTCCTTTTCTCCACCAGATTGACTATATTTTTGTTAAACTTAAATCAATGCAGGCTTATCTCATCGACCTCGAAAAAGAAGCCTTGTCCAAGATCGCCGCGGCCAAAACCTCGGCCGAGCTAGACCAGCTTAGAATAAAATACCTGGGACGTAAGGGTGGATCGCTAACTAAGATCATTTCTGAGCTTCCAGCGATGTCGGTGGCTGAACGCAAAACCGTCGGCCCACTAGTCAATCAAGTCAAAACCAGTATCGAGAGTGCCCTGAACGATGCTTTGGGATCAACCAACACTTCCGCCGAGCCCCAACTTCCTTTCGACCCGACGGCGCCCGGTCAAAAATTCCCGCTCGGAAAGTTGCATCCAGTCTCCCAAGCCTACTACGAAATCATCGAAATCTTTAAGGAACTTGGATTCTCTTATGCGCAGGGCCCGGAAGTAGAGTGGTTTTGGTACGCCTTTGGCGCTTTGAATATGCCCGAAAATCACCCGGCCGCTGACGATATCGAAACTTTTTTCATTGAAGCTAGGGCTAATCCCAAGTATGGCCGGATGTTACTTCGCCCCCATACCAGCTCGGTGCAAATTCGCACCATGGAGACCAGCCAACCCCCAATTCGGATCGTCGCTCCGGGGCGGTGTTTCCGCCCCAACTACGACGCCAGCCATATCCCAAGCTTCTTTCAATTTGAAGGGCTGATGGTAGACAAAAACTTATCTATTGGCAACCTTAAAGCTGTTTTGGAGCATTTTGTAAAACGCTTCTTTGGCCCCGAAATAAAAATAAGACTCCGACCTCATCACTTCAACTTCACTGAACCCAGTTTCGAGGTCGATATTACTTGTACCGTCTGCGCAGGGGCGGGGTGCGCGCTGTGCTCCAAATCCGGTTGGTTGGAACTTGGCGGATCGGGGATGGTGCATCCCAAGGTTCTAAAGAACGCTGGCTTAGATCCAGACACTTGGAGCGGGTTTGCCTGGGGGTGGGGAATAGAGAGATGCGTCGCCATTAAATACCAAATCCCAGACGTTCGGGTCCTTTATGAGAATGACCTCCGTGTTTTGGAGCAATTCTAATGCTGGCCCCACTTTCTTGGATCAGAGAGTATGTTAACCTCCCAACTGTAGATAAGTTGGTTGATAGACTAAACCAAACAGGCACCACCGTGGCGGCTGTTACGCCCTATGGTGAGGGATTAGAAAAAATTATCGTTGGAGAGATACTAGAAATCTCCCCTCATCCCAATGCCGACAAGCTGCAGCTGACCCGGGTCCAAGTTCCAGGTAAGATTTTATCCGTCGTCTGCGGAGCCAAAAATATCGCCGCCGGCCAGAAAGTTCCGGTGGCCTTGGTTGGCACTTCTGTCCCCGTCGGCAAGGACGGCTCGCCTCTAAAAATCGAGAAAGTTAAAATACGAAACGTCGAAAGTGCCGGCATGCTGTGCTCGGCTAAAGAGCTGGGACTAGGAGAAGATCACTCCGGAATTTTAGTCCTGGACCCTAATCTTAAGGTCGGAACGAAATTGACCACGGCTCTAAATTTACCGGACACCGTCGTAGAAACTGAAGTCACCACCAATCGCGGCGATGAGCTCAGTATCTATGGACTAGCCCGCGAAATTAGTGCGGTTACGGGAGCCACGCTTAAACCTCTAACGGCTCCTAAATTGCCGACTAAGATCAACTCTCCTATCAAACTGACCGCTACCATCGCTGACCCGGCTCTTTGCACCAGGTACTCAGCCTTAGCCATAAGCGGTCTTAAGCTAGGCCCCAGCCCCGTCTTCATCCAGACCAGACTGCGCTCGGCCGGGATGAGACCGATTAATAATCTGGTCGATATTACCAACTATGTTCTTCTGCTAACGGGACAACCGCTGCACGCCTTTGATTACTCCAAGATCGCGGAAGGGCATCTGATCGTCAGGGAAAGCCAAGCCGGGGAGAGACTGACCACTTTAGATGGCGTCACCAGACAACTCGGGTTCGGAGCCGCCGTAATTGCTGACCAGGGTAAGATCTTGGGCCTGGCCGGGGTCATGGGGGGAGAACATAGCGGCGTTGGAGAGCTAACTGATACTGTCGTTTTAGAATCGGCAGTTTTTGACCCGGGAGTGATTCGCCAGACAGCGCTGAAATACAACCTGCCAAGTGAAGCTAGTTTCCGGTTCGTACGCGGAGTAGATCCCACTAGTAGTGTGGTTGCCCTGGAGCTAGCGGTGCAGCTACTGGCCAAATACGCCGGGGGGCAGGTCGCCTCAGAACTAGTCGACATTTACCCCAAAACGCTGGAACCAGTAAAAGTCGAATTGACCAGCGCCAAAATGGATCAGTATCTCGGTTTCAAACACCCACTAAGTCTGGCCGCTAGTCAGCTAGTCAAACTAGGCTTTAAGGTAGTAGCGAGAAGCTCGTCTAAACTAACCGTCCAGGTTCCATCCTGGCGCATGGGAGATGTATCAGCCGAGGAGGATCTAATCGAAGAAGTGGCCCGACTTTCGGGATACGACAATATCCCCTCCAGTCTTCCATCTGGACCATTGATGGAAAGTAGTCCTCATCCAGAAATAGCTTATCTTAGAAGTATCAAAATCCAACTGACTAACCTCGGTCTAACTGAGGTCATGAACTTTCCGATGGTTAGTGAAGAAATGACCGGTGGGGAGACGGCTTTGAAGCTGTCCAACACCATATCCAAGGAGTGGGAGTTTCTTAGGACTTCGCTCATTCCTGGTCTCAGCAAAACGGCGGTCACCAATATCAACTACGGCATCGAACCCCGAATTTTCGAGGTAGGGAAGATCTATCAACCAAAAGATGGGGACTTACCTTATGAGAAGTCGGTTCTCACACTCATTGGGGAGAACTATAGTCAAGTTAAAGGAATATTTGAAGCTATCTGTACCAACATCGGACTACCGAGTCCCACTTACGAATCCTGCCAATCGACGTGGCTAGATTCTGCTACTTCCGCTTCAGCTCGAATTGAGAGCGAAGTCGTCGGGATCATAGGAGTAGTTTCGTCCACTTTAAGAACTATGGCGGGACTGCACCGAGAGATGGTAGTGGGGGAGTTTGACTTGGACCTTCTTCTGGCTAAAATTCCGACCAGCAAGACTTTCAGGTCAATTTCCAAATTTCCGGCGGTCACTGAGGATCTTTCGGTGCTAGTGGCTAATACTACTCCAGTCGGTGAGCTAGTCCAGGCTATTAAGCTTTTCACCGAGATAGCCACGCTCAGTGGGGTCGAGGCGACGGAGATATTTGCTGATGATAAGTTGGGAGCTAACAAGAAGTCAGTTAAGCTAACACTCAAGTTTCAAAGTCCGGTCAAGACACTGACCAGTGCCGAGGTCAAGGCGGACCGCGATAAGATTGCCAAGTTTCTGAAAGAAAATTTCCAAGCGAAAATAAGGTAAAAAGGAAAGACGGTACTCTCGGCCCACATGGAGAATACCGTCTGCTAAGTAGCTGGTGTCTCTATCAAGATCTCACTCCTGCTTAGTCGTTGAAGTGCTCAGGAACACGCCGTTGATAGATCGCTTCGAGTGTCCGGATGTCCGAAAGAAGTTCCTTTCGAAACGCCGGCAGCTGGTGTTCGAGATCGTTCATGAAACGCCGGACCTTTTCGTTGAGCTCGGACCGAGTGATCTGATTCAGGTCATAGCTGACCAGAATGCTTAGATACTGGCCGACTCGACGTGATCGAAGCGCTTCAGCGTCCTCCGTAACCACGGCCACCTCTTTCTCCTTTCTGTGGGCGGGGCCTTAGTGCACACGGTATAACATATTTTAGTTAGGGAAGCAAATTAGGGGTGCTTTTTTTCCTGACCTGGAGGCAGGACTGATGGAGCAGGGGAGCCAGCGGCGATATTGATGGTTATCGAAGCCGTGCCTGTAATTCCCTGGGTATCATAGGCTTTAATCGAGATCACATGTGGTCCCGGAGGAACAGCTGAGTATTGAAAATTATAAGGTGACGTGGTAGAAGAACCAACTAAATTTGGACCGTCCAGGAAAAAATCGACTTTAGTGATCGGATAAGGACCAGCGGCATTGGCGGAGACATCGAAAGCTGGCCCCTGGGTTGACCCGTCGGCAGGAGAAGTGATACTGGCTAGTATTTCGGTCCCAGAAGCCCCACCACGGTAGGCATTGCATTTTTCGGTCGGGGGATCAAACGGGCTCCATTGACCTTTGGTGAAAGCGTCACTGACGTTGACGAAGACTTGATCGTAGGCTTTTCCAGCGGCCTCATCAGCTGGAGTAGCCAGCTTCTTTTGGTCAGTACACAGACGTAGCGTTTTGACATTGGCGGTGTTAGTGGGGACTGTTGATTTGGTGAACCACTCTAATTTGGTCGGGTTTCCGCCCACCGGCTTGGTGCCGTAAACAGCGTCAACAGCGATCTGCACGACGTTGTCGGGACGGTTAAATGATTCCTGAGGAGCTTTGGTAATCTCGAAAACCTTGAGGAAGATCTTCTTCCAGATCGGCGCCGCTCCGGTAATTCCCGATGATAATCGTCCGCTGATGGGCGTTCCGTCATTGTTGCCAACCCAGGTCCCGACGACATAGCTTGGGGTGAAACCGATCGTCCAGTTGTCTTTGATGTCATCGGTCGTGCCGGTCTTGACCGCGATGGTGTGTCCTGGAACCGACAGGGTTTGGACCCCGAAGGCTCCGAAGGTCGGCAACTTAGCGTTACCATCGGCTAGGATATCGCTCATGATAAAAGCGTGCCCAGCGTCAAGCACCCGACGACCGGGAGTTGGTTTGAATTCCTCTAACACTTTACCCTTGGGATCGACTACTTTTAGGATCGTCACCGGATCCACCCGCAAACCACCGTTGGCAAAAGCCGAGTAAGCTGTGACCATATCGATCATCTTGACCTCACCTCCCCCAAGCGTTAGCGATAAGCCGTAACGACTGGGATCTTGGAGGGTCGTGATACCCATTTCATGAGCTGTATCAATCATGGACTGGACTCCATTTAGAGCTAGCATCTTAACGGCTGGAACGTTAAGTGACTGCGCCAAGGCATTGCGCATCAGAATAAGTCCACCGGTGCCATGACCAAAAGTACGATCGTAGTTAAGGGGCGTATAAACTCCATTGGGACATCCTACCCCACAGGGAAAATCGGTTTTCTGATCCAAGAAAAGGGTGGCGGCAGTGTAGCCTTTCTTAAGACCAGTCACATAATTAATCGGCTTGATCGAGCTTCCTGGCTGCCTCTCGGCGGTCGTGACATTGTACTGCCCGTCATAATCTTTGGCGAAATAATCTTTACTGCCAACCATCGCCAAAACCTCGCCAGTTTTTGGATTCATAATCATGGCGTCACCGTTACTGTAGCGGTAATTAGAACCTTCCTGGGCCACTTGATCAGTCACAATCTTTTGGGCTGGTTCCTGGAGTTTGTAATCAAGTGAAGTCGTGACCTTAAGACCGCCAGACATGACGAGCTTTTCCCCGTAGCGCTTGACCAGCTGTTCCCTGACATATAGTACGAAGTGAGGTGCTTTGATAAGCCCATTGCCGCTGGCTTGGAATTTGTAGGCTTCTAGATCCGATAAGGCTTTGGTCTGCTGGTCTTTGGTGATGTAACCGTCATCACGCATCCGTTTCAGTACTTCTTTGGTGCGAATCTTATAAGAATCGGGATGAGCCCCAAACGGGGAGTAGTAGGTCGGCTCTTGAGGTAGACCAGCCAAAATAGCTGATTCCACAAGCGACAACTTCGTGACCGCTTTTCCAAAATATTGCTGCGATCCAGCCTCAGCCCCCCACGCGGTCCCACCGTAAGGAATCTCATTGAAATAAATTTGTAGGATCTCGTCTTTGGAATATCTCTTCTCAATCTGGACTGATAAGATAAATTCCTTAACTTTCCTAGTTACTGTTCGCTCATTACTAAGCAGGGTATTCTTGACTAACTGCTGGGTTAGAGTGGATCCACCAGATAGTGAATGGTCCAAAGCTATTTCTTTAAAAGACCTAGCGATTCCGGCGATATCGAAGCCCTGGTGGGTATAGAAACTCTTGTCTTCAATGGCAATGGTCGCGTCCTTAAGATACTGGGGGATATCCTTTAGGGAGACTAGAGTTCTATTCTTGTTACCATAAATATCGTAAAGCAGTTCGCCGCTGCGATCGAAGATCTGAGTTGATTGCTCGACCTCGCGATTGGTCAATTTGTAAGGTGAGGGCAGGTCCTTACTGATAAATGCAAAAGTGACGATAGTAACAGCAGTAAAGCCTAAGAAAAGAATAAACGCCACCGTGGCTACTTTTACCGCCCAAGGACTGCCGCGTCTAGCGCGGGCCCAGCGGTTAATTCGTTTGGAAGGGATCTTGGGATAAATCTTCATCGGATCCTTGTTATTTTACCACCTCAGGAAGTACCATTAAAGTATGGCTAAATCTGACCCGATATCCGACTTACTGACGAAGAATGTCAGCCAAATAGTGAATCTCGAGGATCTAAAACGCAAGTTAGCATCTAACCGCAAGCTAGTTATCAAACTGGGGCGCGACCCCCGCACTCCCACTCTGACCTTAGGCCACGCCGTGCCACTTCGTAAACTGCGCGATTTCCAAAGGGCGGGTCACCAGATTGTGATCGTAATTGGGGATTTTACCGCCAGATTGGGTGACCCAGCCGACTCAGATAAGGAGCGCGAAGTCCTGTCCGAAAAACTGATCGCTAGCAATGTAGCCACCATCAAGAAAGAGTTTTTTAAAATTCTCGATCCCAAGAAAACCAAGCTTGTCCTTAACTCAAGCTGGCTGGAGAAACTAGATTTTGGCGACGTGATCAAATTGGCAAGCCACTTCACCGTCCAACAGAACATTGAGAGGGACCTGTTTCAAAAAAGGCTATCGGCCGATAAACCAATCTGGCTGCATGAATTTCTCTACCCCTTGATGCAAGCATACGACTCCGTGGAACTAAAACCAGACCTGGAAGTGGGTGGGACTGATCAGACCTTTAACCTATTAGCCGGCCGAACTCTTATGAAGGCCTACGGCCTCAAGCCCCAAGATATTTTGACGACCCCAATGTTAATCGGCACCGACGGACGGGAAATGCACTCAAGCCTGGGTAATACCATCCTGCTAACCGACGAACCCTTTGATATGTTTGGTAAAGTCATGGGGCTAAGAGACGAGCTGATCCTTCAATATATGGATTTGACTACCGACATGTCGGCCTCTGAGATCGAGGGGATCGCTTCACAACTCAAACACGGCACTATCACCGCGATTGACGCCAAAAAAGCTCTCGCCAGAGAGATTGTCAGCTTATACCACAGCGGGGAAGCGGCCAACGCGGCGCAACAGCAATTTGAAAACGTGATCCAATCCAAAGGATTGCCAGAAGATCGATCCATTCATAAACTAAAAGGGCTGACGATTAACATTATTGACCTGCTTGTAGAATCAAACCTGGTTTCATCCAGGTCGGAGGCTAAGCGGCTAATCGAACAAGGTGGGGTGGATAAAGTCCACGTCGAAAAAGGAGCAATCGTCAATCGTACTACCTTAACTGACCCGATGGTCCAAGTTGGCCCACACTCTTCTCAAGATATAATTATCCAAGTTGGAAAAAGGAAGGCTGTAGAAATTAAAAAATGAGAAGTATTAGAAAATATCGCTTAGTTTACGCCGCTATTACCGCCATCGCCTCGCTTGCTCTGATCGCGAGCGGGCTGATCTATTTATTCCAGTAACGCCCACCTATGAAACCTGATACCAAATTATCCAGCCTGGCTGGTATCGGCCCGGCTTATATAACTAGATTAGCTCGACTAGGAATTGAGAACCTAACTGATCTTCTTTACCATTTTCCATTCCGCTACGAAGACCTAAGCGCTGTTCGCCAAATTGCTGAGATTGTCGAGGGCGAGGTGGTGACAGTCCGGGGACAAGTCTGGGAAATCCAAAACATTAGGACCAGGCATGGGAAGTTTTTGACGAAAGCTTTGGTTAATGATGGTTCGGCTTCGATTACTATCGTTTGGTTTAACCAACCCTACCTAACCAGGGTCATCAAAGTCGGGGTTACCATCTCTCTAGCTGGTAAAGCAAATATTTACCAAGGCAAACTTAGTCTAACCGCCCCGGACTTCGAAATAGGTGACCTCCGTACCCACACCGGACGGATTATTCCGATCTACCCTGAAACCCAGGGGCTTAGTAGCAAGTGGTTACGGAGTAAGATAACTCCTCTTGCACCAATCTTAACCACGCAGTTAAAAGAGTACCTGCCACCTGGGATCTTGCGCCGTTACCACTTGCTAAGCCTGGAGGAAGCACTAATCAAAATCCACTCCCCAGGAAGTTTGGATGACATTGACCAGGCTAGACGACGATTCGGATTTGAGGAACTATTTATCCTACATTTAGCCGCCTTAATGCGTAAGGCTGCCAACGAGGCTAGAGCCGGGGTCAAACTGGCGGTAAGCAACTCCCAAGTCAACGCTTTTATCGCCAGTTTGCCGTTTCGCCTAACCTCCTCGCAACAGCGCGCGGCCTGGGAAATCCTATCGGATCTTAAGGGGGGTCGTCCGATGAATCGGCTGCTGCAAGGTGACGTCGGGAGTGGCAAAACAGTGGTGGCAGCGATCGCCGCCTACGTCACATCTCTAAATAAAATGCAAACTGCGATCATGGCCCCCACAGAAATTCTAGCCCAGCAGCATTTTGAAACTCTCACTACGGTACTGGCTAAGTTTGGCGTCAGCGTCGGACTACGAACTAGGTCCAAGAAATCCGGTCCCGCGGACGTAACAGTTGGGACCCAAGCCCTAATTGCTACCTCGGCCGCGTTCGATAATCTCGGTTTGGTGATAATCGACGAACAGCACCGCTTCGGAGTAGCCCAACGTGCGCTACTTAAATCCAAGGGCTCCGCTCCGCATCTACTGACTATGACGGCCACGCCTATTCCCAGGACTTTGGCGCTCAGCTTATACGGCGACCTAGATTTATCGACCCTGGATGAACTCCCACCCGGGCGCCAAATTGTTAAGACCTACCTCACCCCACCCGCCAAAAGAGACAAAGCTTACGACTTCATCCGTAGCAGGGTCAAATTGAGCCAGCAAGTATTCATCGTTACCCCGCTGATCGAGCCATCGGAATCTCTTTCCACCTTACGATCGGCGACTCAGGAATTCGAGCGACTAAAAACTGAAGTTTTCCCAGAGCTTCGACTAGGACTCCTGCACGGACGACTCACCACCAAAAATAAACAACTGGTCTTGGACCAATTCCGAGATAAAAAGCTAGATATCCTGGTCACAACCCCAGTGGTCGAGGTCGGAATCGATATCCCGAACGCCACCGTCATGGTCATTGAAGGCTCGGATCACTTCGGACTGGCCCAACTCCACCAGCTAAGAGGACGAGTCGGGCGGGGAGTGGAGGAGTCGTGGTGCCTGCTTTTTAGCGATAGCTTAGAAGAGGGGGTCAATAAGCGTCTTCAGGCGATGGAAACCCAGCACTTAGGAGCCAAACTGGCTGAACTTGATTTGGCCTTGCGAGGGCCAGGCGAATTGTACGGAATCAGGCAATCCGGCATCCCCGAACTCAAGATTGCCAAACTGACGGACACCGCTTTAATAACGGAAACTAGACGGGCGGCCGAAGATTATCTGGCTAGCCAACCCCGCCTACCTAGCGGGCTGACCCAGCGCTTGGAGAAGCTGTTGGAAACGCCGACCTCACCTGATTAAAAACGGTTGACAGCCTGGAATCTCCAGGGTAGAATGCCCTGGTATGACACCACTTCCTAAAAGACGACACTCAACCGCTAGGTCCGGCAAAAGACGGGCCTCGATCAAATTATCATCCCCCAGCTTCTCCAAATGCCCTAATTGTGGGAAAATGAAATTACCACACACCGTTTGTCCGGAGTGCGGAGTGTATTCGGGACGCGTGGTCGTAGCCCCTAAAGTAAAGACAATCGTTAAAAAATTAAATTCGCCGGAGTCTAGCGAAACCGAAGCTAATCCAGCTGGCTAAAAAGGGAGCTGGCGAAGAACGAGGTTCTTCAGAACACTAACAATGAATAAAGAAGAGTTCGATCCGAGACATGCCGCCAGAGTTGTCGCCCTACAGACTCTATTTGAGTGGAGCTTCAACTCTTCCGACACCGACGCCATTATCGAGCGAGACATTATGGAACTAGAAGTTCCGTCGATTGATCGTGAACTTACCCGCTTTTTGGTTAGGGGGGTCACCGACAACCTTGACACCATCGACAGTATTATTACGACCTCAGCCCCGGAATGGCCCCTGAACCAAATCGCCAAGATTGATTTAGCGGTCCTTAGAATTGCCATCTTCGAGCTTTACATCGCTAGAAGCGTCCCACCCAAAGTGGCCATTGATGAGGCTATCGAGCTGGGCAAGCAATTTGGCGGAGAAAATTCCGGTAAATTCATCAACGGCGTCTTGGGAACAGTTGTCAAAACTCTAATGCCCGGATCCACCAAAGAGAAGAAATCTAAGAAAGGATCATCTTGAACGAAGTTGCTCAAAAAATAACCGCCATCATCAGCACTCACCTGGGTGTGGAGCCCACGGAGGTCAAAGAAGGTTCTTACTTGCAAGACGATCTAAACGCCGACCAGCTCTCCCTTGCCGATCTGGCGGTGAGCCTGGAGGAGGAATTCAAAATAAAAATTCCTTCCGAGGATTTACTGAAATTTAATACCGTTGGGGATATCATTACCTACATATCCGAACACTTAAACGAGTTAGCATGAAACTAGACCAACTCGAACAAAAATTAGACCTCCACTTTAACGACCAGTCACTACTTCAGACGGCTTTCATCCATCGCAGTTATCTAAATGAGAAAGCTGATTTTGAGTTGCCTAGTAACGAACGGCTGGAATTTCTAGGTGACGCGGTCTTGCAGTTAGTGGTCTCGGAGCATCTTTTTAAGGAATTTCCAAACGAGCCTGAAGGGGAGCTAACCAATTACCGGGCCTCGATCGTTAACGCCAAAACCTTATCCCTGGTTTCAGGTGAGCTAGGACTAGGCGAATACTTACTGCTCTCGAAAGGCGAAGAGGCCTCAGGCGGACGTAATCGCCCGTATTTACTGGCCAATACCTTCGAAGCACTACTAGGAGTAATCTACTTGGACCTGGGATTAGAGGCGGCTAGGAAATTTGTGCACGCCCAGATCATTCCGCAGTTATCAAACATTATCGAGCAGGAGCTTTATAAAGATTTCAAATCTAAACTCCAAGAACTGGCCCAGGAAAAACTCAGCCTGACTCCAATCTACAAAGTAGTCAGTGAACATGGCCCGGATCATGCCAAGCATTTTACGGTCGGGGTTTATCTAGGTGACAAAGAAGTCGGACGGGGAAGTGGCAATAGCAAGCAAGTCGCCGAGCAGGAATCCGCCAAGGCCGCGCTGGAGAGTGACATGGGGGGAATAAAAGCTTGACCCGGAGTAATTTTGAGGTTAAACTAGCAACCTAAATGGTTAAGATCAGATTATCTCGAATCGGGGCCAAGGGCCAACCTTACTACCGCGTGGTAGTTGTTGACGAACGAAAAAAGCGCGATGGTCGTTTCCTAGAAATAATTGGAACTTATAACCCAAGAACCGAGCCATCCAGTTTCGAGATCGACAAAGAGAGACTTTCTTACTGGAGAGGTGTCGGTGCCCAAGCCACTGAGCCGATATTAGTCTTACTAGGCGAAGGCAAGCCCAAGCGCCATCAGGAGAAAAACAAACAAGTCGAGCCGGTCCCAGTTACCCCCGCTCCGACAGCGACCGCTGAGGCGACCCCAACTGAGGGGGCTTCTGAAGTTGCAGTTGATGCCCCTGAGACCACCCCCGAGGCCTCACCCGAGTTAGCTAAGACTCTCGATGCTTCCCGGGACAGCTCCCCGGAAACTACTTCCGAGGTTGTCCAGGAAACCATTGAAGCTAAAGAAACCCACACTGAACAAGCCGCTTTGCAAAACGAGCCGACCACGCAAGATGAAACTGCCTCCAGCGCTGAGGTCGCCGAAGAAGTAGCCTCTGACTCCGAATCAACTAAACCCTCCGAACAAGCTAGCCCAGAACCCACGGCCTAATATGAAAGATCTTCTAGAAAAAGTCGTTACCGGCTTTGTCGACCACCCCAAGGAAGTTAAGGTCATTGAAGCCCCATCTGAGGATGGTGGAACGACCTATCAGTTGAGCGTTCACGCTGAAGACATGGGTAAAGTTATCGGTAAATCAGGTAAGATTGCCAAAGCCCTACGGCTCATGTTACGCATCCCCGCCATCAAAGAAGGCAAAAGAGTCAACTTAGAAATCCTCGAATCCCAAAAATAAATGAAAATCACCATTTTATCCCTTTTCCCCGACAGCTTTAGCGGGTTTCTTAGTGGTTCGATGATTGGCCGAGCCCAGAAAAAAGGCTTGGCCCAGATTGAGAATGTAAACTTGAGGGATTTCGCTACTGATTCCTACGGCAGTATCGACGATAAACCCTACGGTGGGGGAGCTGGGATGGTGTTAAGAGTTGATATCTTGGTAGCGGCCTTAAAGAAATATCAAACCCCAGTCTCTAAAACTATCTTGCTAACCCCGCAAGGCCACCCGCTAACCCAAGCTAAGGTGCGAGAGTTAGCCCAGTCGGAACACTTAGTTCTCATCGCCGGGCACTACGAAGGCTTCGACGAGCGCATCAGGGATTATGTTGATCTTGAGATCTCGATCGGGGATTATGTCTTAACGGGTGGGGAGTTACCAGCCGCCGTCGTAACGGACGCCGTGGTAAGACTCCTACCAGGAGTATTGGGCAATGACGACTCGCCAATTTACGAATCCTTTAGCGATGGACTATTGGAACACCCCCATTACACCAGGCCGGCAGAATTTGAGGGTAAGAAAGTTCCTGAAATCCTGATATCTGGAAATCACGCCGAAATCGCCAAGTGGCGAACGGAGCAGTCGAAGTTGCGAACTGCTTCCAGGCGACCTGATCTCATAAAATAATTTTTATTGTCCGGAAAATGGATCACTGCGACCCGATACTGACGGAGTCGTCGAAGCGGGGGCCGCGTAGATGGTTCTTTTTTGCAAATCAACCAACAGCTTTTCTTGCAAGGCGTTACGTTCGGGAAGAGAGTCTTCTAAATTAGCCGAGATATTGGCCAAAGGTTCGTAGTAACCTGTGATAGTGAGATCGGCTGATAATTTTTTGTCCTCACTGACATTGATGCTGATCGACTTCACCACCATCACCCGTCGGGCCGTCTCGATGCTGGTCAGGAAACCTTTGATATTAGCGAAGCCGCCTTTTATGATCACCTGGAAATTTAACGAGTTCTTTTCGCCTTTGGCAGCTGAAGTCACAAGTTGAGCGGTATCGACACTAGCCCCTGCTTTACCGGCAATCAAACTAAATTCGCCCAAAAACCCAGCTACATCCTTGTCGGATGGGATTGCGCCCGTCGTATTGACCAGCTCGCTAGTCAGCTTGGCCTGGTCCAGACCCTGCAAGGCTTTAGACTTAGTGTCCAGCGACTGCGATTTAACTCCGTCGGCGTCGGCTTGAGATTTGATCGTAACGATATCATTAATATTTGGCAACAGTAGAGTGAGAGCTATACCTAGTCCTATCACGGAAGCCCCGATGGGTAGGGCGTAGGGCAGGTAGGGCTGGTAGCGCGCTGGGATGCGGGCTTGCCAATCAGTTAGATTCACGGGGCCCCCTTCCTGGTCATAGATAAGGAGAAGCGGTAATCACCCTGCTTACCTCCACCGGCCACCGATATAATCTCGACATTACTGAATTTAGCGCCGCCTTTTTGGGGATCTTTTAAGACGTTAACAAAATCTCCAAAATTAGCCGGGGAAGAAGCTAATCCGGCCAAGGCTAATTTTCCGGCTGAATCAAATGACAGCGAGGTCAGAGTAACCCCATTCGGGGTAAAAGCGGCGATATCATCCAAAAGAGTTGAGAATTTGGGGTAATTGGCCAAAACTGACTGCAGACGAATCAGTTTATTGTTGACGGTGCGATCTAGAATCTCCACTGATTTAAGACCAGTGATAGCTTTGCTGGAGGCATCGATTTTAGTTTGAAAAGCGGTGTCCTGGCTACGAAAGTAAGCGGCTCCAGCGTAACTTCCCAGCGTTAGAATGATAATAACGAGTAGAATCCCGGCCGAAGAAAGGGCTAGGACTTGTTTGCGCTGTTTGGTTCGTTCTTCTTCTCGGCCCTCTTCGGGCAGAAGATTTATTCCTGGGCTACTGGGCAAGAGGCACCTCGCTTTGTTCTTCCTTTAGGTTACCAGAGAGGGAGTAGTCGGGCAAGCCCTCGCTAGTTCGCAGAGAAATCTTTCTGGGCTAATCCAACGGCGATTGCGTAGAAGGCCCCGTCATCTTTGAATTCTGTTCCTAAGGCCGGGTTAAATGATAAGTCCTGCCAGGGATCGCCCAGCTGTCCTTCTAGACCCGTCAGCTCGGCCAGGTAGGGGATAAGGCCCGGCATTTTAGCACTTCCACCAGTCACCACCACTCTTTTGATGCTATCTTCAACGTGCTTGCCAGACCAAAAAGCAATGGCTCGCTTGACCTCGTTGCCAACCACATCAAAAATCGGTTTGATGGCGGAGGCGATCTTTCCTTCCAACTGCGTCGCGTCTAGACCGTAACTACGCTTGTATTCCTCAGCTTGGGAGGTCTCAAACCCCAGGTCTTGGGCAATGGCCCTGGTAAAAGCCAGCCCACCCGTGGCGATGGAGCGGGTAAAGACGATTTTTTTACTGCTGATCACTGATAGTTCGGTCGTCGAGGCGCCAATCTCTAGCATGAGAGTAGTCGGAGCGAATTGACTAGTTTCAAGTAAGGCCCTCGACGAAGCCGTGATCTCAGTTTCTAGGGCGTGTGGCTTAAGACCGGCCAAGTTTAGGATCTTAAGGTAACGGTTGATCAATACGTTAGGCGCTGCCACCAGTAACACTTCCATCTTTTTATCGGTTTGCCCGGCCTCGGGGCGTGTTAGAACCTGATAGTCGAGCTTGACGTCGCTCAAGGGGATCGGAATGTACTGCTCGGCTTCGTATTTGATTGCCGACTGGAGCTCGGAATCCGTCAGGGCGGACATCTCAATGACGCGGGTGAAGATTTGGGATTCAGGTAAGGAGGCCACGACGAAAGAGGTTGAGATCTTTGCTTCGCGGACCAGATTGCGAATCGACTCCGCCAGGGAGTGTTGATCAGCCTCTGATTCCGATAGAGCCCCGCGACTGGGAGTCGGGGCCATCCCAAGAGCCGTTAGTTCGTGTTTCCCAGATATTGGTTTAATTTCTGCAATTTTGATGAGCGTGGAGCCAATATCGAGGCCAAAGGTTGGGACAGACATATAGGCTAATTGTAACCTGGTGGCAGGTTGGTGGCAACCATCATGGGGCAAGCTCGATCCATCTTAAACGCAAACTTCCAGCCAACAGGTTGGCTAAGGCCGCGTTGCCGAAAATGGCCGTAGATAGGATGAATTTATCGGCTGGGGTCGTCGAATTGGTAGATTTACCAAGGTCCCGATTGAGATCGTAGCCACCCATCGCCCAAGATGATCCATTAACGGTCAATTGATTATTACCCGGCCCTCCGTTGTGATCGTCAAACTTGCCTTGTGAAAAGTACAGCCCGGCCATATTCTTGACCCCGCCGTCGACTAAAACATCACCACTAACTACAAAAACGTAAGCCGAGGTAGGTTTCATGGCAAAATCGTAATAAACGGACAAATTGCCGTCAAAGAAGATAACCGCCGACACATCGGACGTAGCCACACCTGCCGGCAAGGTGCCGCTGTCGATAGTGAAGTTGGAAGTAACTTTGTAGTATCCGGACCCGCTCCCGGGAAGCTTCCCACCGGGTAGAGCAAGGGAGGTGGCATAATATTTGGAACGCCAATCAGTATAAAGCTGGCTAGCCGCCAAGCCGAGCGGATAGTAGCTAAGTAACCAGTTTTTGGCGCTGGTAAGATTACTGATTGATCCGGCCGAGCTGACTAGGTAGTCGGCGGTGGAGATAGAGGAGGGAGCGATATTGCCAACCGAGTGGATATCGCCGCCCTGAGTCTGAAACCAGGCCGAATTCAGGCACTGATCTCTGGAGCTAGTGTTGCCAGCGACATCCTGTATCTGGAAACGAAATTTCTTATTACATCCGGAGAAATCACTATTACAAAAATCGATATTGGGAGTCGACATGGTCGTGGAAACGGCCCCAGACCCGGACGGGTTTTGGGTGGTAGCTAGAAATTCGTCGGCAATCCAGGGGGAATTGCATTTGGTAACGTCGCTATGATGTCCCCAGGTAGTTCCCCCGTCTAACGAATACTGATACTGCCCAGTCGGAGTGGCTAACCCCGATAAACTATCATCAACTGTAATATTGAAGCTAAAGGTATGGTCATTACCCCCATCGATTTGTTGAAAGTTGCGCCAATTGGCCGGACCCTGAGTGTCAAGCTTAAAATTAATATTTCTGGGCGCCTCTGCGACCCCGTCATTATTGGTTGCGAAATAGCTTAGGCTGTGACTACCATTGCTAGAAACTACGAAACCAACCTCAGGGGATAGCGGCTGTTCGGATAGTACAGCCCCGTCAAAGTTGACCGTTCCCGGCCCATCAATCCCTAGTTTAGGGAAGTATGATCCGGTAATAAGCGGGGAATAGCTAAGCTGCAAGCGCACCCAATTGCCCTGAGTCCCAGTCAGTGATGGGCTAGCCGAAGTATCTAAAAGCAACTTGACCCCATTTCCCAAAACGGAAGAGTATTTAACCCAGACCGATAAGGTGTAGTTATGTCCGCTCGTCAGCAGGATTCCATTTTGGGTCTGCCAGTCTTTGTAACCTACATTGCTAGAGACTATCTTAACTGAGTTAGTGTCGAATTTGGCTGTCTGGAAGTCCTGAGAAAAAGTGGCCGAACCGGAGACCACCCAGCCGGTGACCGCGCCCGCTTCAAAGGATGGGTTGGGTAGGACGTTAACACCACTAGTAAAACTCTGGACGGTTTGGGCTCCATCTAGATTGTAAGTAATTGACTGGACCCCTGATTCCAGGTCGTCTGAGGCAATATCGACTGCTACGGTCGAGGTATACCAACCGTTATTGCCCAGGTTGCCGGTCAGAGTAGTGGTCGTAATGGGTGGGGTGCCGTCAGCTGCTCTGACGTTAAACGAGGCGATTAGAAAAGCTACAGTTATGGGGAAAATTAAGAGTACTCGGGCAGTCCAGCGCATAAATTAATCATACCTTACTTGACTGGTAGACCGGAGGCACTGGCAGTATGGCTAGACGTGCAAGTAATAGTTTTGGGAACGGAAGTTATTTTACTAAGCTGATCGTAGGCCACCGAGTAACCGATTAATCCGGCGGTGAGACCTACCAGGAATAGGACGATAAAGCTGAGCGATCGTTCAAGAAGCATGAGGTGTCATTTGCTTAAGGGGTTGGTACTACCGTTAAACAAGACGTAATCAAATATAGCGGGTAGGGAAGGGATCGCTCTGGTCACCTGAACTACTCTGGTCGCGGTATTGCCGGCGACTCCTCGGGAGGTGATGACATAACTTTGAGATGGCAGCCCTGAGCCGGTAACGTTGATCGTGGTCTTATTGTAGAGGGGCCGCAGGCGCAGGGAAACGGCGTTGTCTGAGCTGGCGACGCTGACGGTCAGTTTATTGTGATATTTGGCGTCATCCGAAGTTGCCAAGTTAGTCACGGGACTGTCGCTGGCGCCAGTCGGCGTAAAATTATTACTGCGCGGATCAGCATTGACGGCGTATTTACTAAGCGTGAAAACCCCGGCGCTGTTTTTGACCTCAGTCAGCTCCAGTGAAGCCCTTGATCCACCGGTATTCTCGGTAGTATCAGCCGTCGAGACCCAGTAGACATTGAGGGTCCCACTAAATCCTGACAGGTTGATTTGCACCGAATTATCCTGGACCACGGTTTGGGTGAAGGTTGGGGATTTGGCGACGGTATACGAATAGGTGGTCAAATTATCGGTCGGGAACTTGGCCGCTGGAGCGCTATAAGTCCCGCTAGCCGTGATAGTCGCTAGATTTTGGCGCAGGGCTTCCTCAACTCCAGCCTCGGCGGCTGCGAAGGCCCGACTACTCTGATCGGAATTAGTCGAACTTTGTAAATCTTTGATCGTCCTAGTCGATAACGAAAGCCCGATCGTTAATCCGACTAGTAGTAAGATGAACACAAATACGGCCGTTTGGCCTGACTCTTTGATGGACATTAGTTTTATTTTACTACTTGGCATAACTTCTTATCTCCACTAGTTGACTAAAGGTTTGATTGCCGATGTACTCCGAATGAAGGGCTGAACCGGTGGTCTTAAGGACCATCACCACTCGAACTGTGGTCGGGGCGCTCCCAGTGGGTGGAGTAACGTCAAAGTAACTCTCGCCCACGGCCGGGTTGTTACAACTAGAACTAACTACTATTTTGCTAGTATTTACCTGGTTGGCATCTTTGGTCAGATTGCCGCAGTTGAAAGCGTAAACGCTGGTCGTTCCTCCCGAAGTGACCGAGATCGAGCCGACTTTCCCACTTCCCGTAATAATATCGGCGACTCTAAGAGCCCGCACCGTCGTTTCCATCATGTACTGACCATTCCCACGAATGTCGTTGGCCACGGTAGCTTTAACATTGGAGTTGATGATCTGGACAAATAAGGCCGAGATGAGCGTTAGCAAAATCCCGGTCACGGCGATAACGGCCGTCAGCTCAATCAGTGTAAACCCAGACTGGGATTTGAGCGGCCGAAGTAAGTTTTTCACGGGGCCCACTTGGTCAGATAGCTAACCAGCTGAACGACTTCGTTTTTGCCTTTGTCGATCCATTTGACCTGAACGTCGACTTGGACCCGGTCATTATTGGTAGTGGGGGAGCTGGCGTTGGTAAACCTGATCTCTCTAGTGTAAACCGAGGTAATTCCCGTGTCAGTTGAGGTAACCAGCGTATTGTTGGTTCCGATATGCCAAACACTGGCGTTGACGTAGGTCGGATAGAAACTCGCCCAGCTATTCTTATCCCTAGTCAACCTGGCCACTTCTAACCCCTCCTCAGCATACCTGGTAGCAGTGGTGCGGGATTTAGCAGCGGTCGATGAGGCGATGGCCGAAACCACCATCCCTACGATCGCCGAGACGATGACCGAAGCTAGGCCAATGGCCACTACCGATTCCACTAAAGTTGACCCGCGCTGGCTCCTAAGTAAGCTCATTCGATCCTCCCGGTCGCTTGGAAAATCTGGACATTTTGTGTTCCGGTCCCTGTGACATTGATCGCGACCGCCCCATCCCCTGCGGGAGCGACCTCGGCGGGGGGCGTGGTCCCAACGGCGGAGCTGTCAAAAAACTTGACTAACGATTTGTTCTCAGTAAAGACGATGAATTTGACGCTTGGTGTAGTGGTGACGCTAACCCCAACTGGGTAGTTGTTGGTATTAAGAATAGTCGGATTGGCGAAGGACCCCGGCTGTCCGTCAGCGACCTTCTCGATGCGAACGAACTGGTAAGAATTGGAGTTGATCACAACTCCGTAGTAAGCGGCCGGTAACCCAGCTGAATTTAGTTTACTAACCAAAGCCTGCTCCTGGGCATTACGAAGCGCTCCTTTAATCTCGAGTCCCACGTTCCTAGTGTTCTCACGGCCATTAACACCGCGTAGTCCCAGGAAAGCAATTCCCGCCAAAATGCCGATGATCGATATCGCCACGATTAGTTCAATTAAGGTGTAGCCTTTTGACGAGCTCATGGAACGATTTCACTCCAGTTGTACAACGATTCACCGATGAGCGGGGCGAACTTGGTAATGTCGTTATTATATTGAAAAGCTTCTGAGGGCAGGGCTGTGTTGGAGTTGACCCGGCCCAGGTTGATCCCGCCGTACGCCGCCACTCCACCTGAATCAGTCAGTTGGGTACTGCCAGACCCGTCCGAATAGCTCCCAGTGGATATGTAGTAACCATCGGCCTGAGAAACAGAGGAGGCGACATTGACATTACCCGAGACGATCCAGATGATGAAACCTCCACCTCCGACAGCAACCTTATCGCCCACGGTCAGATTGACCGGGGTTCCGTCTAGAGCGTTAATGAAAACGACCAGTAATTTGCCCCCATTTACATTGATCGGAGTATTGAAAGTCACCGTATTACCTGAGATCGGGCGGATCGCTAAGACGACCGGATCAGTCCCGCTCGCCTGTAGATCACCTGAGGTGATCGAGTTGGCGTTAAGGGTAGTGACGACCTTGTCTTTGAGCCGGCTCCAGAAGTAATCGTGATCATAGCGGGTGATTTTCGATACGTAATTGGTCACTTTCCAACTCCTAATATTGATCTTGCCCGCCGATAAGCTAATATCGCCAGCCGAGGAGACGACCCCGTATTGACTTGGGTTGAAGTAAGGATAAGCAGCCGGATAGTTAGCGTCGGCCAAACCGGTAATTGATCCGACTGAATAAACCGAGGCCCCACCAGCAGTAATGAAGCGGGGCGCACAGTTATTGGAAACGGCGGTACGGACAGTACCACAGTTACTGGTCTCGGTACCGTTGTATGGATTAACACAATTCCAAGTTGTATCAGCACAGGGACAGGCTTGGCTATTACAAGCTTGAGTAGTGCCATCTGAGCAAGACTGGGTCCCTCCGCCACAACCAACTGAGCAAGCGCCACAAGTGACGGAGCAGGCCTGGGTATTACAAGCTCGACTAGAGCCATCTGAACAAGACTTGATACCTCCGCCGCAACTAGCTGAGCACGCTCCACAAGTAGCAGGGGCGCAGGCCTGGCTATTACAAGCTTGAGTAGTGCCATCTGAACAAGACTTGATACCTCCGCCGCAACTAGCTGAGCACGCTCCACAAGTGACGGAGGGGCAGGCTTGGGTATTGCACGCCGCCCCGCTAGAACTACATACCCCACTTCCACATGACTTGGAACAGGTGCCGCAAGTGACCACAGGAATAGGACAGGACGCTGTATCAGTAATACAGCCGTTATCTCCTCCACAATTATTACAAGACCCACAAGCGTCCTGTTTTCCAGACCAACATTTCACACCGGTGTTTTGGCCACTAGCGTCAGTTTGACAAATAACTAGACAGCCAGCTCCCGTAGCAGCGCACCTAGTCCCAGCTACACAATCCCCGCCGCACGACCCCGTGGATGCTACACATGAACCTCCAGAACAAGTAGTATTGGGACCGCAATTTTTTTCTGTGTGGGCCACTAAAACTGGAGCGTTACACGCCGTTCCCGCAGAATTACAAAACGGCTGATAGTTAGCTACCGTACATGCGCCAGAACAAAAGTCGGCTCCTCCAGGACAACCGACATCAGCATTAGGTGTGCATACTTGAGACGGAGCTCCACAGGATGTGGTCGCACAATTGGAGGTGTCATAACAGGTTCCATCGGAAAATAAAGTGCCGTCCGATTGACAAGCAAAAACCTCAGTCCCAGTACAGCACGAGCTGATAGTACAAGTGTGTTTCTCGGTCGTCCCAGGGGTACAAGCTACGGCGCTGCTAACCGGCAGGGAGGTACCGTTGATGATGACCCGACCTGATAAAACTAAAACCAGCAAGATGAAAATTGGAAGAAAAACTGCTAAGAAGTACGTTCCAAAAGAAGGGAGAAAACGCGCAAGTTGCCGGGAGATCATTTATTGAATATACCGATGTCCCTAACGACGTAATCCGAGAGACCGGTTCCCACTATCGGCGGCGAGACTTGAGCACGGATAAACGATCCTACTTTGAAATCCTTAAAGGTGATCGTTCTGGAATCAAGATGTGTCGCGTCATACATAATCGCGCCCTTTTTTAGCTTTACAACTAACAGATAGGTCCGGTCTTTGACCGTCAGCGTAGAGTCATTCGGATCAATCGCTATTATCGTACCCGCGAGAGTCCCACGCCAATCGTAGAAAATACGATTGGATAATGTTTCTATAGATAACGGACTAATTTTTTGTAGCTCCGCTTTAGAGACATAACCTTGAGATGATTGATAAATGAGAGCTGAGGCAAAACCAACCGCCGTAAATACAAGTGCAGTTAGTACCATCAAAACGGGCTTGCTGGTTAAAGCTGAGAATCGACCGTAAGCGCTAGCGTAAACCTTAGTTGTAGTAGGCGAGGCCGGAAAGTTCGAAGTTTGAGCAGTCTCTGGCACGTAACCCTCCAGATTTGTTTATCTATTAAAATTTAACATACTAGCAGCTTACGAGCAAGGAGTGATGGGTCCAAAAGATAAGGGGTCGGGAGACAAAATTGTCATCTCCCGACCCCGAAGGTTAACGTGGCTGAACTGAGAATCTGATACTAAGGTTACGGTTTACGACTAGGGGGGTAGCAGAGGCACAGTTGGGAGTACCGTTGTACCACCAGTTACCAAACTTGGCCGTTTCGCTTCCCCGAGAGGCAATCCCCATCAGGTATGTTCCCGCTGGAACACCTTGGATGAGGTACGTTCCGTCGGTTGACTGCACCGTCGTTCCCGCTGTCGGGAAAGGCTGGCCAGTCTGCGCCAAGCTAGTGCAAAGATCCGGAGTCATCGCGTACAAATACACCGTGTATGACGTGACCGGCGCGCCCGTCGTGGCGTAAGTGGCATTACCGCTGACCGAGTACTTTGCCGCTACCGGCGGGACCGTCGGTGCCGGGGTCGGAGCAACCGTTGGAACCGCTGTTGGAGTCTCCGTTGGCACGACTGTCGGAGCCACGGTAGGTGTGATAGTCGTCGTAGCTGAAGCGGTGTTGGTCGGAGGACTGGTGCGAGTTGCTGTTGCGACCGAAGTCGGAGAAGCCACGCTAGCTGGACTGCTGCAGGCCATACCTACAAGCAGAGACAGGGATGCGGCGAACCAATGAGCGCGCATCTGATCTACCTTTCCTCGCCCGTAGGCGTTCTGGTACCCTAATTTTTGAGCACCAATTTTATCCCATAGTTTACAGTAGGCCTCTAAAATTGTCAAGATAAAGGGAAACGGAGTGCTCCAGTTTTGGAAACACTCCGTGCGAGATCGCGATTACTTAGGCATCCACTTAGTAGCCCATGCGGCCAGCGGGGGATAAGCAGCGGTTTGTGCCGTTCCGATTGGGAAATACCAACTGGCACAGACCTCAGCGGCATTTTCGAGAGTCTGGCCACGGTCTCCCCACTGGGAGTAACCCTGCGGATATTGCGCCTTAAAAGCATCCCAGGCGACTGTGAACTCAGCGGCTTCTTGGGATCTCTCCCAACCACTAAAGACACCTGTACTTCCCATATCCAGTGAGACCCGGTGCTGATGAGCGTGACAGGTTTCGTGAGCGGTGGCGTGCACTTGGCCTTCCAGAATGGGCGTGTTAAGGACCCAAACCGTGTTGCGAGGCCAGTAAACATTGGGCCAGTAGGTACCTTGTCCCAGGTAACAGCCCCCCAACGGAGGTGCGCACAGTTCTGGCCTAGGGTCGTACGGGAGCAAACACAGCTGAGCCGGGAGTGGGAGGGTGGACATCATCCAACCCATCGCCGCGGGCCAATTGCGACACCCGGCTTCAGCGACTGGTGTCGGCGGAGGTGGGTTGGTTCCGTCCGGATTCAAGACTGTCACCAACCAAAATACCCCGTAATCCTCCATCCAGGTCGAGCCTTCCACTAGGGGACGCAGGTACAGCTTGTAGTACCCAGGCGTTTGCGGCGCTTGGATGGTGAACTGGAACCAGGCCACCTGTCCCGGACCCACGTACGGGGCCGGCTGGACGGCGATACGGTTGTAGCGCGGCCACCCGGTAGCGGGCGAACCGTTCGTTCCGTCTCCACCCAGTGGAGTCGGTTGATCTTGTCCCGGACTAGGGTTCCAAGTTCCGAGATACGCCACTTCGCCCATCCGACCCAGTACCCAACCCCGCGAGCCGGAGTTGTAGTAGGCCACGACCGATGTCGCCTTGTCCCCTGGACACAGTGTCGGATAACCCGACTGACCGTACCACGAGGCGTGGAAACCAGGAATTCCACCAGGGGGATTCGCCGGAGCGGGGATACCAGGACCGACTGAACTGACGCAGGCTGCAGCTGAAACCTTTTGGGCGGACGGGCCGACCAGAAGGCTTGTCCCGACGAGGATGGCTACGGCAATGAAGCGCAAAAATATTGCCAGCACGTCACACCTCTCTCTTTCTTTGTGCGATTTGGATTTGGTTGGATTATAGCTCTCCAAGCCGGATTTGCAAATAAGCAACCGCCAGGCTCAGTACTGATAAAATAAAGTTGTGACCAAAACGATGAAAATATTACCGCTAGTTCTATTGGCACTGGGAGTTTCATTCTTCCTGGCTCACACTATTCAGATCCAAAAAGCGGCCACCGATCTGACAGGTTACCGCCTCTGCGCTGGACAAACAAATCAGTATGAGTGCTTAGAGTCTTATTTTCTAAAGCTCCTGCGCACTTCCGACCCCAAGACTACTCTAGGCACACTCGCTAAAGCCGACGGCGAGGACTCCAATATCCTAAGGATCTGCCATCCGCTAGTGCACCGGATCGGGCGCGAATCCTATAACATCATCGGAAATGCAGTGGCAGCCTTCGGGGTGGGCGACGAAACCTGCGCTAATGGCTACTATCACGGGGTACTAGAGGGCTATTTGTCCAAATCTCCCAAGCTGGAGGATGCGGTGGTAAATGTTTGTAAGAGTAACGAAGATGTCTCCGGGTACATTTACTTCCAGTGTATTCACGGGCTGGGACATGGGCTAATGTTTAAGACCGGCGATGATATCACCCAATCACTCAAATACTGTGATCTCTTGAAATCAACTTACGACCAGCAGAGTTGTTACGGCGGGGTCTTTATGCAAAATATCGTTAACGACTTCCCGTATAGTACGGGACATGGTAAACCCGTGGTTAAAGCCAGTGACCCCCTATATCCCTGCGATGATGACGCCGTGGTGGGGGATAGATATAAATCAGGCTGTTATTTCCTTGTGACTAGCCAAATCATCAAGTTGACCTATCCGGATTGGAGCAAGATGGCCGGGTGGTGCGACAAGGTTCCTACCACCTACCGCTACCTGTGCTACCAGTCGATGGGACGAGATGTATCGGGAGCGACCCTACGTGACCCAGTTAAGGGCTACGCCGCCTGTCAGACCAGTGCCCCAGCGCACCTAGGGGACTGCGTCCAAGGCTTCGCTAAGGATTTACTGGAGTACGATTCCAAAAATCCCACCGCCAAAGTTTTCTGCGATCTGGTCGACAGTAAGTACAAACCGCAGTGTTTCGCCGCCTTGGGACAGATGATCGGCTCGATCTACACCAAGACGGAGGAGAGAAACAAAGCTTGCCAGGCGCTGACGAAAGATTATTTAAATAATTGTTTGGGAATAATTAATTAAGACTAGCTCTAACTTCTTTTAACTCTGTAACCATATCCTGCTCTGATAAGTCTCCTGATTTCCAAGACAAAATTATTGCTAGAGCTTCATTTGAGGAATCATCTATACCCTTAGCCATTAGCCCAAGTTCATATAGGTCATCAAAATCGGTAGCATCCCATCTACCTGCCTGGTAAACCTTAAAAAATTTATCCAAGTATTGTGCCAGTGGTGATTGTTCCATTAATTAGTCTGATAACTCCGCGATCTGACTTCTGACCATTCGAACTGTTTCCAAAAACTTTTCCTTAGTAATAACTCCTTCTTTCCAAGCTACGCGACTGTAATTAATCTGATTGAAGATCTCCTCAAGCGGATCGCCCAATATGCCAGAACTCAGAACCATATCGTTATCACCATAAAGGTGAGCAACTCTAAAAGCATCATCGTAACCCCAAATGCCAGATTCAACTTTGTTTATGAATTTATCAATTTGACTAAGGAGACCTGATTTCGTTATCTTCATTGGGCGTATCTTACTACTATATATTTGAAAAGTAAAAATCAGGAAAAAGAAAAACGCCTCAAATTTTCATTTAAGGCGTTTAGATGCGAATCGAAGCAAGGACCTGTTCGTATTCCGCAACTACATCGTGGGTCTGATTCGGAGCGTGCTTTTTGAGGGCCTCACCAAAATCTTTAAGAGCTTTAATTGCCTGCTCCCTGAACTCACTATAGGAAACTACGGATACTGTTTTGTTCTCTTCCAAACCGTTGTAAACGAAGGTGGCTTTGAGCTGCTCTTCGTCACGATTTAAGTCGACACGCACATTCGCTTCCTCTCCGGGGAACCGAGTTGAGCCGACCTTGTCAAGTTCGCTCAGTCTCATAGACAACCCTCTCATTTCGCTGAAAAGAAAGGGCCCACTCTTATAACTCTTGTCGTCGATGACGAATTCGAGATATCCCTGAATATTTTCGGGATACAGCTCTTTTTTGGTCCTAAGATCCTCTGGGTGGGTGTAGATACTGCTGAATGTAATTTCGACTTTAGACACTTTTCCTCCTAGGGCTGGATGGCAGTAATGATACCACCAACCAGCCCCTTACTCAAATCATCTACTCGAGTGGAAAGGAGGTAATGATGGACTTACCATCCTTTCCAATCACTGTCCTTATGACCCGGCCTCCGAAAGAGTATTCAAATGCGGGGTCTCCTCTTGGCGTGATGGCCTTCTGACCATACCTAACGCTGTCGTTGATCAGTTGCTTCAGCTGACCATCTGACATCGGGCCGAAGGCTCTCCAGAAGTTACTCTCACCCGTGTCAAGAACGTGACGTCGGAAGATGTGGATCCACCCTTCGCCTTGCAACTTGCTGTTGACTACCTCACTCCAACCGCCCTTAAGGACATATTCCTGCCCGTCTCGGACGACTGAGAAAAGAACTCGGTCACGAACAACAGTGCGAAGTACCCGAACTGTTTCAACTACCTTGGGTACGTTTTTTAGGTACATAACCGGGGCCAGCACGAAATTGAGAACGGCGTAACGATTGTTCTCGTCGTCATTGCCCCAAGCGAGATTGACCCCAGAGAATGCAGATACGATCAGGTTGAGGTCGTCGTTTGACCTCAAGAAAGCCTGTATCGGATCGATGGCGTTACCAAAGACTTCGTCATCAAGCTGTGAGTTACCAGTACTGACTGGGGTTTGCACTCCAGATTGCTGACTCGAACCTAACACGTTTACTTGAACCAAGATGTCGGGCCCGGCCATCCAACTTCGCCACTCGGAGACAATCCGGAAACTTTCCTGGTAGATTCCAGGCAAGTCCGGAGCCTGGAGGATGAAACTAAACGTCACCTGTTGCCCAGAAACCACGCCGTTTGGCAGATAGGTCACCCTATTGATGCTAGGCCACGTGGAATCCTCGAAAAGACCAATGTGGTCTCGCGGACCCCAAGTTCCAAGAAGGATGTCGTGATCCCAGCTCGGTCCTCCTGTGTTAACCATAGTTGCAGTAGCGGTAAAACGCTGTCCGGAGGAAACCGACTTTGGATAGGTCAGAGACGAAAGCTGGTAGCTCCAGTTACTCTGAACCTGAGGAATTCCAGATTGCTTGCTGCTGACTTGTGCGGTCACGGTCACAAGTGGGCCACTCATCCATGCTCGCCATTCTGCGACGAGGAGGAAGGTCTGCGAGTAGGTGCCCGGAATACTCGGCGCTTTGATCTGGAAACTAATGTTGACTGATTGGCCATAGCCGATGTTGCCAGGCAAGAGAACCGCCCGGTTGTCACGGATCCAGCCATTTGTAGCGAACGGGCTGGCCATGTCCCGGGGACTGTAGGTCCCGAGGAGAACGTCATGGTCCCAGACTTGCCCGCAGTTCGTGAGTAGGGCGCTAAACGTCCCCGTCTCACTTGGACCAAGTTGATTGGGATAGGTCACACTGCTCACCTGGTAACAATAGCCCTGCGACTGGGGTGGATGCTGACCACCTGGCGGCGGAGCTGGTGTCGGGGCCGGCGGGGCCGGATTAGGTGTCGGAGCCGGCGGCGGGGACGGGGGAGGTGGTGTCGGCTTGGGCGCTACCGGCCGCGGGTCTTCGAGCGTGAACCAACCCGTGCCGCCACCCCATTCTTCTTCGGAGAGATCCCACCAGATGCGACCATCACTTCCGCGCTGGGGGCCGCCTTTGATCTTGACGACCAAACCTGAAGAGAGGCTGTTCTGGAACGACCCGTCTGGACCGCGAAAGACCTGCACTGCTCTTGGCAAACGGAAGTAACTGCCGACTTGCGGAGTCGAGGTGGTCGGCAGACTGTTGCGATCTAGCTTCGGAGGAGGGGGATATGTGACTGTGAAGTAACCCTTACGAGATGCTCCACCGAGGTCAAAGACTTCGTGCCAACCACCACCGTAGTCCTGGTAAACCGCGAACAGAGTGTACTGACCGGGGTCGCGAGCGACGATCTGACACTGCATTCCTTGGCTAAGGCCAGACCCAAGGCTGTAATCCGATACGAACCCACAGTCTTGGATATCCTGCTCCCAACCACCGGGGCCCCGTCCGCCGATTCCCCAAAGCTTGGCGGAGAAGGTACTACCGGTCGTGTTGACCAGCGTTACCTGGGCTGAGACGATCTCGCCTGGCATGGGATTTGCTTTGTCGACGGTCACTGGACCAGCGATGTAAACCCGACCAGCCGCGCTAACTTGAGTCGCATTCGACGCGACCGAGACCGCGAGAACGAGGATCGCCAGGCAGATTGCGAGGCCGCGTCTCATGACCTGCTCCTTTCCCTTGGCGGGAAAATTTTGCGCGAAACTGGAAAAATGAAAATAGCACTCCCAACTGGCCGGCTGAAAAAGCCTGAGTTGTTAAAGTGCTACGAGGTACTTAACAAGTTATTAAATTGGAAGAATCCTAACAAATAATCAGGGAACTGTCAAACCTATAGCTCTTTTTGGACTTTCTAAAAGTAATCATTCGCCAGCTCATCTACTGCAATTTGCCTGCGTCAAATTGTCAAGTTGACCACCCAAAACTATAAGCATAGAATCAAGCCAATGTTAAAAATCACCAAATTACCCTCGGGATTAAAAATAGCTACTTATAAAATAGATCGGAAGGCTGCGGCAATTTCCTTCAGTTTTAAAGGTGGGAATCGTAACGAAACCCCAACAGAATTAGGAACAGCTCATTTCCTAGAGCACATACTTCTTAAAGGAAGTAAAAAATACCCATCTCCAAAGTTAGTTAAAGAATCAGTTCAATCACTCGGAGGAAATATCGGAGGTGTTACCGATAATGAGCAAACAGTTTTCCATAGTCGAATTCTTCTTGAAAATATTGACCAACCGCTTGATACCTTAACGGATATCATCCAATTTCCACTCCTGGACCCGGTCATAATAGAACGTGAGAAAGAGATAATAAAGGAAGAGTATAATCGCTACAACAATAACTTCGAGAGACGAGCCTTTCAGTTTGGGTCTGAACTGTTGTGGCGAGGGCATCCTCTAGGCAAACCGATTGATATTTGGGCGTTGGATAACTTAGTCAATATTACTCCCCACTCAATTAAAGAATTTATGAGTAAGCACTATATATTTGATAATTGTGTAGTCATGATAGTTGGTAATGTGGATCATGAGGAATGGGTTGAAAAAGTGTCTAACAAATTTGACTCAATAAGTAATAAAGGTGCCGAGATCAGTCCAGTTCTAAAAAAACTACCGGGAATTCAATTTAAAGGCGAGGTCAGGGATACCAAGCAAGTTAACCTAAATGTAAGCTTCTATGCTCCTGGATTTCAAAACGAAGACCGGTTCGCTGTAAGGATTGCCAACTCTATTTGGGATTTAAGGATTATAAATAACCTGCGCTATGAACATGGATTATCTTATTCCCCAGGTACTAGTTTTAATCCGTACCAAGAATTAGGCGCCTGGCGGGTATCTGGTGAGTTTAAATCTGGATCGCTCAAAGAATCGACGGGAGAGATACTTAAGGAAGCCAAATTATTGTCTTCCAGTATTCCAACTGAGCAAGAGTTAGTATCGGCTAAGGCTCGAGTAAAAAGTGGTTTGGTCTTTTCTAGCGAAAGTGTTTTATCTATCCGAGATAATTACGCCGAAAAAATACTTCTGGATATTAAACCTTTAGAGATGGAAGAAGTAATAAATCATTACGAGAAAGTATCCGTCGAGGATGTTAAACGGGTAGCGAAAATATATCTAACTGATGATTTCAAGGTATCCGCAGTCGGACCCGTAGCTGACATTAACGAATTAGAGAAACTTTACGGAAAATCTAGCTAAATAGATGTAGGGTCAGAAACCACCTAAACAAAGAATCGCCCATAAACATCGTCGCTAGCACCCCGGTCACTAGAAACGGCGCTAGGGGAATGAGCTGACGCATCTGCTTCTTACGACTAAGCACTAAACCGATCCCGACAACCGCCCCGAAGGCAAACCCGATGTACATCGCGGTCACGAGATGCGGCCAAGGAATCACCAGTCCCAAGAAGATCGCTAACTTGATATCCCCACCACCCATGGCCCGTTCGTTACTTAGATACACGATCGCGTAGAAAATCCCGGCTAGGACTAGTCCGGCGAGAGCCCCGTACAAAATCGGCGATGCTATCTCCATAGTGTGGGTCTGGATAAATTTGGGGTCGGCGAGAAGTTGGGGACCAAACTGCAGCCGAGCCGTTAAATCACGAAAAGCTTTGACCGATAGACCGATTTTTAGGGCGCCCAGTATCACGGCTATGACAATCGCCGGTAAAACTACCTTATCCGGAATCTCCATAAACTTGAGATCGTAGACGAGAAGTATCACTAGGAAAGTAATGAAAATGAGCTGAGAGGCGAGAGCGATGCTGTCGACTAGCCCGAGCGTCAGATTGTCGAGCCCAAAGTATTGGAAGAATGTGGCCGCGAACAGTAGTCCCGTCCCCAGCTCCACCAAGGGGTACTGAATGGAAATCGGCTCATGACAATAGCGACATCTCCCACCCAAAATCACAAAGCTGACCAGAGGGATATTATCGAGTATCGAAAGCTGATGCTTACAATTGGGACACATGCTCCGGGCGCGCCGGAAAGGCAACTGGTTACGCAGCCGATACACCAGCGCATTAATGGTCGAGCCGATAGCGGTTCCAAAGATAAAGACAATAATCAGTATTAAAAAATTCATAAAGTAATCTAGCCGAAGTCCCAATACTTTTGGATCGCCTGCTACTAAAAAGATGAGGGGGCCGAAGCCCCCTCAAGGTCCCTACGGGGCGACGGTGGGTTCAGTCGTTTGCAGTCCAGCTGAGCCTTTAGCGTCGATGAAGTAGACCCCACCGTTCGAGGTGGGATTCTCCATGATCGCCCAGAGCACGTAACTACTTCCCGTGTTGGAGGTAGCGTTACTTAGGTACTTGTACAAACAAGCTTGAGCCGCCGCGGCAGTACTGATTTTACAGTTACTAGCAGCATTTTGCGGATCGGTCAGGACTTTGGGCATGTACGATTTGGAGACTAACTCTCCAGCCGTCGTATAGATCCCAGCTCCAGCACCGGCGGTTGAATCACCAGTTCCAGCACTACCTGGGTAAACCTGAAGATCGGCGTAATACCTCTCCATAGCCGTACGGTAAGTCGAGATGTCAGATTTTCTCTGAGCATCACGAGCCGATTTCTGGACTCCGGTTAGGGAGACCAAGGCAACTGAGGCGAGAATACCAATCACCGCGATCACAACCATAAGTTCGATTAGGGTGAAACCTTTGTTTCGTTTCATATTCTCACCCCCCTTCAGATGGATTTGACTGATAAATTTTGAATTCGAGGTCATGTAGTTTGGCAGCCCTCTATTTAATAACGTTAACGAGGTTAAACATTGGAAGCAGGATCGCCAGGGCCAACCCAGCAACACCTATTCCCATCACGATAATCATAATCGGCTCAAGAGCTGTGGTCAAATTCTTGATACGTTGATCGCTCTCCTGCTCGAAGTAAACGGCCAGCTTGGTCAATACATCATCAAGATGTCCAGTCTCTTCACCAATCGCGACCATCTGCCCGATAATTGGTGGGAAACTTTTGTTAGCTTGCAAGGGCCCAGATAGCCTGGCACCTTTTTCCACCTGAACTGCCGCCGCTTCCAATCCGTCGGCGTAAACGTTTTTCCCGACCGTATCCCTGGTAATTCGCAAACCTTCCAGGATCGGGATTCCTGATCCCACCAAGGCTCCAAAAGTCCGCACCAAGATAGCGAAAGTGACCATTTTATTTAATGGACCGAAGACGGGCAGTCGGTAACCCAAATCACTTAAAAACTTGCCACCCTTGGGGGTAGCGCGAAATCTTTTGAAAGCGATATAGGCCCCAATCGCAACTATCGGCATGAAAATGATAGTCGCCTGCACCACGTTACTGATAAAAATAAGGATCAAAGTTGGAAGAGGTAAATCGGCGCCTAGGGAGTTGTAGACCTCGGAGATACGGGGGATCACTAGCACCATCATGGCCAGTCCAATTAGCACCATCGCCCCCGAAACTATCGCCGGATAAAGTAGAGCGCCTTTGATCTTGCCCTTGAATTCTCGTTCCTGCTCCATCTGCTCGGCTAAGCGGTTTAGGATTTTGTCCATGGATCCCGAAGCTTCACCGGCTCTAAGTAAGGCAATATAAATGTTAGGGAAAACGTCCGGGTACTTGGCCAGGGCGCTACTCAGCTGTGTTCCAGACTCAACCTCGCGCAGGGCGCTAGCTAACACGGCTTTGAGCTTGGGATTAGTGACCTGTTTTTGCATGATACTTAGAGAGTCGGTCAGGGGTAATCCAGCCGCAATCATAGTGGCTAGTTGTCTCGTGAAACTGGCTTTATCACCAATCGATACTCCTTGGAAACGCTCGAAGGTCCCCTGAAAAGAGAGTGCGTTATTGAATAGCTCAATTTTGATCGGAACGAGATGCTTATCTTTTAGAAGTGACGAAACCTGATTCTCGTCGGAAGCCTCGGCGTTGCCATTAACGATCCGTCCCGATTCGTCTTTGGCCTGGTATGAATACTTAGCCACGGCCAGCCCCCTTGACCAAACGGTTCAGCTCTTCGGTTCTAATGGTGTGAGACAAGGCCATTTCGTAACTGATAGTTCCAGCTTTGACCAACGTGGCCAGCGAGGACTCAAGTAGGATCATCCCCTGAGCGGCTGAGGTTTGGATCACGTTGTCGATCAGGTGAGTCTTACCGTCTCTAATCAGTGAGCGAATGGCCCCGTTGGCCATCAGGATCTCGACCGCCGGAACCCGTCCACCTGAGATCGCCGGGATCAAGCGTTGACTGACGATTCCTTCTAGGATCGAGGCCAATTGCTGGCGGACTTGGGCCTGCTGGTGTTCGGGGAAGACATCGATGATCCGGTCGATGGTTTGGGAGGCAGAATTGGTGTGTAAAGTGGCAAATACTAAGTGCCCGGTCTCGGCAATGGTCAAAGCGGCGCTGATGGTCTCGTAATCACGCATTTCCCCAATCAAGACGACATCAGGGTCTTCACGAAGTGCACTTCTTAGGGCGATTTCCCAGGAATGAGTGTCTAAATGCAATTCTCGTTGAGCGATCAAAGCCCTTTTGACCGGATAGACGTATTCAATCGGATCTTCGATAGTTAGGATGTGGTTACTTCTGGTTTCATTGATCTGATTGATGAGCGCCGCTAAGGTGGTTGATTTACCCTGGCCAGTCGGGCCGGTCACCAGGATCAGTCCTTGGGGCATCTCAGCGAAACGGGAGATGATCGGCGGGAGTTTGAGCTCTTCGATGGTCCGTATTTTGACTGGGATGAGACGCAGGGCCGCCGCCAGGTAACCTTTTTCGTAGAAAGCATTGACCCGGAACCGAGCGACTTCACCCAAGGCAAATGAGAAATCGACCTCTTTGTTGGTGAGAAGCAGATCTTTTTGCTCGGGGGAAGTCATCTCGAAAACCAGGGCCTCAACCCTAGCGCTAGTCAAAACGTCTTCACCCGAGATCGGACGAAGTTCCCCGTCAATTCTGACCACTGGTAGGGCCCCCACAGTCAGATGCAAATCCGAGGCATCGTGGGAAATAGTGTATTCAAGGTATTTTTGGATCTCTAGTGGCATATTACTTTACGAAACCTCTGGTTGAGTAAAGCAAGGAGTCAAATAAAGATTTATCAAAATATAAATTTGACATGTTACTCCTCCGCGACTCTTAGTACTTCTTCAATAGTGGTGATTCCTTCGATTGATTTTAGGAAACCGTCCTGGACCATCGTGACCATCCCGCCTTCAATGGCAGCTTTTTCAATGTCACTAGCCGAAGCGCGCTCCAAGATCAATCGTCCAATTTTTTCGCTGACTTGCAAAACTTCATAGATTCCGACCCGTCCCTCGTAGCCAGAGTCGCCGCACTGCTCACAACCCTTGCCTTTGAATAATTTGATTTTGTCGCTACCCTCAGTGTAGAGCTTACCCAGCTGGTCCTTTATTTGCTTAACAACCGGTGGGGGAGCATCGTATTCCTCCTTGCAGTGCTTACAAAGTGTGCGCACGACCCGTTGAGCCATCACCGCGTTCATCGATGAGGCCATCAAAAATGTCTCGGCTCCAAGGTCCATCAGTCTGGGGAGTGATCCGGCGGCGTTATTGGTGTGGATCGTTGAGAAAACCAAATGTCCCGTCAGCGCCGCTTGGATCGCTAGTTCAGTTGTTTCCTTATCTCTGATCTCACCGACCATGATGATATTGGGATCTTGACGTAGAAAACTTCGTAAACCTGAGGCGAAGGTAAGTCCCGCTTGTGGGTTGATCTGGACTTGGTTGATACCTGGCATAGCGTACTCGACCGGGTCTTCCAGGGTCACGATATTGACCTTGGGAGTGTTGATCTTACTGAGGATCGAATAAAGAGTGGTAGTTTTACCTGATCCGGTCGGCCCGGAAATCAGCACAATGCCGTGGGGGCGGGTAATCTCGGTCTCGGTTATCTTAAGGGCGTTACCGCGCAGTCCTAGATCTAATAAGGTGGGGACACCACCGGATTTTCGAAGTAACCTCATGACCACTTTCTCTCCGTGGGTTGTCGGTAAGGTACTGACCCGTAAATCCACCTCTTGGGCCCCAAGCTTAAAGGTAAAACGGCCATCTTGGGGCAGTCGACGCTCGTCAATTTTCAGATCGGAGAGAATTTTGATACGGCTAATGATACTGTCATGAACTTTTTTGGGTAGGACCAAACGCTCTTGTAAGATGCCGTCGATCCGGTAGCGCACCCTAGTCTTATCGTCTTGCGGCTCGATATGCACATCACTGGCCCTAGATTTGAGCGCATATTCCAAGATAGTACTGACGATCTTGGCAACCGGAGCTTCTCTAATGATATCTTCGACCTTGCTAAGATCTTTGATCGTCTCGATGGCTTCAACTGTTCCCGTCGAAGCCGTGTCTTTGAGAGCCTCGCTGACCTCGGTCGTGAGGGACTGGGCGTATTGGCTTTCAATGGCGGATGAAATGTCCTGGGAACTGGCAATATAGGGATCGATCTTGGCCCCGGACTTGCGCTCCAAAAACTCGATCACCTGCAAATCCAAGGGATCAACCATGGCCACAGATAGTGAATTCTTGGGCTTATCGAATAAGAAAGGGACCAAAACGTAGCGCCTGGCGACTGCTTCCGGGATCATTCCCAAAACTTCGGAATTTATCTGTTTACCGGTCAGATCGATAAAGGGGATCCCGAGCAGTTGAGATCGGGCCTGCATGACATCGTCCGGCGTCGAATATTTGTGTTCGATCAGAATATCTTCAACCGCACGTCCGGTATTGATGGCTTCTAGTTTGACTAAGGAATATTGATCGGCAGTGAGTTTGCCCTGATCTTTCAGGACATCTTCGACACCTTTTTGGGCAACTTCAGGCAAGTAGGTTCCCTCAGATAATTTTCGGTACATCTGCATTATCCGTTGGTGACTACCTAGTGTCAAATACTATAATAAGTGGGTGAGTACTTTTTTAATTATCGGCTCCTCACCTCAAGATAGACTAGACCAGGCCTACAAAAAAATTGGCGGCCACTCGAGTGGGGTGGACCTAATCACTCTTGAGGGGATCAGTAAGATCGAGGAAGTTCGGGCTCTAAGCGCAAGTTTATCCAGGAAACCATACCAGTCCAAAAAAGTTTCGGTGATCCTCCAGAGCGCCGAACTATTAGGCCTGGAGGCGCAAAACGCCCTCCTTAAAACCTTGGAGGAGCCGCCCGGTCAGACCGATCTTTACCTACTGACCGGATCACCAAACGATCTTTTGCCGACGGTGCGATCCAGATGCCTGGTGGTCGACCTTGGACCAACTTCTTCCCAGGTCAGCGAAGCTGAACTAAGAGCCGTCTGGAGACAATACACCTCATATGAGCTGGGACAACTCTTTGATATCGCCGCGGAATCCTCACCCGTAATCTGGGCCGAGCTTGTTAGACAATTGCTTATTTTTAGCCTAGGTGGGGAGAAGCTTTTGATCAAATCTTCTCCAGACAACCATATAAGCTCCTTTATTAGTACCCCCGACCTGGAAAGAGCGGTCAACCCCCTTAGCGAAGACTCGTTAAAAGCCTTTCTGTCCCAAGCCCAGCAAGCCTCTCTAGATATCAAAAGTAACGTCAACCACCGTTTGGTCATGGAAAACCTCTTCCTGGCTCTTCCCAGGCCGGAATTAGCGGTCATAAAATAGCCCAATTTTTAGCCCGCTACAGCAGTCCAAAAGTCCTGTCCAAACCTATTTTTCCTTGAACCAGTTCCCAGGGTCGGGTACAATTAATAAGGAGTCCTTAAGGACGCCGTTTTTATTAATGGAGTAAGCAATTTTGGCAAGTTCGACTAGTTACGAAGCAAAACATATTCAAGTACTAGAAGGTCTAGAACCAGTTCGCAAGCGGCCTGGTATGTACATTGGTTCTACTGATCAGAGGGGACTGCACCACTTAGTAACTGAGATAGTTGATAACTCAGTCGACGAAGCCTTGGCCGGATTTGCCAAGAATGTCTGGATCACTATTCACCCTGATTACAAGGTCGAAGTAATTGACGATGGGCGCGGAATTCCGGTTGCCAAACACCCCAAAGTTGGTAAGTCCACTTTGGAAGTGGTCATGACGATGCTCCATGCCGGGGGCAAATTTGGTGGCGGAGGCTATAAAGTTTCCGGAGGACTACACGGGGTCGGAGCTTCGGCGGTCAACGCTTTGTCGGAGTGGTTACGAGTCGAAGTAAAACGGGACGGCAAGATTTACTCCCAAGAATACAAGGCCGGAAATCCCCAAGCTCCCGTTAAAGAAGGGGATGCCCCATACCCCGACGGGCGAACTGCTAAGGCCTGGGAATCGGCAGAAAGTGGCACCAGAACGATCTTCCTAGCTGATAAGTCTATCTTCTCCACCCTTGAGGTCGACTTCGCGACTATCGACGCCAAGTTGCGCGACCGAGCCTACCTGGTGGCCGGGCTGGCTTTCCATCTATATGACGAACGCGACCTATCAGAGCGTCATTACTTTTTCGACGCCGGGCTAGTTGCCCTGGTCAAACACCTCAACAAGAATCGACTTGTTATCAATCAGCGTATTATGCACGCCTCCAAAGACGTCGACGGGATCGGGGTCGAGGTGGCGATTCAATATAATGACGGCTTTAATGAAACGGTCGACAGCTTCGCCAACGTCATCGCCACTCCGGAAGGGGGAACCCATCTGACCGGATTTAGAATGGCTTTAACTCGGGCTATTAATGACTACGCTAAGAAAAATGGCTTCGTCAAAGATGACGAAGGTCTGACCAGTGAAGACATGAGAGAGGGTCTAACTGCGGTCATTGCCATCAAGATGGATTCGGAACGCCTGCAATTTGAAAGTCAGACCAAAGAAAAGCTCGGTAACGCCGAGGTTCTGCCCGCTGTCCAAAGCGTCGTCAAAAGTGGCATTGATCAGTACTTTGAGGAAAACCCCACCGATGCCAGACGGATCATGGAAAAAATCGTCCTGGCCTCCCAAGCTAGGCTAGCCGCTAGGGCCGCCCGTGACGCCGTCATTCGTAAGGGCGCCTTGGAAGGAATGAGCCTACCTGGAAAGTTGGCCGACTGTCAGGAAAAAGATCCAGCCGTTAGTGAGCTATATATCGTTGAAGGAGACTCGGCCGGAGGAAGCGCCAAGCAGGGCCGCGATCGCAAATTTCAAGCTATTCTTCCCTTAGGTGGAAAGATTCTTAACACCGAGCGCGCTAGACTCGATAAAGTCATCCAACATGAAGAGCTCAAGGACCTGATCATCGCCATGGGAGCCGGGATCGGGGAGACGTTTGATATTGAGAAAGTTCGCTATCACCGCGTTATTATCATGACCGACGCTGACGTCGACGGGGAACACATCCTGACTCTCCTTTTGACCTTTTTCTACCGCTATATGCCCCAAGTAATCGAGCGGGGATTTTTGTATATTGCCCAACCTCCCCTGTACCGAGTGGCGAGTGGTTCGGATGAGCAGTACGCCCACAATGACGCTCAAAGAGATGAAATCATCAAATCCTTCGGCAGTAAGAATGTCGTCTTACAGCGCTATAAGGGTCTAGGAGAAATGAACGCCGAGCAGCTCTGGGAAACCACCATGAACCCCCAAAATAGGGTCCTTCGACAAGTCATGATCGAGACCTTGGAAAAAGCCGACGAAGTCTTTAATATGCTGATGAGTGATTTGGTACCGCCTAGAAAAAGATTTATCCAAACTCACGCTAAAACGGCGACCTTGGACGTCTAATGTTAACTAAATTGCTGTACTTACTAGTCTTAATAGTCCTGTCCCTTGGCGTTTTTCAGCTGTTTTATAACGGCCGAGTGAGCCTGGGACCAACCGGACTATGCTTTGACTTAACCAATATTTTCTATCAGTGTAGGTAAAGATTATGGCCGAAGATTTAAACGACAACTCCAATATCGACCCAACCCAGGAAAGCACCCGGCCTGTTAACCCGGATATTGCCCGCATGGCTATCGGTACGGTTACCCCGAGTGAGATCACGACCGAAATGCAAAAGTCGTACCTTGATTACGCCATGTCGGTTATCGTCTCTAGGGCCTTACCAGATGTCAGAGACGGTTTAAAGCCGGTCCACCGCCGCATTCTTTACTCGATGCATGAGTTGGGCCTACATCACTCTTCAACTTACAAAAAGTCGGCTCGCATCGTTGGAGAAGTCATGGGTAAGTACCACCCCCACGGAGATATGGCGATCTATGACTCGCTAGTTAGGATGGCCCAGCAATTCAACATGCGCTACCCCTTAGTTGACGGACAGGGCAACTTCGGTTCGGTCGACGGCGACTCTCCCGCGGCCATGCGTTATACCGAAGCTAAACTCCAAAAAATAACTGATGAGCTCTTACAAGACATCGACAAAGAGACTGTCGCTTGGGCCGATAATTTCGATGGGACGCTTAAGCAACCAACCGTTCTGCCCGCCAAACTTCCCAACCTGCTACTGATGGGCTCGGCCGGGATTGCCGTTGGAATGGCCACTAATATCCCGCCTCACAATCTAGGTGAGATCGTCGACGCGATCACTACCCTGATCGATAAACCCGAAGCCACGACTGAGGATCTGATGAATCACGTCAAAGGCCCTGATTTCCCAACCGGCGGGGCTATTTTTGATGTCAGTGAGATTACTGCCGCGTATGCCACCGGCAAGGGTCGGATCGTCATGCGCGCCAAAGCCGACATCGAAGAGGCCCGGGGAGACCGCATGGATATCATTATTACCGAGCTTCCTTATCAGGTAAACAAAGCGACTTTGGTAGCTAGGATAGCTGAGCTGGTCAAAGAAAAGAAGGTTGAGGGAATCTCTGATCTGCGCGATGAGTCCGACCGACGTGGCATGCGCGTGGTCGTGGAACTCAAACGTGACGCCAAGCCCAAGCAAGTCCTAAATACGCTCTACAAACATACCTCGATGCAGCTAGCCTTCAACGTTAACACCGTCGCCTTAGTCGACGGCGCTCCCCAAACCTTGACCTTAAAAGCTATCTTGGAATCATATATCAAGCATCGACGCGAGATTGTCACCAAACGAACCGAGTTCGACCTAAGAGCCGCCAAAGCTAGAGCCCATATCCTAGAGGGTCTTAAGATTGCCCTCGATCACCTAGACGCCGTCATCAAAACCATCCGTGAGAGTAAATCTGCCGATGATGCTAAGAAAAACCTGATAACCCAGTTTAATCTCTCCGATTTGCAGGCCCAAGCGATCTTGGATATGCAACTACGTCGCCTGGCCGCTTTGGAGCGGCAAAAAATCGAGGACGAATACAAAGAGATCCTCAAAGTCATTGCTTATTTAGAAGGCCTGTTGGCCGATATCGCTAAGATCCTAGGAGTCATCAAAGGTGAGCTTCAAGAACTCAAAGACAAATACGGAGATGAGCGACGGACCAGAGTCTACAAACAAAAAATTGGCGAATTTTCCGAAGAAGATCTGATCGCCGAGGAACCAGTGATCGTAACTATCACTAGGGGTGGGTATATCAAGCGTAGCGGGGCTGACGCCTTTAGAACTCAGGGCAGAGGAGGTAAAGGTGTGACTGGAATGACCTTAAAAGACGAGGACGCTATTGCCCAGATCTTCCAGGCTAGTACCCATGATAACTTACTCTTTTTCACTAACCGAGGCCGGGTCTTCCAGCTCAAAGTCCACGAACTCCCTGAGGGCTCAAGACAAGCCAAAGGCCAGGCCGTGATCAATCTCATTAATATCGAGCAAGACGAGGTCATCACCTCGACACTCACTTACTCTGGAAAAACCAAGCCGACCGGACAATTCCTATTCATGGCCACCCACAAAGGAGTCGTTAAGAAAACTCCGTTGGAAGCCTACGCCGCGATCAGAAGAAATGGGATTATCGCTATTAACCTTCAGGCCGGCGACTCACTAGGTTGGGTTAGGATGACCGGAGGGTCGGATCAATTGATCTTAGTGACGAAAAATGGCATGAGTATCAAATTCAAAGAAACTGACGTTCGTCCAACCGGGCGAGATACCTCGGGAGTGGTCGGAATCAAGATGAAGCCAGACGACGCCGTTGTTGGAGCCGACCTGGCTTATGACAATGTCTCGTTTATCGTCGTATTAGAAAAGGGATTTGGAAAAAGAACCAGTGTCGGATCGTGGCCGATCCAGGGTCGAGGCGGACAGGGAGTCAAAGCCGCTGAGGTAACTGCTCGAACAGGTAAAATCATGGCCGCTCGGGCTGTTCCAAATGAGAAGGAAGATTTGATCATCACTGCCAATTCCGGACAAGTAATTAAACTGCCGATCAGTGATGTGCCAGCTTTAGGAAGGCAAACCCAAGGAGTTATTTTGATGCGTTTCTCCCAATCTGGGGACTACGTCACAAGCGCCGCCACATTACTTCCTGAGGACAAGGTGGCGGAAGAATTACCGGCTCTAAGCAAGAGAAAATCTGAACCCGCCGTAAGTAAGAGCCCAGATAAAAAAATAGCCCCGTCCGAAGACGGGGCCTGAGGGCAATTTACTGACTGACCTGACCTTTCTCACCTTCCATTTCGCTGCCATCCTCATTTAGACCGTTTTGTCCATTTTGGCCGGGGCGATTTTGCCCGGGGATGTCGGAGTTGTGTTGGCCGCCGAATTGCTCAGGCTGACCTTGAACTCCCCCTGGTTGTGGGGCTTGTCGATTTTTTTCTTGATCTTGCATTTGTCTTCACCTCCTTCCAAATAAAAAACAGGCTTACGCCCGTTTGGTTATATTTTACTGCTTAAAGAGGTCTATCCCAACAAGGGAGCTACCCCTTGACCGCCGGCAAAAGCGACGTGACTGCCAGATAAAGCTGTGGGGTCAGGATGAAAACTATCACGACGAGTAGTAAAACAGCCACTAATTTGTCGTACCAATTAAGACCCTCCTCCCCCCTTAACTCCCGACCCTGAAACCAAGC
>JBBROZ010000003.1:0-44172 GCA_038228785.1 Patescibacteria group bacterium
GTCTCTTGCCACTGATCTCAGGGGTAGCTTTAAGGTTAAGCACGTCACTAAAAATCTTGCTAACCTGCTGCTCCTGGTCCGCCGACAAATTCTCCGACCCAGCTGGAACGACTTTCTTTAGCTCGGCGGCTAGTTTGTACCCAGCGTCTTCGATTGAGACTATCTCATTGGCACTCCCAAGATGGGTCGGAGTATGAGCTGAGGTAATATTGGCCATACCAGAAATCGGGGTTAGCACCATCGCTCCGGCCAATGCTCCGGTGGCGACTTTGCGCGCGCTGACATCACGCAAGTTCTCAAGCGTGATTCCCCGGGTCTCCAAGAAATCTAAATGCGGACGGTGATTAGCCCGGACCCGAGCTCGGATATCTTTTTCGCGTTCAGCAAAGACTTTACGTAGCTGATTTATATAGTAGCGCTGGGAAGGCCGGCCGCTGGTAGAGTTGTGTTGGTTAGTCATTAGTATTTAAGAAACATCCTTAGAAGTGTTCTAGTGACCACGATAGCTGTGAACATCGATACGGCCACCCCGATCAGAAGAGTTATGGCGAATCCCCGAACAAGGCCGGTGGTCGTATAGATAAGTATGAGTGAGGTAACGATCGTGGCGACGTTACTATCTCTGATTGAGCTCCAGGCCCGGTTGAACCCAAGCTCGGTAGCAACATCTTTGTGTTTACCAGCTCGTAGTTCCTCTCTCATGCGCTCGAATATAAGAATGTTGGCATCAACCGCCATACCAACTGACAAGATGAAACCGGCGATCCCCGCCAGAGTCAGTGTAACCGGAATTAATTTAAAAATGGCCAGGACCAAAAGGGTATAGATACCTAACGCGACTGTTGCTAGGATCCCGTATCTGCCGTAATAGCCAATCATGAATAAAGCGATAACTAATAAACCAAGTAATCCGGCCATCAGACTTCGTTGGACCGGTTGCTGACCAAGCGTCGCGCCGATAGTCCGTTGTTCAGCGATTTTAATTGGAGCTTTTAAAGCTCCAGCATTTAGAAGTGTTGCCAAACGTTTAGCCTCGCTAGCGGTGAAAGCTCCATTAATTTGGACCTCTTTTCCATCGATCTTTCCCTCTACTGATGGAGCGGAGATCGTTTTTTTATCTAGGAATATTGGAACTATATTGAAAGGAGGTTGTTTGGCGGCAGCTCTTCCGGTCAACTGTGAGAACAACTCGGAACCGTGGTCCGATAAACTAAATAGAATGCAGTACTCGCCTCTGCCACAATTGTTCTTCCCTGCACCAACCTTAGCCGAAATAAGATCTCCTCCGGTCAAACCGATATCCTTAGTAGCATCATATGGAATATCAGGGTAACTTACTATTTTAGCGGGGTCACTAATTTCCCTTATTTCTAACTCAGCCGTAGTTCCAACCAGATTTACCGCATCATTAATGTCTTTAACTCCTGGCAACTCAACTATGATGCGGTAGTCATTACCAATCTTACTAGGTTGAATTACGGGCTCAGAAACCCCGTATTGATCTACGCGTCGACGAATAACTTCTACATCTGAATCAAGTGCCGACTGCTGATCTTTCGAGTCTACTTTGGTCATATCGACCTGCAGTGTCAGCTGGGTCCCACCACTTAGATCTAGCCCTTGTTTGATATCAAGATCCCGCCTGACCCTAGTTCCGAAAATATCCAGATCCAGCTTGGAGGCTGGGATCACGATGTCAACTTTGAAACTCCCAGCTTGGAATTTGATAGGGACCCTCGGCCAATCAACAAAGGCCGCGAGAAGCGTCAAAAGAATAATAAATAAGAAAAACTTACGAGGTTTACGCATATATCAATTATAAGGGGGCAGGAGAATTTATCCCAGCATTTCCATCTCGTCGCCAATCAGCATCACCCTAGGCTTCTCGAGAATTCCAATGATGAATGGGTCACGACGGGTTTTGCGGAACTGATATTCATCTTCGCTCATTACCGAATAGTTTATTTCCCGGCCCAGCTTGGACTCCTCTTCTTTAACGATAAGCGATAATTGCGGTAAGACGACTACCCCGACCAAAAGTAGCTCCACGTCGTTAGGACCGGGCTTAAGTCCTCGCACGTAACCGCCACTTAGCATAGCGTATTTGATCTTACCTAGTCTCACTCGGTCACGGACGATATTTCCACCCATCCCGGTAGTTTTATTAACCAGACGCAGTAGCTCATCGTAAAAGATGTAATCTTTTTTGATAGCGTAATACTTGCGATTAGCCCGCCACTCGGAGCTAAGTAAGCCGATCTTCTCCATGCGGGTTAGCTCGGCGCGAACGGCGTTTATTTGCTCCCCGATAGCCCGAACAATTTCCCTGACATAATAAATATTGTCAGGCTGGGCAAAAAAGAGCTGGAGCAGTTTGACGCGGACTTTGGACAGGAATATTTCTTGAAGCATGAACCTTCTTTCCGGGCAGATTAAAAATCGATTGGTGAGCCGGGCGGGACTACCTCAATCCAAATCGAGCCTCTATTGATTGGTATTTCTTTTTCCTGGGCGTCCCAGAATGTGGTGCGCTCAGTCCTGGTTTTCTTGGTCCACGTAGCGTCGGTCTCAACTCCGTCTTGGAAGATCTTGGCTTTACCAGCTCCGGTGTCACTCATGATGATTGTTTGTTCACCGATTCTGGTGACCCCGGTTTGCATTGGGACGACCTCGACGATGATGGTTTTGGCCGAGATCCGCGTGTTAGCGTTAGCGTCAACCGCGTCAGCTCCGCCCACGCTTCTGAGGTAGGTATTAGTCGCTTGGGAGTAAGTCCAGGCTACTTTGTAGCTTACGTCACCTAAGAATCCTAAGCGTAGCGTTTGATTGGAGGGTCGGGCTGAGGGTGTGGCTTCAGTCTTAAAGGGCCAATTGTGGAAACTAGAGCTTCCGGTAAAACCCTTCTTATCAGCGGCTTTCCATAATAGATCGGTGGAAGTGTAAACGTTATGAGGGGCGAGACGATCCGTAGTTCGTCCGTAGGTGGGGTTCCCAAGACCAAACTGATCCAGATCTTTGACACGTTCTGGAGCGATACGATCCAAGGCGTCCATATTGCCCCCGACGTGCGCGGCTAGACCGTCATACTCCTCCAACCAATCCAAAAAATAAGTTCTGACTGAACGGATCGGACCTAAGCTGACATTGGCAGGATTAGTCAGATACATCGCGAGGTATCTAGTGATCCCACCTTCCGCCAAAGCCTCATAGACCACGTCAGCGCCTGCTAAACCCGATTGGGGACGAGAGTCGAAATGGTTTTCAATGATGACGGCGAGAGGTTTGCGGTTCTGCCAAGCCTTAGCCTCAGTGGCCGTAAAGAGCATTCCATTGATCGGCCCTGGAACATCTCTGGCCTCCTGGGGGGCTCTTACTTGAGCGGAGCTCGAAGCGGAAAAACCGGGCTGAAGAGTGAAGTGAGGGAGATAAATGTAGTTGTAAGCCAAGGATAGCAGCGCTCCTAATCCAAGCAAACCCGCCCCGACCACGGAGTAGGCTTTAACTGCGGCTCGCCCGCGTAGGGTCGTTAATTTCTTAAACCAAGCGGAAATTCTTTCGAGTATCATCTCTACTCATTGTAAGACGTTACGGCCCACATTGACAAGCCTATTTGAAGCTAGGCTAGCTTCAGGGTAAAATATAGGTATGCCTAGAAAAACCCGGGAACAAAAAGTCATCGCCGATCTCCGTCGACAACTCCGCTTACGCGACGGGGTGCTAAAAGAAGCAGCCCCCAACCAGCCAGTTATAGCTGAGGCCCCAACGGTCTCCCTACCAGATCACCAGCCCGCGCCCCGGGAAGTAAAACAGCCGCTTGGGAGTACCCACCTGAAAAGAGATTTGATTAAAGTCGGAAGCCTCGTCGCAGTGGCCGTTATCTTAGAATTTATCGTAAGTTTAACTATTACTTCCGGCGCCTTAAAGCCGCTTGGATTAAGTTAAAGGGGGTGATTTAATTGACAGCCATGTATTGTGTTAAATGTCGCGAGATGCGCGAAGACCCGAACGCTGAAGCCGTGACCATGAAGAACGGTAAGCCAGCCCAAAAAGGAAAGTGCCCGACTTGTGGTACCGGAATGTACAAGATCGGAGCCGCTAAGTAGAGGATTCTTGTTCGCTTCGCTCCGCACCTCAGCTTTTCTCGCGAAGCTCGAAAAGTAACCTCATTTTCTAAGTGTACACTTGAGAAAAGCCCCGATTGCCCGGGGTTTTTCGTTTTTACCAGCTTCCGCTGGACCCACCCCCACCTGAACCCCCACCACCAAAACCTCCAAAGCCGTTGTCTCCTCCTCCGCTACCCCCGCCCATCCAAAAACCTCCGCCCGAATTCCACCAATTGGTGGGCTTACCCGAATCTTTAAGTTTCTGGTAATTTCGAGATAACAACCAATCTAAGAACAATCCTAAGACTCCTAAGATTATTACTAGAGCGGCAGTGACCAGGACCAATCCTGATATGAGACCAAATATCAAACCCGCTCCCGATCCAATTAGCCCACCCATCCAAATACTCTTCGTCCGAGCTAAAAATGATCCAAGATACACTAGCGGGGTAACAATTAGCAACAAAGTCAGTATTATTCCCAACTCGCCAAAGATCGAAATGAACCCGGTAAAGAAGTTCCAGATTTTTTCGGTGGGGCCGTTATTTGCGCCAGTTGAAGTGTAATTTCCATCCAGGGAGGCCATGATAGCGGATAGACCGGAGTCTGTTCCGCTAAAATAGTCATTTTGCTTGAATTTTGGAGCAATCTGACCTCTAATAATTTCTCCGGCCCGTCCATCAGTCAGGCTTCCCTCTAGTCCGTACCCGACTTCAATGCGTATTTTTCTGTCCTCCACGGCGGCCAAGAACAAAACACCATTGTCCCGACCTTTCTTACCAATTTTCCACTCCTCGAATACCCTCACAGCAAAATCATTAATCTCCCCGCCGTTAAGATTTTTTACAAAGGCGACGGCGATTTCGTTGGTTGTTTTAGTTTGGTAATCGGTTAATTTAGACTCGAGAGCAGATTTCTGCACAGCAGTTAGAACTCCAGCGAAATCGTTGAGGTGTCCCGAGGGGGCTGAAATATGACTAGCCCAAGTGAAACTCGAAATAAATAAGACGGGTATTAAGCCGACAAAAAAACCTAACAATTTTGGGGGCATTAGAATTTGACTTGAGGCGGGGTGTCAGAACCAGTCACAGTTTTGAAGTATTCGCGCACATTGTAACCAAAGATACCGGCGAACAGACGACCGGGAATTACGCTAATTGAGGTGTTATAAGACTGAACCAACTCATTGTAACGGCGCCGCTCGACTGAGATTCGGTTTTCTGTGCCCGACAGCTCGTCCATGAGACGAAGTACCGCCTGATCACTTTTAATCTGCGGGTAGTTCTCAAACACCGCGATCAGTCTTGATAAGGAACCTTCCAGCTGATTAGCCGCGACGACCTTATCGGCAGGAGTTTTGGCGCCAGCATAAGCAGTTCTGGCATCGTTAACAGCCCCAAAAACTACCTGCTCTTGCTTTTGAATTCCTTTGACTGACTCGACGAGGTTGGGGATGAGGTCGAACCGGCGCTGGTATTGGACTTCGACCTGCTTCCACTGACCGTCGATGCCATTAACTTTGGTCACGAAAGAATTGTAGTAACCAGCGGCCATCAACAAAACTAGGACGACTCCCCCGAGAACATAGTGACTTGGCTTTATCTGAAAAGGAAGTTTCATAAGTGTGATTAAAGTATCGTCTGGCCTGGTTGTCCTGTCAAGCTGAGAGGATCAAATAGACTCCGCTCGCGGACGGTATTGCAAAGCTTCAGCTAAATGGCTGGTTTGGATATCTTTTTCTCCTGTCAGATCGGCGATAGTCCGAGCGACCTTGAGAACTCGGAAAAATGACCTAGCCGACAAATTAAGCCTAGTGACGGCGCCTTTAATAAGTTCTCTGGACTCAGGATTCAATCGACAATCGATCTTCACTTGAGCTGAACTGATCTCAGCATTCGACTTGAACTTAGTTTTGGCTAATCTTTTTTGTTGGATTTCACGCGCTTTTTGGACCCGGCGTCTGATTAAGATCGATTCCTCCGCCTCTGTCTCTGCGGTTAATTTATCATGCTCGACGGCGGGAACGCTGAGGTGGAGATCGATCCGATCCAAGATTGGTCCGGAAATTCTTTTACTGTAACGAGCAATCTGTGACGGGGTACATATACACATCCGTTTGGTATCCCCAAGGTATCCACATGGACACGGGTTCATAGATCCCACCATAATAAACTTGGCCGGGTAAGTAACCGATCCTTGGGCCCGGCTAACCGTGATCCGGCCGTCTTCCAAGGGCTGGCGCAAGGATTCTAGAACCGATCTTGGAAATTCCGGCAGTTCGTCTAGATGCAAAACCCCGCGGTGCGCCAAACTGACCTCGCCAGGTTGGGGTTTAGTACCTCCTCCCACTAGACCAATCGGGGAAGCGGTGTGGTGGGGCGAACGAAAAGGCCTAGTAGCGATGATCCCGTCTCCCCCAGACGTCAAACCAGCCACCGAGTAAATCTTGGTTATCTCAAGGGACTCATCCAAGGTTAGCTTAGGGAGAATCGAAGGCAAAGTTCTTGCCAAGAGAGTCTTGCCAGCTCCTGGAGGCCCAGACAGCAAAATGTTATGTCCACCAGCCGCCGCTATCTCCAGAGCCCGCTTGACTTGCTCCTGGCCTCGAATATCTTTCATATCAAACTCATAGGTTTGGTTCTTATCGAAAAGTTTAGTCGGATTTTGGTAAGGGGTTACAACGATTGGCTGGCGGCCGGAAAGATGATAGAACAGCTGTTGTAGTGACAGCACCGGAAATATATTCAAGCCCGGAACTACCGCCGCTTCCAAACTGCACCCCTCCGGCAAGAACACTTCTTTGATTTTCTTTTCTTTGGCTAGTAGGGTCAGGGATAAGCTTCCGGCCACTGGACGAACTCCTCCGTCTAGGGATAGCTCACCGAAAATAAGTTTGCCCGAGAAATCAGCCACCAGCTGTCCTGAGGCCGCCAAAATACCTAGTGCGATAGGGAGATCATAAGATGGGCCTTCTTTGGGCAAATCCGCCGGGGCTAGGTTGACGGTAATGCGTTTGGCTGGAAAATCGGCTCCGGAATTTTTTATGGCTGACCTAACCCGCTCTTTACTCTCATCAACTGCCTTATCAGGCAGTCCCACAATCGTAAAAGACGGTAATCCGGCCGCTGCGATATCAACCTCAACGGTAATAACTTTGGCCTCCAGGCCAATTGTCGCTCCTGAGGTAACCTTAGCAAGCATCTTAAATTAAATTATGGGACAATTGATCTAAGCTGGCAAGCTTACTGGTACTGCGTATGACGCTCGTCGGCGCGCTTGTAGGAGTGGATCTCTTCTTTGGAAAACCAAAGGCTAATCTCTTTTTCAGCGTCCTGAGAGTGGGCCGATGCGTGAATGAGATTTCTTCCGTCACCTAAATTATGAGCTAAATCTCCCCGGATTGTCCCAGGCGCGGCTTCTTCAGGTTTGGTGGGACCGACCATTTTTCTAACGACCGCAATGACTCCCCGACCTTCTATTACCATAGCTAAGATGGGGCCTTCAGTAATTAGAGATTCCAAATCTTTGTAGAAAGGTTTATCCAGATGTTCAGCGTAGTGACGCTTACTGAAATCCCCATCAACCCAAACCATTTTGGCTCCGACAATCTTAAGTCCGGCCTTTTCGAAGCGGGTGATGATCTCCCCAGCCACGGCGCGCTGAACACCGTCTGGTTTGATCAGTACTAAACTTCGTTCAATATCATTCATAGGGTTCGATATTACCAGATAAGAAACCAAAAAAGAAACCCCCACCTTGCGGTGAGGGCTTCCAGTGTTCAAGCGAGACCCGTAAGCCAGGTTCTGTTTTAGTCGGTCATCTCTCTAAGTCAGACGTTTAATGGTCCAACTTCCCACCTTGCGGTGGATGCTCTCGTCTTAGCACCTAGTAGAGCTACGTTTGCGGTGCATTCGGAGATTGCAGCTGGGTGGATTATCCGTTTCACTCCCCTTGCGGGGCATCGTCACTGTTACTCTCGAGACCTGTTAATTCAGGACCCGTAGCCTTGCGGCTCACAAGCGGATTTCCCGTCGGGCCTTACGACCCGCACCATGCTCAATGCTGCCTGGACTTTCCTCACCGATTAGGTGCGACCGTCCGATCTCACTTGAACAGGGATATTTTAACATAATTTGAGGCTGTTTTCAACTATAGGTCTAAGACTTGGGACGCCGCTTGGAGCGACGCATTAGATGAGGGAGGAAAACGGCGACTGGAATCAAAAGAATAGCCGCTAGTCCGATCCAAGGTGAGTAATCCATTTTGGCATCAGAGGCTCCAAGAACCGCCGACTGGTCGCCTTGGGCCAGATTACCGTGTCCTAGGCTGGAGACGCTAAGAAAGTGCGATTTGGCAATATTAGCTTCTGCCAATCCGTCACTAACTGCGATATTAAGCGCTAAAGAGTCCTGGTTGGGATCCGGAGTACGGGCCTTAAGATCATAAAGCTTACTTTGGATCATAATTACCGCGGCCGAGACTTTTTGATCTAAGGAAATCTGCTCCGTTGTTGCGGAGGGGCTATTGGCGTAATCACTAGCTTGCAATAAAAGCGAGCGCATCGGCTGAAAACTATCCGGCATGCGCCAGGATTCGCCCGCCTCGACCAATTTGGCGGCTTCCGCCAAGCGCTCTCTGGCTAGTTTCAAACTAAGATCTACTTTTTGAGCAGGCGAGGGGGCTAGGGAAATCGCAAAATTTTCTAGGAACAACTTGGCGTTATAAAACGGGGAGTCTGGTAGAATCTGCGGATTTCTCATTTCCGAAACTACCCCTAAGCCAGCTGTAGCTATACCTATTATTAAAATTCCGCTAATTAAAAAATATATTTTCATTGACTCACCTTATTGGCAAAGGTTCCTACCCCGTCTCCACCACTAATTCTAACAGTGCCCATCGTAAACATATTACCTGCTGAATGGACCGTAGCGTAAAGAGTGGTCCTGGCATCGGAAAATCCGGCCTGGGCCACCAGTCCCGCCACAGCAGCATTGAAAGCCCCATAAGGATAAGCGAAATCTAATACCGGTTTGCCAATCATCGCCTCCAGCGTAGTTTTAGAACCTTTGATCTGATTTAAGGCCTCGGCTAAGCTCTGACGCGTCAGGTCTACATGCGTCTTGGTGTGAGCGGCCACGTTCATACCCGCCTTGTCGATCGCTTTGACCATATCGGTCGTCATATAAGCGGGGTAAGAGTTGGTCACGTATTCAGAGACCACATAATTGGTTGCGATCAGGTGGTGTCGTTGTAAGATCGGAAAAGCGGCGGTATAAAAGTCACGGTAAGAATCGTCAAAAGTTAGAATAATTGGCTTACTGGGAAGTGCGGCGCCTGATTTTAGAGCGGCTACCAATTGCGCCGGATTAATGGTGTGATAGCCATTGGCCTCGAGGTAGGCGGCCTGGTTCTCTAGATCAGTCGGGGTAACCGAGAGGGCAAATCCGAGCGGATCTTTACTAGCATCGACCACTCGGACGTAGTGATACATCAAAATTGGAACATGCGCGCTCCGAGCTGGGGGCGTAACTGGAGCTGGTTTAACGGAGTCGGCGACTTGTTGGGCCGTGGCCTGAACCGATTTGGTTTGAGCCTCGATCGCATTCTTAAGAGCTGAGGAGGTGGGAGTTGGCGTCGTGACTGGAGTTGGAGTGGTGGTAGCGGATTTGGACAAGTTGGGCGTATTGGTGATCTGTCCGGCGGCCCATTGGTTGGTCGCGACAGCTTTGGATAGATCTTGAGTTAGAGTTTTCTTGTTGGCTTCAGCCGCTATCACTGGGGTCGAGTTTTGGATCAGACTAGCGATCCCAGTGTTAACCTCGGCCTGAGCCGACGGGCCTAGTTTCGACACAATACTAACGGCTTTCTCTAAATGATGGCTGTACTCAGCCAAAGCCGGGCCGGAGTCGACACTGCCTGTTAAACCGCTGACTTGGTCCAATTTGGCTTTAGCCAGACTAGTCTCTAACTTAGCCTTTTCCTTGTTATCAAAAGTTAAACTTAGCTGAATATTATCTCGCAGGTTGGAGAGGAAATTTAATGAAAACCCGAGCGGTCCGGAATTGGTGGCGGCCAGAACAGGAGACGTAAGTGGCAAGACCGCTAGTGACATAACCAATAATAAGACCAGCAGTACCCTCATAGACGTATCTTAACCTTTCTCTAACAAATACTCTAATACAACTTTAAGGGAAGCAGCCACCGGGACGGATAAGATCAGTCCTAGAATTCCAAACAAATGCCCACCGGCCAAAACGACGAAGATCACCATGATCGGATGCAGTTTGGTCAACCTAGCATAAAGATGTGGGATGACGAAGTAATCTTCAAGTTGGCGCAAGACAAAATAACTAACGACGATAACGATGGCTAGAGTGCCAGGATCTAGCTCGAAACGGTTTTGGCCAGTTAGAAAAGCAGTCGCGGTCGCAATCCCCCCGGCGGTGATCGGGCCAACGTAAGGGATGATCTCAAGAAAACCAGTCATTATAGCCAGAATAAGCGCGTAGCGAACTCCCAATGTCTCAAGGACTATAAATGACGCTACGCTCATAAGAGCGATTAGTATCAGTTGTCCCCGGAGGTAGTTGCCCAAAATAACATTGACCCGTCCCCAAATTGTTCGGAAGTCGTCATGGTGGCGCTCTGGGAACATTTTGAGCAGATAATTGCGCATCTTGTGCCCATCTCTTAGCAGATAAAATCCTGCTAGGAAAAATACCAAGATACTGATAGCCTCACGAAGTGCTCCCGAGAAAAACGGCAAGGCGCGCGACTGGTAACTAGCCGCCCCACCCCGCAAAGACTCCAGCAGTTGTTGCGCGGCAACTTTCAGACCGACATCTTGCCCGGCTAATGTCCAGTTAGGCAGTGCGTCAATAGCTTGTTGGGCCGTCGTATCAATCGTGTTACCCTCGGTAATTTGCCTGGCTTCGGTCAAGAGCTTCCCCCCGATCCAACTAAGTAGGAAGCCGAAGGCCGCGAACAATAAAACGTAAATAATAAATATCGCTAAAGTCTTGTGGAGTTTGAAGTGCTTATCAAGAGCTGTCACGACCGGGTTTAAAATGAAGGCAAATACCCCGGCTAAGGCGAATGGAGCTAACGCTCCCCGCTCGAGGTACAAAAACATCACCAAAAGTATGGCAAAAACTGCTAAAGCTAGCTGGCGACTACTGGTGCTCATCACTCTTAGCATACCAGGACGAGATCTGCTTTTCTACGTCAGACTCCCAGTTTGGAATCATCGTGTCAAACCAGTAAATTCTTCCGTCACGGCGAAACCAGGTCATTTGGCGGCGGATGTACCCATGAATGTCGAACTTGACCCGCTTGGTCGCTTCAGGCAGGGATATTTTACCGTCTAGGAACATCCCCATTTGTCGATAACCAAGGCTGCTCATAGACGGCAGGTTGTCTGGAAAACGAGATTTTAGATCTTTAACCTCACCAAGCCACCCCTGCTTCAACCACTCATCCACCCGCTCGTCGGCCCGACGATAAAGCTCCTCTCTGGGAGCAGTCAAACCGATTTGCAAGCTCTCGTAGCGACGATGATAAAGGCGTCCGATGACAGAAAAGGGCTGCCCACTCAGCTCACTAACCTCAATAGCCCGGATGAGACGTCTTTTGTTGGTGGGCGGAATTGCCTTGACGCTATCAGGATCGATGGCCTCTAGACGCCGGACCAGCTCGGGGACTTCTAACTTTTCTAACTGTGATCTTAATAGGAGATCAGGAGGGAGGTGAGGAATCTTAAGGCCGTCAACCAATGCTTGGATGTAAAGACCAGTCCCGCCAACCACCAGCGGCTTGGAACCAGACATAAGAATTCTGTCGATGGCATCGTAGGCCAGGGCTTGGTAAGTCGCTAGGCTAAAGGGCTCGTCAGGGGCGACCAGGTCAAGGAGGTGATGTTTAACTTTACTTTGTTCTAGAATAGTTGGCTTGGCAGTTCCAATGTCCATCCCCTGATAGACTTGCCTTGAATCGGCTGAAACAATCTCAGCGCCTAATTTCCGAGCCAGTTTTAGAGCCAATTCAGTTTTTCCAACTCCCGTTGGACCGGTAATAACGATTATTTTTTCCATGTTTAGTAGTAAAGCGCGAGGAAAGCCGGGAGGTAGAGATAAAGTCCCACGATCCCAGCCAGAAGGGTGATGATGAGAACCGCCCCGGCCGAGGCGTCTTTGGAAAGTTTGGCTAGGGGGTGGTGCTCGACATGCACCGAGTCGATGAGCGCTTCAAGGGCGGTGTTAAACATCTCAAAACTGAGTACCAGCAAAATGGTACCAATTACGATCACAAATTTGGTCAGGGTAAATTCTAAAACGTAGGCCAAAAATAAGGCGATTAGACCAAGGATGATCTCTAGTCTGAAATTACGCTGCGTCGACAAGGACGTTAAGATCCCAACCCAGGCGTTTTTTAGAGAGTTGAAATGAAAACGGGGGTGGTGCTCGGAGAGCATAGCTATTTGACGAGCTTTTTTAGTGATTTACTGGCGACGAAGCCGACAGTTTTCATGGCTGGAAGTTGCATTCCTTGACCAGTCTTAGGGTTGCGTCCGTGACGGGCCCGTCTGGTCCTAATGACAAAGGTCCCAAAGCCCGAGAAAACAACCTTGTCGCCTTTGGCTAATGATTTACTGACCTCGTTAAAAACCGCATCAACCGCTTCCTTGGCCGCTTTTTTGGTTAATTTGGCCTCACGGGCAACTTGTTCTGAGATATCGGTCTTTAGCATGGTAGCTTCAATGTAGCATTTAACGATCTAGCAAGCAAATTAACCACTATTTCGCAATCGCCACGGCCCGGTTTTCGCGGATCACTGTGACTTTGACTTGACCTGGATAAACCATACTATCGTGAATCTTGGTCGCGATATCATTCGCCAGCTTAGTCATAGTCGCGTCATCAATTTCGGTTGGGATGACGATCACTCTGACCTCACGCCCAGCGGAGATGGCGAAGCTCTTCTCCACTCCTTTGAAGGAATTGGCGATATTTTCGAGTCCTTGGATCCTTTTAATGTAGTCCTCAACATGCTCGTGTCTAGCTCCCGGCCTCGACCCCGAGATAGCGTCAGCGATCCAAACGATGATTGACTCAATTGAGCTAAAGGGCTTGTCCTCGTGGTGCTCGGCGATGATGTTGACGACTTTTTCTGGCATGTTAAATCTCTTCGCGATATCAACTCCCAACTGGATATGCGTCCCTTCAGCTTCAGCCGTCATGGTCTTACCGATATCGTGCATCAACGCCCCTAGTTTGACAGTCTGAACATCGGCGCCAATTTCTTGGGCGATAACGGTCGCAATCTTGGTTTCTTCCAAGGTGTGCAAGATCATGTTTTGGCCGTAACTAAAGCGGTACTTGAAACGTCCGAGCTGGGCGACCAAGTCTTGCGGAAGAGTCAACACGCCGACTTCGCGCACTAAGCGCTCACCTTCAGTGAACATGAGTTTCTCAATATCTTTTTGAGTGTGAGCCACGATCTCTTCGATCTTGGCCGGCTGGATTCGTCCGTCGGCAATGAGTCTCTCCAAAGAAACACGAGCGATCTCCCGACGGACCCCGTCGAAGCAAGACAGCTGGACTTCACCCGGCGACTCGTCCAAATCAACGTCGACTCCAGTCGCTTTCTCAAAGGCCTGAATATTACGGCCTTCTCGTCCAATAATCCTAGCCTTCATATCCTCAGCTGGGAGCTTGACTCGGCTGACAGTGTACTCTGGAACGTAGTCGGTGGCCATACGCTGCATCGCCCCCACTAAAATTTCCCGACCTTTTTCATCGGCAGTCTCTTTGGCTGTAGCTTCAGCGTCTTTAATTTTCTTAGCGATATCTTCTTTGAGTCGGTTCTCGAGTCCATCCATCAGTAGTTTCCTGGCCTCGTCGCGACTCAGTCCGGCCGCGCGCTCGAGTTTGGCCATCTGCTCGACTTTGATCTTCTCAACGTCTTCTGTCTTAGTGACTAATTCGTCGAATTTTACCTGCAGGGACTTTTCGCGCTCCTCAATGGAACCTAGCTTGCGGTCGATATTGATCTCGCGCTCTCTAGTTCTTTGTTCATGGGCCCTGGCCTCGCCGCGGATGCGTCGTCCGTCTTCTTCGGCTTGGGTACGAAGTTTAGCCGCTTCGACTTTGGCTAGATCTAGCATCCTGGCAGATTCGGCTTTGGCGTCATCCAGAGTTTTGGCGGCAGCTGGGTTAACAGTCGCGGCGACCACTTTAGGAGCTGCTCCAAGCTTGTCTAATTTTTTGGTTAGTTTCTGGAAATAAAGATAAAAGTAACCGCTACCGGCTACAGCCGCTAAAGCCGCGACTGCGGCGACAATTGTGACTATTTCTGACATTGGTTTGTTTCCTCATATAAAGCCCCGAATCGGGGCAGCTACATTCTATCTTTCCCTGGTAAACCTGTCAACGACGCCTTGGATCTCGTCCCAGTCGTAACCTTTACGAGCCAAGAAATTACTAAGTTTAGTTTGAAACTCTTGCCTAGGAAGTTTGGCGTAGGAAACGGCTTTCTTCGCTGCCAACTTCTCAATTTCCGAGGCTGGCGTTTCATAGGCAAAAAACAGCTCGTCAATAATATCTCGGGGTACGCCTTTGGCATGAAGCTCGCTCCGAAGCATCCGCTCGCCTCTAGGCTTAAATTTTTTTCTTTGCTCAACCCACCACCGGGCAAATTCCAGGTCACTCAGAAGTTTCATCTGGGTAAGCTTAACCACCACCTCGCTAAGGATCTTGGCGGGATCGACGTAGTCACCTCGGTCTAGTTTGTTGGTGAGATTGTCCCGGACTTCCTTTACTGATCTGGGACGATAGGACAGGAAATTCTGGGCCGAAAATAACAGCTTGGACACTTGGTCCCCCGAAACTAATGAGCGGACTTCCGCCTCGATTAGATTTTGTCCAATCTTAAGACGGTTTTCAAATCTCGACTCAGCGGCGATACCAAAACCAAACTTGCCATCGAGGTAAACATTCTCCCGTAAGGGATCCTTGGCTTGGGGACGGATATCAGTAATGATCAAAGAAAACTACTCCGCGACTACGTCGTCTTCTGGCTCGGCCTTATCTTCATCCATACCCACTTCCAAGATTGGCTTACCTGACAAAAGAATTTCTTTGGCTTCTTTTTCGATCTCGGCAGCCACTTTGGGGTGCTCTTTTAGATACTCCTTGGCCGCTTCACGTCCTTGGGAAATCTTCTCGTCTTTGTAACTAAACCAAGCGCCGGTTTTTTGCAACACCCCGGCTTCAACAGCGACATCAATGATCGACCCAACTCGGCTGATCCCCTCGTTATACATGATGTCGAACTCAGCAATCCTAAAAGGGGCGGCGACTTTATTTTTGACGACCTTGGCCCGGGTTCTATTGCCAACAATGCGGTCGCCGTCTTTGATGGAATCGATCCGGCGCACGTCTAGTCGGACTGAGGAGTAAAACTTAAGTGCCCGACCTCCTGGGGTAGTTTCAGGATTACCGAACATAATACCGATTTTTTCCCGCAGTTGGTTGGTGAAGATCACTAGGGCATTTGACTTGGAAATAGCCGAGGTCAGTTTACGTAGTGCTTGGCTCATCAGTCTGGCTTGCAGACCCATATGCGAATCTCCCATCTCGCCCTCGATCTCAGCGCGTGGGGTCAAAGCGGCCACCGAGTCAATCACGATCACATCCAATGCTCCGCTTCTGACCAACGTCTCAACAATTTCCAAGGCTTGTTCACCGGTATCCGGCTGGGAGAGTAGGAGCTCATTAATATCGACCCCGATCTTCTTGGCGTAACTAGCGTCCAGGGCATGCTCGGCGTCAACAAAAGCTGCCACCCCGCCCCGCTTTTGGGCCTCGGCAATGACGTGCAGGGCCAGAGTCGTCTTACCCGATCCTTCCGGGCCGAAGATTTCAACAATCCGGCCTTTGGGTAGTCCGCCGACCCCTAGGGCAATATCTAGTGCCACCGAGCCGGTTGGGATGACATCAATGATCATTTTATTTTGTTGGGACTCGCCTAGTTTCATGATCGAGCCTTTACCAAACTGCTTCTCGATCTGACCCATCGCCATGCTGATTGCTTCTAACTTGCCTTTGTCTAGTGTTGCCATATTGCTCCTTTATAAAATAAAACGGCCACCGATATTCGGCAGCCTCTAACAGTTATTATGGATTGTTATAAGAGTTTTTACAACTAACAGGCGTGATAATTTATCTAATGAACAATGGTCGGGGTGGCCGGTTCCGCCCCGGCGACCTCGCGGCCCCCAGCCGCGCGCGCTGACTAGCTGCGCCACACCCCGAAAAAATGTAATCAACTAGTAAATTAATTACGCAGGTATTCTACCATTAGATCAGAAGATATGAAACTTATTTAGTGAGTTGGTAAGTGGTAGTAGTTCCGCTCGGACGTAGTAGGAAGTAGTAAACTCCCGCGTAAACGACAGCCCCGATTAAAGCGTAGATGACAACCCATTGCCAAAGAGGACGTTTACCATACATAAGATTATTGTGAACGCTTGTTTGGACGATGTCCAGTTTTAGCGAGTTGGAGACGACTTGGCTTTTCTGGCACCCATCAGTCCGAAGTGTCTAGACTCCCGCATTCTGGGGTCACGTCTCAGGTATCCTGCTCTAGACAAGGTTGGACGAAGTGTCTCATCGTAAGCCACGAGAGCTCTAGCGATCCCGTGCACGACTGCTCCCAGCTGAGAATTTTTACCACCGCCATTAGTCTTGATGGTTGCCGAAACGGTGTCTAATCTGCCGACTGCTTTAAGGGGGGCTTCGAAAGAAATCTTCGACTGCACGCCTGGGAAATATTCCGCGATTGGCTTATCGTTAACTACTAGATCCTTGCCTCCCAAGGTCATGCGGACTCTAGCAACCGAGCTCTTGCGCCGGCCGGTGCCAAACCAAAAATCCGTCTTATCGGTCTTAACTTCTGCTACTTCGGTAACAGGTGCAACTGCCTTAGCCATTGGTCACCTCCACAGGAGAACGGTCGGCGAACTCATGCTCGCCGCCGGCGTAAATGTGTAATTTTTTAATCATCAGACTTCCAGCTCTATTTTTTGGCAACATCCCTTTGATAGCTTCCCTAACGATGCGGTCAGGGAATGTGGAGCGGAGTTTGGCTAGATTCGCGTCCTTCAAACCACCGGGATAGCCGGAATGGTGGTAGTAATGCTTGTCCGACTCTTTTCGTCCAGTTACCGCCACATCGGCGGCGTTAATGATGATGAGGTGATCACCGGCATCATGCCCCGGAGTGTAGGTCGGCTTGCCCTTGCCCATGACGATCCGGGCGGCTTTGGTGGCCAGACGACCCAGGATCTCCCCTTTGGCGTCCATGATAAACCAGCTGATTTTCTTATCAGCTCCGGATTGGGTTTTAGTTTGACGGGTTAATGTTTTGTTCATTTGGTTATGGACTTTTTGACACTAGATTTCTTGGAGGCGGCCGTTTTCTTGGCAGGAGATTTCGGGGCAACCACCTTAGTTTTTTTAGGGACCGTGACGACTTCTTTGATCTCTTCGACGAACTCGATTCTTACCATCGGGGCGTTGTCCCCGATTCGGTTACCTAAACGAATTAGTCTAGTATACCCGCCCGGACGTTTGGCGAAAAGTGGTCCAATACTTCCCAACAGTTTATCTATGATCAGTGGATTGGGAATCTCCTCTAAGAGATTTCGTCTTGAGTTTAAGTCGTTAGTCTTAGACTTAGTCACAAGCTTCTCCACCCACGGGCGCACCGCTTTGGCTTTGGCCTCAGTGGTGTCGATCCGGCCGTAACGAACAAGAGAGGTTGCCAGCGAGCGAAACAGCGCTTTGCGTTCGTTAGTATCTCTAGATAATCTGCGGCCGTAGACCCGTTTTCGCATCTTAGCTAACTAGTCCTTTTTCGCTAAGTTTTTCTTTGATGTCTTTGACACTCTTGGCCCCTAAGTTTTTGATGGTGTTCAGCTTCTCTGAGGGGGTGTCCAAGAGATCTTGGATCGTCTCGATCCCAGCGCCGTGCAGGGCGTTATTGACTCTGGTCGGGAGTTCTAGCTCCTCGATCGTGGCCGAAGTATCAAAAGCCGCTTTAACGCGCTTGGGCTTTTCTTCTACTTCCTCGCCGCCTTGTTTGGCCGGCTCGACCATTAGCTTAAACCCGTCGACTAGGATCTCCGCGGCCGATTTGATGGCTGCTTCTGGATCGATGGTACCGTCAGTTAGAACTTCCATTGTCAGCTTGTCAAAGTTGGTAAATTGCCCAACCCGAGTCGCCTCGATGTTGTAGTTAACTCTAGACACTGGAGAGAACACCGCGTCGAGTGGGATAACGCCAATGCCTGAAGCTTTGCGGTCTTCTACGGGCATGTAACCAGTCCCGGTCTCAACCGTCAGCTCAACCTCAAGCTTGGTTTTCTTGTCGGCCAAGGTAGCTAGGTGCTCGTCGCCATTGGCGATCTTGACGCCAGCTGGAGTCTCGATGTCTTTGGCCTTAATCGCACCTGGCCCGGTGACTGACAACTTAAGAACTACCTTGTCCTTGCCGTCCATCTTGATCCTGACGCGCTTTAAGTTCAAAAGAAACTGCACCATATCTTCTTTGACGCCTTTCAGGCTAGAAAACTCGTGCGTGGCGCCGTGAATTTTGACGGAAGTGATAGCGGCCCCAGGAAGAGAGCTCATCAGCACCCTTCTTAGTCCGTTACCAATCGTCATCCCGTACCCTTGGGGAAGTGGTTCAATCACGAACGTTCCGTGATTTTTGTCTTGGGCAGTGTATCTTAGCTTTACATTATCGAACATTTTTAGACCTCCTTAAGATCTGGCCGGCAACTGCCGGCAAAACAGGTCAGCCTTAGCTGACAGCTGCAGTGTTATCTGCTATAGAACTCCACAATGAGCTGTTCGTCGATGGGAGTAGTGATAGATTCCCGGCCCGGGATATTCTCCACTCGACCAACAGTTCCTTTTCGTTTTAGCCAATTTGGAAGTTCGTCTGGTTTGACCAATTCCAGCGCTTCTTTGACTTGTGGGTTTTCAAACATATCGGCGACTAACGTCACTTCTTCCCCAGCTCGAACTTGGTAGGAAGGAATGTCTAGTTTCTTGCCGTTAACCTGGACTTTACCGTGGGTGACAAATTGTCTTGCCTGACCCCTCGATTTGGCCATACCTAGTCTAAAGATCACGTTATCAAGTCTTGTTTCAAGCTTTTGGAGTAAAGCCTCACCAGTCGCACCTTTGACCCGAGAGGCCTCTTCAAAATAACGACGGAATTGTCGCTCCAAGAGACCGTACATCCACTTGGCTTTCTGCTTTTCTTTTAGCTGCAGGGCGTATTCGCTCGGCTTACGTCTAGAAACGCCATGTTGTCCTGGCGGAATGGCGCCTTTTAGGCTCATGAACTTCTCGTCTTTCCCAAACAAGGGGATTCCGATACGACGAGATAAGCGTCTTTTTGGACCAGTATACCTACCCATTAGACACGTCTCCTTTTGCGGGGCCTGGGGCCGTTATGGGGGATCGGAGTGACGTCTGAAATCGCGGTAATATTTAGACCGGCTGATTTAAGAGCTCTAAGAGCGGCGTCTCGTCCCGATCCTGGACCTTTAATGAAAACCTCGACTTCTCTCACTCCTTGGTCTAGGGCGCGTCTAGCAACGAGCTCCACCGCAGTCGTGGCGGCGTAAGGAGTAGATTTTCTAGCTCCTTTGAATCCGCTGGCTCCAGCCGAACCGGTGGAGATGGCGTTACCTTTGGGATCAGTGATGGTCACGAGAGTATTATTGAAAGTCGCCGTGACATAAACCCGACCGTTGCTTGGAATTTCTTTTTTGATTGCTTTAGCCATATTACTTTTGGTACTCCAATAGCAAGGCGTCAAATAATTTTGACATGTTATTTCTTCCCGGCAGCGGGTGCCGACGGAGTAGCTCCAGCAGTTCTAGCGGCTACTTCTTTTTTGATAGCTCCGATAGTCAGCCTCTTACCTCGTTTGGTCCGAGCATTACTTTTGGTTCTTTGCCCACGAGACGGCAGATTCTTGCGGTGCCTACTTCCACGATATGATCCGATTTCTTCCAAGCGTTTAATGTTTTGGATAACAGTTCGTCTTAGCTCACCTTCGACTGGCATAGCCTCGATAACTTTTTGAATTTTGGCTAATTGCTCGTCAGTTAGATCCTTGACCCGAGTGGCCGGATCGACGCTGGCTTGGGCCAGGATGACATCAGCATTAGTTGGGCCAACTCCGTAGATGTAGCGGATGGAAAAGGAGACTTTCTTTTGGTCGGGGATATCGACCCCTGCAATTCTAGCCATTAACCTTGCCTCTGCTTATGTCTAGGATTAATACAAATCACCCTCAGCACGCCTTCGCGTCTGATGATTTTGCAACTGCTGCACCTAGTTCTAACTGATGGTTGTACTTTCATATTTTTATTATTCTCTCGAATGAAAGCAAGGAGTCAGTAATCTGACAAGTTACTTTCATATTATCTATTCCTGTAAGTGATCCGGCCTTTGCTTGGGTCGTACGGAGTCATCTCGATCTTGACCTTATCTCCTGGCATGATCCTAATGTAGTGCTTACGCAGTTTTCCAGCCAAGTGGGCCAAGATCATTCTGGGGGCTTCTCCCTCAGCTCCCGGGATTTCTACCCGAAAAAGAGTGTTGGGCAGAGACTCAGTGACGACTCCGTCGACTTCAAAAACCTGCTTGCTGTCGAAGGCAGGTGCCGCCGATCCAGCCTCACTATCAATGTTGGTGTTTTCTTCGCTCATTTATAAATAAAAAACGGTCATTCAGACCGGAAACGCGACCTAAGTCGCGAGTAAGGGACTTATCCCATTGTCTGAACAATGTACTTGGGGCATTCTACCAGAGGTAAATTGGCCAGTCAAGCGATAGTTTCCGTCGGTCTTTTGGTGAGAATTTTAGGGCCACTTGAGGTTATAGCGACGGTGTGTTCGAATAGTCCGGCCAGGGTGGCGTTCTCCGAAGATATGGTCCAACCGTCATCTTCCAGGTATATCTCAGGACTGCCGTTGGTATAGATCGGCTCAATCGCGACGACCATTCCCTCCTCAAGCGTTAAACCGGTCCCCGCGTCTCCCAGATTGGGGATGAGAGGCTCCTCGTGCAAATCTCGCCCCACCCCATGCCCAGTCAGGCTCTCGACGATCCCGTACTTACCCTGGGCTAGAACTTGCTCGATAGCGAAGGAGATATCTCCAACCCTACCTCCAACTTTAGCCTGAGCTATTCCGGCGTAAAGCGCTTTTTGGCCAGACGATAAGAACTGTTTGGTCACGGGAGGAACATCACCAATCGGGATGGTGATCGCAGTGTCAGAATGCCAACCTTGGTAAGTCGCTCCCAGATCAATTGAGAGGATATCGCCATTTTTTAACGAAACGTCTTTGGGAATACCATGTACGACCTGGGAATTGATGTTGGTGCAAATGCTGTGAGCGTAGTTGGAGACTGTTTTAAAGCCGGACTCCCCGCCTGCCGCTAAGATCAGCTTCTCGGCTAGTTGGTCAAGTTCTAGTGTCGAAACCCCAGGCTTGGCGGCGGCGATCACACGATCCAGAACTTGGCCGGCGATCTCCCCAGCGCGGGTCATAAGTTTCAGCTCGTCAGGAGTCTTTAAATGTATCATCTAGTCTCCTCTTCACCTCGTCGACTGATCCAGAGTTGTCGATCTCGCCCACTTGACTACCCAGGCGTTCGAAAAATGCTATGACGGGCCGAGTTTCGGACTCGAATACCTCGAAGCGTTTCTTGACTGTCTCCGGGGTGTCATCCCCGCGACCCCGTCTTAACATTCGACCCACCACGAGCTCAACTGGAACTGATAAATGAAAAACGTGGTCGATCTTCCAGCCACGGTCTTGTAGAAATTTAGCAAAAACTTCAGCTTGGCCGATGGTTCTAGGAAATCCGTCAAGAATAAAATTCCCATCGGTTGTGGCAAGTTTTTGGAAAATAATTTCGTCAACTTCAACGTCGGGTAGCAATTGTCCAGAATCTAAAATTGATTTAATTCGAGGATCAGTTTGTGAAATTTCGCGAAAAACATTCCCAGTTGAGATCCAGGGGATATTTAATTTCTGGGAAAGATACCTGGCGTATGTTGATTTACCGGTGCCAGGTGCACCAAACAGCGTCACCAGCACTAGTTTAGAAACCCTTCGTAATGGCGCATCACTAACATACTTTGTAGTTGCTTCATCGACTCTAGCACCACCGAGACTACGATCAGAAGTCCCGTACCGCCGATAATAAGCGTGGTGATCCCGGTCAAAGACTGCATGATAAATGGCAGCACCGCCACTGATCCCAGGAACAACGATCCGATGACGGTAATTCTAGTCAGGATAAAGTTTAGGTAATTAGCCGTCGGCGCGCCGGGCCGGACACCCGGAATAAATCCGCCGTATTTTTTGATTTCATCAGCAATTTTATCGGGGTTGAAAGTGACGGCGGTGTAGAAAAAAGTAAAAAGAACTGTCAGGAAAAAGTAGAGGGCTCCGTAATAGAGCTGGTTTTGCAAAAATAGCGTTACATTTTTGGTCACGGCCAAGACCACACCCGTCGCCACTGATGATAGTGAGGTCGCCACTAGGTTGGGGATAAGTAGGAGGGAGGAAGCAAAGATGATTGGGATCACCCCGGCTTGATTAACTCGTAGTGGGAGGTAGGAAGACTGCGCCTCTCCCGTGGTTCCGTCGGGACGGACTCGCCTAGCATACTGGACTTGGATCATCCGCATGGCTTCGTTAACGTACACCACCGCGGCGATCACGCCCACCGCAGCCACGGCCAGTAAACCGTAGCTCAGCAGTTTCTCAGCGTCCAAAACCGTCGCCGTTTGCCCCACCGATACTGGAAGTCTAGCGACGATACCGGCGAAAATGATTGTTGAAATACCGTTACCAATCCCCGATTCAGTAACAAGTTCTCCCAGCCACATTAGAAAGATGGTCCCCGCCGTTAGGGTCACAACCATGGTGGCTAGTTGCAGTGGAGAGCTGATATGGATAAGTCCCTGACTTCGCGATAAAAACAAGATCACTCCGTAAGCCTGAACCCCGGCCAATGGAACTGTCAGATATCTGGTGTACTGATTGATCTTACGACGACCAAAATCCCCCTCTTTACTAAGCTCTTCCAGCTTGGGGAAAATCATCGTCATAAGCTGCATGATAATTGACGCGTTAATGTAGGGATTTAGACCAAGGGCGATAATTGAAAAATGAGTCAGCGTTCCCCCCGAGAAAATATCCAAAAGCCCCAAAACTTGGTTGCTCGCAAACAAGTTCTTGAGCCCGGCGATATCGACTCCAGGGATCGGGACGAAATTGATAACTCGAAAGATTAGCAGAACACCGGCGGTAAAAAGTATTTTTTTACGTAAATCCGGAGCCGACCAGATATTAGTTAGAACTTGGGCGATCTTCAAGGACTTGACCCCCGGCCGCGATTATTTTCTTGGCGGCTTCTTTACTGGTGGGGAGCTGGACTATCAGGGCCAGACCAATCTCACCATTGCCCAGTATCTTTATTTTACGCCTTCTGGAATCTCCGGCTGAGACTAGACCAGACGCGATCAAGCTATCAACATTAATTTCCGCGCCCTTGGCAAATTTAGCGAGGTCCCCGACATTAACGATTAGCGCGTTGGCCCCAGCGGGATTACCGACACCACGCTTGAAAGGCAAACGTTTAATAATCCTAAGTTGCCCTCCCTCGAAGCTTTGCTGAATCGACTCTTTGGACTTTTGTCCGTTCATGCCTCGAGCTGAGGTTTTACCTTTACCGCTGCCGTGTCCCCGACCAACAATCTTGTTTGAGCGAGTGGTTTGAGCGGGTAATTTATTTAGTTGCATCTTTTTTAGCCTTTTCCACTACTTTTTTTATTGTGGCGACTGGTTGCTTGGCCGCAGGCTTCTTAGCAACTTTCGCTTCTTTCGGCTGATCGGAAACGTAGTTTTTTACGGGGATAGAGCGCAACTGCTTCAAAGCCTCCAAGGTGGCGTAGACGTTACTAGCTTGATTACTAGTTCCTAGCACTTTGGAGAGGATATCTTTGATCCCAGCTGCTTCGACGACCGCCCGTACGGCCCCACCAGCTATTACGCCAGTTCCAGGCGAAGCTGGCTTTAGCAGGACCCGAGCCGCCCCCAGCTTGACTAATATTTCGTGGGGAATCGTAGCGTCAACCATCGGGACAGTGATCAGGTGTTTCTTGGCGTAGCTAACACCTTTTTGGATTGAGGACTGAACGTCTCCGGCTTTACCTAGACCCACCCCGACCCGACCCTTTTTGTCACCGATCACGACAACCACGGAAAAACCCATCCTATTACCACCCTTAGTCTTTTTACTGACACGGTGGACTTGGACGACTTTCTCTTCAAATTCCTTCGGCTCTTGATTGTAACCTCGGTCACGGTATGCCATTAAAACTCCAGCCCTCCTTTTCTAGCTCCTTCCGCCACAGCTTTGACACGTCCGTGGTAAGCAAACCCGCCTCGGTCAAAAACTACCTTAATGATCTTGGCGGCCTTACCAACCTTGGCGATCTCGGTTCCGACCAGCTCAGCCTTTTGCAATTTAGTCATTTTCTCCGTCATCTTGGAGTCACTAGCGGCCCCCATTGTTACGCCCTTGTCATCATCAATGAGCTGAGCATAAATATGAGCTGAGCTCCTAAATACGGCCAGACGGGGACGCTCATGTGAACCTATGATCTGAGAACGGATCTTAATGTGTCTTTTTATTCGGTTATTAGAATATGTTTTGATCATGTTACTTACCACCGGTCCCAGTCGCACCAGCTGCTTTAGCGGTCTTACCAGCTTTGCGGCGGATGTACTCACCAACGTAGTGAATTCCCTTACCTTTGTAGGGTTCAGGTGGACGAACCTTGCGGATATTAGCCGCGATTTGCCCAACTAAAGCCTTGTCGATTCCCTCGACTTTGATCTTACCTTCAATCACACTAAACCGGATCCCCTCAGGGGCTTCGATCTTAACTGGGTGCGAGAACCCAATCGCCATGACTAGGTCACTACCTTCGACTTGAGCTCGGTAACCAATTCCGGTCATCTCCAGGTCCTTAGTAAACCCAGTGGTGACGCCTTCAACCATATTGGCTAGTAAAGCTCTGGTTAATCCGTGGACCGCCTTATCGTCATCGGTTTTTCGGGTAACCACGATTTGCCCATTATCGGCTGTAAAGTCCACTTGTTTAAGAAAAGTTTGCTTAAGCTCTCCTTTGGGGCCGGTAATGGTCACAGTGTGACCGCTGATTTCAACCTTGACTCCATCTGGGATTGGGATGGCTAGCTTTCCAATTCGGCTCATCTTACCATACCTCCGCGATCACTTCGCCACCAAGTTTGCTCTTGCGGGCCTGCTCGCCACTCATCAGCCCTTTGCTAGTTGAGATGACCATCATCCCGAGACCACTTCTGACTTTGCGGAAGTTTTTGGCCTGATCGTAAACACGAAGTCCGGGGCGACTAACACGCTTGAGATGAATCATTGACGGCTCTCCTTGGTCGTATTTAAGAGCGATCGTAATAAGGTGGGTGGCGTCATCGACACTAACTTCCCCGACCATGCCGCGAGTTTGCAACAGCTTAGCCAGTTCCACTTTTACTTTGGAATAAGGAACGCTAGTCGAGGAAAGCCTACTCATATAAGCGTTACGGATTCTAGTTAGCATGTCAGCAATTGGGTCGTGCATAATTCTCCTTAAGCGTGGCTTACCTTTACTACTCCTGGTAATTGTCCTTCGTGAGCGAGTTGTCTAAAACAAATCCGACACATTCCAAACTTTCTCATGTAACCTCGGGGTCGACCACAAATGGCGCAGCGGTTATGAAATTGGATACTCTTGGGGTCAGTCCTCCTCCATTTAACAAGCATGCTCGTCTTAGCCATTGGAAGTCTCCTTCTTAAGTGGCAAACCGATAGCTCGGAGGAGCTTTCTGGCCCCCTCGTCGGTCTTGGATGTGGTTTTGATTGTTACCTCAAGACCGCGCATTTTGGTAACTTTGCTGTAGTCGATTTCGGGGAAGACAATTTGCTCCCTTAGACCTAGTGAATAATTACCGTGACCGTCAAAGACATCGGGAAGCCCACGGAAATCTCTGACCCTAGGCAAGGCCGTTGAGATAAGACGCTCCACGAACGACCACATCCGATCACCCCGTAGGGTTACAGCCACGCCGATTGGTTGACCTTCACGGAGCTTAAAACCAGCGATCGCTTTTTTGCTAAGTCTCAGGGTTGGCTTCTGTCCGGTGATGGTGGCGATATCTTTCTCGACTTCAGTTAGAAGTTTCGGGTCGGCCACGGCCTCTTTGACACCGACATTAACTACAACTTTTTCCAGGGTTGGAACAGCCATGACGTTTTTTAGTCCCATATCGTCTTGGAGCTGCTTTCTTATTTCACTGTTGAACTTTTGTTTTAACATGTTATATCTGCTCTCCGCACTTGCGGCAAAAACGGATCTTTTTCTCACCGACAATTTTGGATCCAATTCTAGTCGGCTCGGTACATTTCTTACAGACATAAGCAATGTTCCCAACCGGTAGGGGTCTAGTGATCGTGATTAGTCCGCCAGTTTTGGTGCGATCAGATTTATCCTTAACGAATTTCTTATAAAGGTTGACTCCAGCTACCAAAACTTTAGCGTCCGAGAGATAAACGCGTTCGATCTTACCACGCTTACCTTTGTCCTTACCAGCAGTTACTAAAACCTCGTCACCAACTCGGAATTTCATTTAGAGTACCTCCGGGGCTAACGAGACTATTTTCATAAGACCCTTGTCGCGCAATTCCCTAGCCACTGGACCAAAGACGCGGGTCCCCCGGGGATTTCCGGCAGCGTCGATCACAACTGCGGCGTTCTCGTCAAATCTAATAAAGCTGCCATCAGCCCGGCGTTGCTCTTTTCTAACTCGAACTAGCACTGCTTTGACCACTTCGCCGTCTTTGACGGCCCCGTTCGGGCTAGCCCCTTTGACCACAGTCGTGACCACATCACCCAAATAGGCAAACCGCTTCCTAGAATGATAGGGAATAGTGATCACCTGTAGCTCCTTGGCTCCAGAATTATCAGCAACATTTAAGCGGCTACGAATTTGGATCACGCTTTTTTCTCCTCCGGTACTTTCTTGACGGGTGCTTTCTTAACCGGTGCTTTTTGGACGGGCGCTTGCTTGGCTTTGGCGGTCTCGTCCAATTTTACTTGTGGCAAGACTTCAACCCTGGTGTTTACCTTTACGACGCTAAACCTGACACGCCTACTCTGAGGACGTACTTCTTTGATCTCAACGCTGTCCCCGACATTCAACTTCTCAGTCGTCGCGGCCAAGAATTTTTTGCTACGACGCAACCTCTTACCATACAGCGGGTGGATCTTAATCTTTTCGACTAAGACTGTAACTACGCCGGTCATTTTGGTACTAGAAATTACTCCGATCATCTGGTCTCCTTGGGTGTTTGGGCACTAATCATCCCGTAAAGTGTTGCCACCTCACGTTTTAGATTAGCTAATTTCTTAACATTTTTGTCTTGGCGCATGCGGTGTTCTAGGCTCGCTTTACGAATAGTTTTAATATCGGCCTCTAGTATCTTTTTTAGTTCTCCCAAATCCTTGGATCTAAGATCTTTTAATTTCATATTAAATAACATCCTTCTCGATAAACTTGACATCGATCGGCAGTTTCATGGCCGCTAGCTTCAGGGCCTCTTTGGCCACCTCTTTACTGATCCCGCCCATCTCAAAAAGCATCGTTCCTGGCTTAACGACGGCGGCGTAGTGATCAACGGCCCCCTTACCACTACCCATTCTAGTCTCAGGTGGTTTTTTGGTAATGGCCTTATCGGGGAAAATTCTGATCCAAATCCGACCACCCCGCTTGGTGTGGTGGGTCATCGCCCGCCTAGCTGACTCGATCTGACGAGCGCTAATCCAAGCCGCGGCCATAGCCTTTAGACCAAACTCACCGAATTCTAGCTCTGTGCCCCTAGTGGCTACACCACTGCGGCGTCCCCGGAAACTATATCGAAACTTAACGCGTTTGGGAGCTAACATTAACCTAACTCCTCGCTTCTGGGCTCAGCATAAATCCATACTTTGACCCCGGTCACGCCCGACGTTGGAGTCTTGGCGGGAACGGCGGCAAAGTCGATGTTGGCACGCAGTGTTTGCATCGGGATAGTCCCGGTCTGGACTTTCTCACGACGACTGATATCAGATCCACCAATCCGACCTCCGACTAGAATCTTGACCCCTTTAGCCCCACTTCGCATAACTCGGTCCATCGACTGATTCATGATTCGCTTGACGGGCATTCTTTTTTCGATCTGATCGGCCAGATTTCTAGCCACCAGATAAGCGTTAAGATCGGGATTTCTTACTTCTTCGATATCCAAGCGCAATTTCTGACCGGCTTCCTTCTCTAGCATGGTCCGTAGCTCCTCTAGTCCGGCCCCGCCTCGTCCTATGACTAGACCCGGCTTGGCGACGTGGACTTTGATCATAAGCGCGTTCATGCTGCGCTCAATGTCGACCCGGCAAACCCCAGCGGGCCTGAGCTTGGCCATAATAAGGGTCCGAAGCTTTAGATCCTTAAGAAGTTGGGTCCGGTAATCGCCCCGTTCGGCAAACCATTTGCTTTGCCAATTACGAGTGAGATTAAGCCTGAACCCAATTGGGTGAATCTTGTGTCCCATATTATCCTTCTAGCACCACTTTAAGATGACTGGTTCGCTTCAAGATCGGATGAGCCATACCGCGGCTTCTGGGGCGAAATCTTTTTAGCATCGGACCATCAGACACGAGAGCTTCTTTGATCATGAGTTTATCGGTGTCTAATTTGAAGTTGTGCCTGGCGTCAGCTTGGGCGGTTCTTATGACCTGGGCAAACACTTTAGCCGCGTCTTTCGGGGTAAAGCGCAGTTTCACCAACGCCTCATCTGCCCGCATGTTTTTGAGAAGTGGCGAGATTAGACGCATCTTGCGGGCGGTTATTCGAATGTTACTTAGTTCACTAGTTACAATCATTTGTTCCTTAAGTTAGCGAGCTCGAGCGGTCAACCATCTTACCATGACTCCTAAAGGTTCTGGTAGGGGAGAATTCCCCAAGTTTATGGCCGATCATCGGTTCGATGACAAATACTGGGAGGTGATGACGTCCGTTATGGACCCCAAAGGTCAAACCGACCATCTCTGGGGTGATAACCGAGTCTCTGGCCCAGGTCTTGATGGGATCCCGGCTCCCGGACTCTTTAGCCATTTGGGCTTTTTTCATAAGTCTTTCATTTAGATAAAGACCTTTTTTTAGTGACCGACTCATTTAGCTCCCCTTCTTTTTAGAATTACTTTATCTGAATATTTTTTCTTACTTCTTGTTCTATACCCGAGAGCTGGCTTGCCCCATGGGGTCTTGGGAGACGGCATACCGATACCACTGCGGCCCTCTCCACCTCCGTGGGGGTGAGAACCAGGATCTTGGGCCACACCACGAACGGTCGGCCTAATTCCCATATTGCGCTTCCGACCAGCTTTACCGAAGTTCATATTTTTCCACTCGATGTTTGATAATACTCCAACTGTCGCCAAACACAGCTCTCCGACTAATCTCACTTCGCCCGAAGGGAGCCTGAGGTGAGCTTTCCCGCCCTCTTTGGCCATAAGGGTGATAGTTGTTCCGGCCGCCCGGCCCATCTTGCCACCAGCCCCCGGCTGGAGCTCAACGTTATGAACACTGGTCCCAATCGGCATCGAGGCCAAGGGCATGGTGTTACCAGGTTTAAGAGGCGCTTTCAGGTCAGAAATGACGCTGTCCCCAACGACCATTCCTTCTGGAGCCAGAATATATCTCTTGTCACCATTGGCAAAATTTACTAAGGCGATAAAGCTAGTTCGGTTCGGGTCGTACTCGATCGAAACGACTTTGCCAGGTATGGCGTGATTATTACGTTTGAAATCGATATCACGGTATAAGCGTTTGCTCTGCCCACCTTGCCCACGGACTGTGACTCGACCATAAGCATTGCGACCACCGTGCTTTTTAATGACTTTGGTTAGTTTTTTAAGCGGCTTCACTCCTGTTAGCACAGTAAAGTCTCTTCCAGTGGCGAACCTTAGTGTTGGGGTGGTACCGTGTAATTTCTTAAGCATCTTTTCCTACCTCAAACAAATCAATCTTTTGGTCTTTGGCCAAGGTGACAACCGCTTTTTTACCACGCGTGGTGGTCTTGGCCGCCCGAGCTTTACCGGCGCGGTAACTTTTGGGGGGAATAGCGGTAGTTTCAATTTTTTTGACAGTAACGTCGAAGGTTTCCTCGACCCAACGCTTGATCTCAGGCCGGTTAGCCCCGCGGGTTACAACGAATGTGAAGCGTCCCTTGGAGGCTTCGGCTAATGAGTGCTCGGTTATGACGGGCCTGAGTAAGCTCATTTACTAACCTCGGCTAGCTTGGTAATCGAATCTTTGGAGAGCAGTAGCTTGGTCGCCGCCACAACCTCAAGAGCGTTTAGGTCACTCGCTTGTGTCAAACGCAATGTGCCAATATTGCGGCTAGCACGAACGATGATCTGATCATATTCGGAGACAACCATCAAGGTTTTACCAGACAAACCAAGCTTGTGAAGAGCCGTGACGATCTTAGCGGTCTTAGGTTCTTTCATACTTAGTCCTTCGAAGATAACTAAGTCACCAAGTCGTGAGGACAGGGCGCTTTTAAGCGCGGCTCGGCGCATCTTAACCGGCATATCTAAGCCCGGATCATGAGGCTTTGGTCCAAAGGTCACTCCACCACCGCGCCACTGCGGAGACCTGATCGAACCTTGGCGGGCTCGGCCAGTTCCTTTTTGCTTCCATGGTTTACGGCCCCCACCTCTAACTTCGGCTCTGGTCTTAGTCGACTGCGTTCCCTGGTGGGTGTTGGCGGTATAAACCCGGATCGCTTGGGAAAGTAAAGCTTCGTTAACCTCGACCCCAAAGACATTTTCTGGCAAGCTGATCTTGCCGACTTCTTTACCGTTTAGATCCATGACCGGCAGTTCGAACTTGGAGACGGACTTAACTAAGGGCTGAGCAACACTGTCTGTCTTGGGAGCTACTTTTTTAACCACTGGGGTTACTTTCTTTTCAGCCATTGCTCACTCCTTCGGCGACTGGAGCTGGAGTTGGAGTAGACGCGGCTTCTCCCTCAGTCTTGTCCCCACCCTCTTCAGTTGCGGGTTCATCGTCACCGTGTGGAAGAGCCTGGACTTGTGGACCGTGGTAGATCTTACGTTTCTTGTCTGATTTAGTGATCAAAACTAACGTTCCGGTCGCTCCTGGAACGCAACCTTTCAGCACCAAAACTTCGGTCTCCTGGTCAACTGACATTACTTCCAAGCCTCGAGTGGTGGTTTGCTCGTTACCCATCCGACCAGCCATTTTCTTACCTTTAAAGACCCGACCTGGGGTAGTGGTCGAACCAATCGATCCTGGAGCTCGGGCGCGGTCGCTTTGACCGTGAGTCTTGGGCCCACCGTGGAATCCGTGCCTCTTCATACCTCCGGCGAATCCTTTACCTTTACTAATCGAGGTGACGTTAACAACTTCGCCTTTTTTAAAGACGTCAGCCAGCTTGACCACGTCGCCAATGTTAATTTCTTCTGAACGTTCTAATCTAATTTCTTTTAGGACTTGCGGGGTGACTTTGGAGGCTTTGAGATGCCCTAATTGCGGCTTGGTAGTTTTCTTAGCTTGGCCTAGCCCAACTTGCACGGCTAGATAACCGTCTCTCTCAAGGGTTTTTATGGCAGTGACGGTGACTGGTCCCGCCTGGATTCTAGTCACAGGAACACGGCGACCATCCGCGGTGGTGGCTTGGGACATCGTTAATTTGTGACCTAACATTGCTTTCATAAAGTCCTAACTAAGTTGGCCATAAAGAAAAGCACCCGACGCGGGTACTCTCCTAATTGGAGAACTTATCACATTGCCACTTAAGGGTGAGAATCTTAAGCTGGCTGAGTATACCAGGATAGTACACCTGATTCAACCCAGAGATTTTATGATTGCAAGAAAGGAGGGGAAGCCCTACATCTTCACTTCGATGCCTACCCCAGCGGGTAGCTCTAAGTGCATGAGTGAGTCAATAGTCTTAGGCGTGGGTTCTAAGATATCAACCAGTCTCTTGTGGGTGCGAATTTCAAATTGCTCCCGAGCGTTCTTGTCGATGAAAGGTCCGGTATTAACCGTGAACTTCTCATGCTCGGTAGGGAGTGGAATCGGACCTACAACCTGGGCACCCGTCCTGATCGCGGTATCCAAAATCTCCTCGGCTGCCTGATCTAGCACCCGATTGTCATAACTTTTTAAACGAACTCTTATTCTGCCTTTTGCCATAATTTCATTTTGAGGGTTTCAAACCCCCGAGTCCTCCATCTGGGAGGAGCAGCTGAGGGAACCCGAAGGCTCCCTCAGGGAATTTACGCGATAACTTTAGTAACGACTCCGGCCCCAACGGTGTGACCACCCTCTCGTATTGCGAACCGAAGACCCTCTTCCATAGCGACTGGTCCGATGAGCTTAACGTTCATCTTGGAAGTGTCAACTGGCATGACCATCTCGACGCCACTTGGTAAAGTAGCCTCGCCGGTCACGTCAGTGGTTCTGAGGTAAAATTGCGGGCGGTATCCGGTGAAGAACGGAGTGTGCCTGCCACCCTCTTCTTTGGTCAGGATGTAAACCTCGGCTTCAAACTCCGTGTGAGGTTTGATGCTTCCGGGTTTGGCGATAACTTGACCGCGCTCAACGTCGTCTTTTTCAATACCACGAATGAGTAGTCCGACGTTATCACCGGCTTGTCCTTCGTCGAGCTGTTTTCTAAACATTTCGACTCCGGTTACGACGGTCTTGGTGACCTCGGGTTTGATACCGATGATCTCGACCTCTTCGTTGATCTTAACGACCCCACGCTCAACTCGACCAGTCACCACAGTTCCGCGACCTTTGATCGAGAAAACGTCTTCCACTGGCATCAGGAATGGCTTGTCTAAGGGACGTTCTGGGGTTGGGATGTAAGAATCAACGGCGTCCATCAGATCCCAGATCGGCTTGCTCCATTTGCCCTCCCTGGAGGAGTCGGCGTCTTCGAGCGCTTTTAGAGCTGAACCCTTAATGATCGGGGTTTCCTCACCTGGGTAGTCATACTTAGTCAAAAGCTCTCTTACTTCGAGCTCAACTAGGTCGACTAATTCCTGGTCGTCGATCATATCGATTTTGTTCATGAAAACAACGATCTTAGGCACACCGACTTGGCGGGCCAGAAGAATGTGTTCTCTGGTTTGTGGCATGGGACCATCAGCAGCCGACACGACCAAAATAGCACCGTCCATTTGGGCGGCTCCGGTGATCATGTTCTTGATGTAGTCAGCGTGACCAGGAGCGTCGATGTGAGCGTAGTGACGCTTGTCGGTCTCGTATTCGACGTGGGTAATGTTGATCGTGATACCCCGAGCTTTTTCCTCAGGGGCGTTGTCGATCTGGTCGTAAGCACGAAATTCGGCTTGACCGGTGGAAGCTAGAACTTTGGTAATAGCGGCCGTTAAGGTCGTCTTACCGTGGTCAACGTGACCAATAGTACCGATGTTAACGTGAGGCTTGGAACGATTAAATTTTTCTGCCATTTATTTTAACCTCCTTAAGGTTTGTCATATCAGGAGATCTCACTTATCTCCAGAGACGACGCAAGCATTGTACAGCCACGGCTACCAGGGGTCAATACCCCATATTTATTCCAAATGTATCAGATCAGTCGGCGATTTCTTTGGGAGCGGATTTAGCCGAGATTTGGGTGGCCAGACTGCCTGGAACTTCGGCATAGTGGCTCGGCTCCATCGAGTAGGCGGCCCGGCCTTGGGTCATACTCCTGACCTGGGTGGCGTAGCCAAACATCTCGGACAGTGGAACATTGGCCTTGATGACCCGAGCATTACCTCTTTGTTCCGTGGTTTCGATCTGGCCGCGTTTACTACTGAGGTCGCCTATAATATCGCCCATGAACTCCTCTGGAACAGTCACTTCAACTCGCATGATTGGCTCCAGTAAGGCCGGATCAGCCCGACGAGTAGCTTCTTTGAAGGCCATCGCTCCGGCGATCTTGAAAGCGACCTCACTAGAATCAACTTCGTGATAACTTCCGTCGGTCAGCGTGGCTCTAATATCAATGACCGGGTATCCGGCCACGACACCAGTTTCCAGGGCTTCTTTGATACCTTTATCAACAGCTGGGATGAACTCACGCGGGATCCTACCTCCCACGACCGCATCGACAAACTCGTAACCCTCCCCGGCGGCTCTTGGCTCAACTGTTAGTACGACGTGACCATACTGCCCACGTCCCCCGGATTGCCTGATGTATTTTCCCTCGGCTTCGGCCGACTTTTTGATCGTTTCGCGGTAAGCGACTTGCGGGGCCCCGGTATTGGCCTCGACATTAAATTCCCGGCGCATCCGGTCGACGATGATATCAAGGTGCAACTCACCCATCCCTGAAATGATGGCCTGTCCCGTTTCCTGGTCGGTTTTCACTCTAAAGGTTGGGTCTTCTAGACCGAGCCTTTGTAGGGCCAAGCTCATCTTTTCCTGATCGGCTTTGGTCTTGGGCTCAATAGCCAGCGAGATGACCGGCTCGGGGAAGGTAATATTCTCTAAGACGACCGGCTTGGCTTCGTCACACAGAGTATCACCGGTAAAGGTTTCTTTAAGTCCGACTGCAGCGCCGATTTCTCCGGCGTAGATCTCTGGGATTTCTTCGCGGTTATTGGCATGCATCAACATGATCCGCGAGATCCGCTCTTTGTTGTCTTTGGTCGAGTTGTAGATATAGCTACCACTGGTCAGCTTGCCCGAGTAAACGCGGAAGTAGGTCAGTTGTCCGATGTGAGCGTCGTTCATGACTTTAAAGGCCAGGGCGGCGAACGGCTCATTGTCGTCAGTCTGACGAATTACTTCCTCACCGGTCTTGGGGTCAGTTCCAGTTACGGATGGGACATCGATCGGAGAAGGAAGAAGCTCGACCACGGCGTCTAGCATCGGTTGAATGGCTTTGTTCTTAAGAGCCGAGCCGGCCAATACTGGAAAGATCTTGGTGGCGGCGACCGCTTTTCTAAGCGCCGCTTTGAGCTCATCAACCGTAGGCTCCTGACCGTTTAGATATTTTTCCAAAAGGATATCGTCGGTTTCAGAGATTGATTCGACCAGTTTGGAACGGTACTCCTCAACCTGGGTCTTCATGTCATCTGGAACGTCGCCCATAATCGGATCGGCCCCGAGCTCGTCGTTAAAGGTGTAGGACTGACGGGTTAGTAGATCGACCACCCCTTTAAAGCCTCCCTCAGTCCCAATTGGCAACTGATAAGCCTGGGCGTTAGCCCCTAAGCGCTCTTTAATCGTACTAAGTGACATAAAGAAATCTCCCCCGATCGCGTCGAGCTTGTTGACGTAACAAATCCGGGGCACGGCGTATTTATCGGCTTGGCGCCAGACCGTCTCGGATTGGGGTTCGACTCCCATCTTACCGTCAAACACTACGACCCCACCGTCTAGAACCCGTAAGCTACGCTCCACCTCAGCCGTAAAGTCGACGTGACCTGGGGTGTCGATAATATTGATCCGGATTTTTTGTCCGGCCCAAGGTCCACCAACAGGAGTCCAAAAAGTAGTCGTAGCCGCTGAGGTGATGGTGATTCCGCGCTCTTGTTCTTGAGCCATCCAGTCCATTGTGGCAGCCCCTTCGTGTACTTCCCCGATCTTGTAAGTCTTGCCGGTGTAATAAAGTACTCGCTCGGTGACGGTAGTTTTACCGGCGTCGATGTGAGCGATGATACCAATATTGCGGATTTTATCTAACGGGGTATTCCTGGCCATAGTTAAACCTTCACCAGATCGATCATTTGTTGTAAGGATAGTTTGCTCACTTTAACATTCGGGGCGCTGTGCGAACCTGAGAGAAGCATGCGCTTACTTTGGTGTAGGTACCACTCGGCCTCAGTGTCGGTTTCTAGAAGTTTCTCGTAAACTTCGGTCAGGTCCACCTCAGTACCGGTCTTACCGGTAAAGCGGCGGTAACCAAGTTTCGGGTTGATCCCGATCACCAAAACCTTACCTTGACGATAGGCGATAGTTCCCAAAGTGCCAGAGTCACTTTCAATCGCGACCGCTGGGCCCCACTTAGTGACAAATTCCTGACCTTTGTCCTTAAGCTGCTTCTCGGCCCCGGCGACATTGGTCAGGTAAGTTACCATGTAATCCATCAGCGGTAGCCCGTAGGATAGTTTCTTATCGGAATCGCCGTGGTTAAATTGTGAAAATCCGCTCCACAGGGACTCAATCGTGAAATCACTTAGCCAGTGGTCAATACTTTTAAGCGCGCCAGTGTCTTCTTGGAGGGTAAATTCGAGTAATTTCTCGATGCCGGCTTTTTTAATCTCATCGGTTGGAGCCAGTCCCCTGGAGACTAGATCTTTCCAAACCAGCGTCGCCGCGCAGTCTTTGGCCGCGGCTTCTTTATCAAGTCTGTGCTCGTCAAATTTGCTGCGTCCCAGTCCTAAGTACAAAGTATCCGGATCTTTGTCGACATTTTCCAGGTCGACTTCCCCACCTCTGGGGTTAGTGGCCTTGTAATCAACTGTGAGCTCTCGCCACTCGGGATCGAGATTTTTGATTAGCCAAATGGCCACGATTTCGTCTAGGTGCGGGGAGATGTGGGTGATAATTTTTTTCATGGGAGAGTTACCACTTAAAGTGGGCGAACGCCTTGTTGGCTTCAGCCATCTTGTGGGTGTCGTCTCGTTTCTTGATCGCTCCACCCATATTTTGTGAGGCGTCCAACAGTTCCTGAGCCAGCTTCTCGGCCATGGTTTTACCGGGCCTGGCTTTAGCGGAGATAAGGACCCAGCGGATAGCCAAGGCTTCTTTGCGATCGCCGCGGACTTCCGATGGGACTTGGTAGCTGGCCCCGCCAACTCGTCTGGCTTTTACTTCCATACGAGGTGCGACATTTCGCAAAGCTGTCTCAAAGGTCTCGAGCGGCTCTTTTTTAGCAGTTTCTTTGATGGTGAGTAGGGCCCCGTACACGACTTTTTCGGCCACGGTTTTCTTACCGTCTTTCATAACCCGGTTAATAAATCTAGTTACCAAACGACTGCCGTAAATCGGATCGACTGGTAACTCTCTTTTTTTGATATATCTGCCTCGTGCCATATTTTAAGCCTTTGGTTTCTTCGCTCCGTATAATGAGCGACCTTGTTTGCGATCTTTGACCCCGGAGGCGTCTAGGTGGCCTCTGATGATGTGGTATTTGACACCTGGTAGGTCTTTGACCTTGCCCCCTCTGATGAGTACGATACTGTGCTCCTGAAGTTCGTGACCGATACCTGGGATATAAGCGGTCACTTCCACCCGGTTACTAAGCCTAACTCTAGCCACCTTACGAAGCGCTGAATTTGGTTTCTTCGGGGTCATCGTTTTGACTACGGTCAGTACACCCCGTTTTTGAGGGGAGAACGAGGCAGTCGGACGAAGAGTCAGCGAATTAAAACCTTTTCTTAGAGCCGAGGCTTTAATTTTCTTACTACCCTTAACCCGGGGGTGTCTAATTAGTTGGTTGACTGTCGGCATAACTTGGCGATTTTACCTGATTGACCCGATTAGGTCAACCTAGCCCTCTCGCCGGTTGGGATGAGTCGACCGATGATCACGTTTTCTTTAAGTCCCAGTAGCGGGTCAATCCGTCCAGTGGTGGCGGCGTCAGTTAGAACTGAGGTCGTCTCCTGGAATGACGCAGCTGATAGGAATGAGTCAGTAAATAGCGCGGCTCTAGTAATACCAAGTAAGACCAGTTGGGCCGTCGCCGGCTCTCCGCCTTCGGCCAAAACTTTCGCGTTGGCGTGGTTAAAGCGGTTGCGGTCAACTAGCTCGCCTGGGAGAAGAGTGGTATCGCCCTTACTCTCAACTCTGACTTTCTCGCTCATCTTTTTGACGATGGCTTCAAAGTGCTTGTCGTTAATGGACACACCTTGAGACTCGTAAACGCGCTGGATCTCAGCGATGATGTATTCCTGGGCGGCCCGAACACCTTTGATCTCTAAGATTTGTTTGATATCAATATGTCCAGCCGTCAAGGGCTCACCAGCGGCGATCAGATCCTTGTCTTTGACTAGTAGCTCTGAGGTGGCCGGGATAAGATATTCTTTCTCATCTCCGCCCTCAACTTTGATCCGAACCTTGCGTTCGATACCATCGGTGACGACTTCGACTTTCCCAGTTACTTCCGCCACGATGGCCGGAGTCTTTGGCACCCTGGCCTCAAATAATTCCTCGACACGCGGCAGTCCTTGGGTGATATCTAGTCCCACGATTCCCCCTAAGTGGAAGGTTCTCATGGTGAGCTGTGTTCCAGGTTCTCCAATCGACTGGGCGGCGATGACTCCAACGGGAGTTCCGATCTCAACCATTTTCTTGGAACTTAGATCCCAACCGTAACAACGGCCACAAATTCCGTACTTGGCTTTACAAGTAAGAGGAGACCGAAGATTTACTTCTTTAATACCAGATTCGACGATCTTCTTAGCCGCTTCGTCGGTGATCTCGGCGTCAGCGCCTAAGACCTCTTTGCCTTTAGCGGTTTCCACAGGAGTGGCAGTGATCCGACCGGTCAAACGCTCCACGAAATTAGCAGTTCGATCCTCGGAATCGATGGCTAACACCCCTTCGGTTGTTCCACAGTCGTCGGTTCGGACCATGACATCATGGGCCACATCGACTAGACGTCTGGTCAGGTATCCGGCCTCGGCGGTTTTAAGCGCTTTATCGACCAAACCTTTTCTAGCACCCCGACTTGAGGTGAAGTACTCGAAAACGTTTAGCCCTTCTCTGAAGTTGGATTTAGTCGGTAGCTCGACGACTTTACCGGTCGGGTCGGCTACCAGTCCACGCATTCCGGCGATCTGTTTGACCTGATCCCTAGATCCTCTAGACCCAGATTCCACGATGGCCCGAATCGAGTTGTAGCTACCCAAGTGCTGCCAAGTCAGCTCATCGATTTGGGCAGTCAGAGCGCTCCAGACCCGCTCGGCAAGCTTGATTTTCTCGGTCTTGGTGATAAGACCCTTACGCCAGTTTTTTTCGATCTCTTCGACTTGGCGCTCGCCTTCACCGATCAGCTTACCTTTTTGCGGAATGGTAGCGGCGTCTGAGATCGACATCGACAAACCTGACCTGGTGGCATAACGGAATCCGATATTTTTGATGTGGTCGATTAGTCGCACGGCCTCGTCTCGTCCCAGCTCACGAATGGTCCTATCGACGATCTTGATGATATCGCTACCTTTGATCTGACGGTTTTCAAAGCGGTACTTAATGGGGAGTATTTCGTTAAACAAAATCCGCCCGACTGTGGTTTCAATGACTTCCCCACCAATCATGACTTTGATCAGCTGTCGCAGCTTTAATTTGCGAACCATGTAGGCTAAGATCGCTTCTTCTTCGCTTCCGATAATCGAGTCTTCCCGAAGTGTCCCGTTTAGCTCAACGCCAGTTAGATAAAAGATTCCAAGCCAAGCCTCGGCTTTCGGGGTCATAACGGGAGCACCGTCACTGGGTTTACGTAAGTTGTTGGTCGACATCATGAGATTAATCGACTCATCAATAGCTTCTTTGCTGAGCGGAACGTGTACGGCCATTTGGTCACCGTCAAAGTCGGCCCCATAGCCCACACAAACCGAAGGATGGATCGCGATAGCCTTACCCTCGGTCAATACTGGGAAAAAGGCCTGAATACCGAGTCGGTGCAAGGTTGGCGCGCGGTTTAATAGAACCGGGTGGCCTTTGGTGACGTCTTCAAGAATGTCCCAGACCTCAGTCCCACGGCGCTCGAAGACGTGCTTGGCCGATTTGACGTTCGGGGCGTAGCCTTGCATGATGAGCTCCCTTAGAACAAATGGGCGGAAGAGCTCGAGAGCCATCTCTTTTGGCAAACGGCACTGATTTAGGGCCAACTCTGGACCGATAACGATGACCGATCGACCGGAATAATCGACTCTTTTTCCAAGTAAGTTTTGTCGGAAGCGACCTTGCTTACCCTTAAGCATATCGGACAAACTCCTGAGCTCTTGCTGATTAGCGGCCGGACGGACTCCCGGGCGTTGGGTCGAATCAATTAGTGAATCAACCGCTTCTTGGAGCATTCTTTTTTCGTTGCGCAAAATGATCTCAGGAGCTCCCAGCTCAGTTAGACGACGCAAGCGGTTGTTGCGATTAATGACCCGACGATACAGATCGTTTAGATCAGAAGTCGCGAACCGCCCACCAGACAGCTGCACCATCGGACGAAGGTCGGGTGGGATGACCGGCAGGATGTGCATGATCATCCACTCTGGTCTAACACCAGACAATCTAAGTCCCTCCACCACATGTAGCCTCTTGGTGGCTTTGACTTGCTTTTGGCCACTGCCGGTTGAGACCTCTTCTTTAAGATTGGCGGCTAACTTATCAAGATCGATTTCTTTAAGCACTTTCTCCAAAGACTCGGCGCCCATTCCAACGGTGAAGAAGTCGTTGACCTCGTATTCCATCAGCTTGAAGAACTCATCTTCTGAGAGCAAGGTCAGCCGAGCTAGATTTTCGACTTTTTCGGTCAAACTCTTAAAGATCTCTTCCAAACGGCTCATCTCAAGAACCAGCTCGTCTTTTAGTTGAACGATCTTCTGACGGCTTTTTAGCTCCATCTCGCCTGAGACGATCGCTTTGTGCTCTTTGTCTTTGATGTCTAATTTCTTGGTTTCGGTTTTGAGCTCGCTCTCGAGCTCGGCTACCTGCTGCGTGTGAACATCCTCCATCTTGATCTTCTCCGAGGCCATCTTGTCTTGGAGTTTTTTGAGCGCGTCTTGTTTTTTATCCTCATCAACTGAGGTCACGAGATACTGGGCAAAATAAATGACCGCGTCCAGACTTCTTGGGGTCATATCCAAAATCAACGAGAGTTTGCTAGGGGCCCCTTTGAAAAACCACACGTGAGCCACGGCGGCTGAAAGGGTGATGTGCCCCATCCGCTCACGTCTAACTTTGCTTTGGGTTACCTCAACGCCACACTTGTCACAAATCACACCCTTGTACCGGATGCGCTTATATTTACCACAGTAACATTCCCAATCTTTGCTCGGTCCGAAAATACGCTCGTCAAATAATCCGTCTTTTTCCGGTTTTAGGGTGCGGTAATTAATGGTCTCAGGCTTGGTGATTTCCCCGTGCGACCAGTTTTTGACGGTCTCGGGAGAGGCTAGCGAAACTCTTAGCGAGCGGAAATCTTTGATGATGGTTTCAGTCATTTCTTTAATCATTTGGCTTCTTCCTCCTTAGCTAATTCGCTGGCCGTGGGCTCAGACTCGGCTAAAGCTGGCTCGGCCGCAACGACATCATCGGGGGTAACTTCTTCAATTTCGGCCCCAACTCCCAAACCCTCATTTTCCGTTTCTTTGGCTCCCAACTCTTTGGCGAACTCCGCACCCTTGGCCTTGTCTTTGGCTTCCGCTTTTAGGGTTTCGTCAGTTTCTTTGATTTCTTCAATTTGGGCGCCTTGCATCTCGATATCTAGGTTCAGACCGTTAAGCTCTTTCACTAGAACCTTAAACGACTCTGGAATAGTAGCTTGCGGGATCTCCGTGCCCTTAATGATGGCCTCGATCGCCTTGGCGCGACCAACCACATCGTCTGACTTGATGGTCAGCATTTCTTGTAAGGTATGGGCGGCGCCGTAAGCCTCGAGGGCCCAGACTTCCATCTCTCCCAAGCGCTGTCCACCCATTTGGGCTTTTCCACCTAAGGGCTGTTGGGTGACCAAAGAGTACGGGCCAGTACTTCTGGCGTGCACTTTTTCGTCAACCATGTGGATTAGTTTCATGATGTAAGCGGTCCCAACGACAATGGGTTCCTCGAAGGCCTCGCCGGTTCGTCCGTCGTAAAGGGTCATCTTGCCGCTTTCCGGTAAACCTTGACCGGCCAGCTCGCTAAACAGCTCACTTTCCTGGAATCCGCCGAACCCAGGGATGGAGGCTTTGTACCCAGCGTGCGTGGCGACCCAACCTAGGTGCGTCTCCAGAAGCTGCCCCATATTCATACGAGAAATAACTGATAACGGAGAAATGATGATATCAACTGGAGTCCCATCGGCCAAGTAAGGCATATCCTCGACCTTGACCACCTTAGAGATGACCCCTTTGTTACCGTGTCGGCCGGCCAGTTTGTCCCCGACGCCGATCTTACTCATCTTGGCCACTTTGACTTTGATAACTTTGATGGTCCCCGGCTCCATCTCATCTCCGGCCTCACGAGATAGGATCTGGACATCGACGACCGTGCCGCGCTCTCCGTGGGGCAGACGAAGTGAGGTATCGCGAACTTCTTTGGCCTTCTCCCCGAAAATGGCTCTAAGCAACCGCTCTTCGGCGGTTAACTCAGTCTCACCTTTGGGGGCGATCTTACCAACTAAGATATCGTTCGGACCGACCTCGGCCCCGACGTAAACGATGCCCTCTTCATCTAGATTAGCCAAGGCTTCTTCACCGACGTTTGGAATATCGCGGGTGATCTCCTCTGGCCCTAATTTGGTCTCGACTAATGAGGCTTCGTATTCTTCGATGTGCACTGAGGACAAAGCGTCGTCTCGGACCAGTCGCTCTGAGATAATCAGCGCATCCTCGTAGCCGAAGCCGTCATAGCTCATGTAAGCCACCGTCATGTTTTGTCCTAGGGCCAGTTCACCGCCGTCGGTAGTCGGACCGTCCGCTAGCAGATCTCCAGTTTTGACTTTGGCGCCGACGTTTATAACCGGACGCTGGGTGTAGGAAGTGTTCTGGTTGCTACGGATGAAAGTTCGAAGTGGTAAGTCTCTGACTTTGCCATCTTTTCCCTTGAGACTGACTTTGGTGGAATCGACAAAAACCACCTCACCATCAAATGGAGCAATCAGCAAACGACCGATATTTCTAGCGACCGCCTCTTCCATACCTGTTCCAATGGTTGGGGCTTGCGGACGAACCAAGGGCACGGCTTGGCGCATCATGTTGCTACCCATCAAGGCCCGGTTAGCCTCGTCGTTAGCCACAAAAGGAATCAGCGCAGCTGAGGCGCCTAATATTTCCCAAGAAACGACGTCCATGTAATCAGCGGTGTCGGCGGGCCCTTCGTAGAAATCGCCCTTACGACGCAAGGGCACGCGGGCGGTCTTGATATATCCATCTTTGTCCAGCTCGATTCCAGCGTGGGTAATCTGAACTTTTTCCTCGTCGTCGGCCATCAAATATTCAACTTTTTCGGTGACGCGGGGACCTTTTGGAGTTTTCTCGATTTTGCGGTACGGAGCTTCGATGAAGCCGTACTCGTTGATCTTGGCCGTTAGTGACAAATGAGTGATCAGTCCGACGTTCGGGCCTTCCGGGGTCTCGATTGGACAAAGCCGGCCATACTGGGAGTGGTTGATATCGTGAACGGTAAAGCTGGCGCGCTCTCTGGTCAACCCACCTGGACCCATGACCGACAGACGGCGAAGGTGGGCCAACTCTGAGAGCGAGTTGTATTGATCCATGAACTGCGAGAGCTGACTACCACCGAAGAATTCGTTAAGACGGGCAATGATTGGACGGGCGTTAACTAGTGAACTTGGGGTGATGAGGGTTGGGTCCGCCGAGATCGACATTCGTTCCCGGGCTACTCGCTCCATCTGTAAGAGGCCGACGCGAAGGATATTTTGGATCAGTTCCCCAACCGCTCGGACGCGCCGGTTGGCCAGGTGATCAATGTCGTCGGGCTCACCGTTTCCATTGTTTAAATTAATTAGCTCTTTGACCGCACCGATGACGTCGTCTTGTGAAAGAATCCAGTGATCACCGTCGTTCGGAACCGCGTTTCCAAGACGTTTGTTGATCTTGTAGCGACCGACTTTGCCTAGTGAGTAGCGACGAGGATTAAAGAATA
>JBBROZ010000004.1:0-39531 GCA_038228785.1 Patescibacteria group bacterium
AATCTTGCCTTGGAATAGAGTCTTGGGAACCGATTCATACATTTCCGGGGTCATCTCGGCTGTAGCTGACGAGTACGGATTCTCTTTGACCAAACCGATCAAAGATCTGGCCAGCGAAGACCTCAGGGTTATCTTGTACGGGGATAAGAACACTTACCGTTTCTCGGCGCGTAACCGCTGGAATCGTTCCAGGACCTACTTTGCCCGGTTTGAGGGAGTGCTAAATAACTTAGAAAGAAAATACAAAGAATCCGAATCCGATTTCGTCAAAGCTGAGATCGCGAAATATATGTCGGAGGAGCCCTGCACAGTTTGTCAGGGAACCAGACTCAAACCGGAAGTCCTGGCGGTGACCATTCGAGACCAAAATATCTGGCAAGTGACCAATCTTAGCATTAGTGCCTGTTTTAAATGGTTTGAGGATCTCAAACTGTCCTCTAAGGAAGACGCGATCGCTAAGCAGATCCTAAAAGAGATCTCTTCTCGCCTTAAGTTTTTGATGGATGTCGGTCTGAACTACCTCTCACTTAACCGGACCGCCTACACCCTATCGGGTGGGGAAGCCCAACGCATCCGCTTAGCCAGCCAAATCGGATCTGGGCTAACGGGAGTCTTGTACGTCCTGGACGAACCCTCGATCGGTCTGCATCAACGCGACAACATCAAGCTCATCGAAACCCTGAAGCGTCTGCGTGATCTTGGTAACTCCGTCATCGTCGTCGAGCATGACAAGGAAACGATGCACGCCGCTGACCATCTGGTCGATATTGGCCCTGGGGCCGGGGAACACGGCGGCAAGATCATCGCCCAAGGTACTGCCGAGCAGCTATCAAAAAATCCAGCCTCGATCACCGGTGCTTATCTCTCCGGTAAAAAAGTCGTAGCCAAAGATTTACATCTGGGGAAAGCTAAGCGGCCGCTCAATCCCAACCACCTAATCATTAAGGGAGCCGAGGAGAATAACCTGAAAAATATCACTGTAGATTTACCGCTTAGTAAATTCATCTGCGTCACTGGAGTCTCAGGGTCTGGAAAATCAACGCTAATTAACGAGATCTTATTCAAAGCCCTCTCCTCCTCATTGCACGGAGCGCGAACAAAACCGGGGAAACACCAAGTTATAACTGGAATTGAAAACCTGGACAAAGTGATCGACATCGACCAATCACCGATCGGGCGGACCCCGCGCAGTAATCCAGCGACTTATACCGGAGCTTTCACCTACGTCCGAGACCTCTTTGCCAAGACTATCGAAGCCAAAGCACGGGGCTACGAGGCCGGAAGGTTCAGCTTTAACGTCAAGGGAGGCCGCTGCGAGACTTGCGAGGGCGACGGAGTCATCAAAATTGAGATGCAGTTTCTACCCGATGTATATGTGACTTGCGAAACCTGCAATGGCGCCCGATATAACCGGGAGGCATTAGAGATACTATACAAAGGTAAAAATATTTCCGAAGTCTTGGGGATGACGGTTGAAGAATCTTTGGAATTCTTCCAAAACATTCCGCCGATCAAAACCAAGTTGCAGACACTTTTCGACGTCGGACTTGGCTACATCCGGCTCGGACAACCGGCGACGCAGTTGTCCGGCGGAGAGGCCCAGCGTATCAAACTAGCCGCGGAACTCTCCCGGCGCTCAACAGGTAAGACCTTTTATATCTTAGATGAACCAACAACCGGACTGCACTTTGCTGATATCGAAAATCTGCTGGGGATCTTGCACCGTTTGGTTGACGCTGGTAATACGGTCCTGGTGATCGAGCACAACTTGGACGTGATCAAAACCGCCGACTATATCATCGATCTGGGACCTGAAGGCGGCGACGCCGGGGGAGAGCTGATCGTCGCTGGGACCCCGCGCGAGGTGGTCGCCAATAATAAGAGCTACACCGGAAAATACTTACGTTCGGTCTTGCCGAAATAATGACTAGACCCTACAATACCTCTGTAGCAAAATAATATGGTTAGAGTGTCAACATTAAAACAGAACACCAAAACTCCCGCAAGATCTAGGCTGACCCTAAGTCCGCAGGATCGGCTTGATTTTTTTTACAAAGTAACCAACACCATCTCCTCGGAGATAGACCTGGATCGAACTCTTCCGGTCATAATTGAGGAGGTCTTCAAAACCTTTAAACCGCGCGGGGCGTCGCTCATGGTCGTCGAGGGATCTCATGTTAGGGTGGTGGCGGGCCGGTCAGTCACTCAGACTCCAGGTAAGCCCAGTGACCTACCGGTCTTTAAGGTGGGCGATGGGGTCGCGGGACGTGTGGCCGTGACTGGAAACCCCGAATGGATTGAGGACACCCTAGATGACCCGCGATTTCAGAAAATCCCTGGCAAAGTTAGTAAGATTAGAGCGATCCTGGCGGTCCCACTCAAAGTTAAAGGCCGGGTTACCGGAGTCATCAACGTCACTTATAGCGAACCGCACCATTTCACCGATGAGGAGATCGGGATCTTGCAGATCATTGCCATCCCCGCCGCTTTCGCCATCCAAAACGCCACTTTATTTCAGCATATTGAAGACGAGAAGAGTAAATTGGAGTTGATCCAAACCTCGATGCAGGGCGGGTTAACCGTCAGCAAGTTGGACGGCACAATCTTATTTATGAATGACGCGGCCCACCATCTTTACGGAATAAGATCCGACGTGGTTGGAATATCCGCCTCAAAAATCCAATCAAACTTGGATCGGTATTTTAATTACCCACTAAAATACGACCGCAAAAATGAAGAAGTTATAGCAGAGGTATCCGCCGGAAAAACAGTCGCAGTCAAAGTCGGGGTGTCCTCTAAACCCCCGCGCATTATAGAAGCGCTCTACTCACCACTTTTAAATAAGCAGCGTGTCGTGGTCGGAATGATTGGTAATCACCGCGATATCACCGAACTGGTCGGTCAGTCTGAACAGATCAAAACTCAGCTGATCTCATCCGAAGCTGAGAGGGAGCGCTGGGAGGCAATTTTCGATAACGTCGAGGAGGCAATAGTAATTACTAATAAAAGTTGTGAGATTCTCCGCAGCAACCCAGCAGCGGAAAGTCTCTCCGGGCTAACCAAAAAGGATATGCTGGATCAAGAGTTTAGTTCTATCTTCAACTTACACAATCAGCAGGGAATAGAACTGAGTGGTGATCTTTCACTAGGTGAGCTAGTTACTAAAACGCGCGAACCGATCGAATATTTAGAAGCAAAACTCACTAACGCTGAGGGAAGAGATATCTGGCTCGGTCTTTCAGTCTCTCCAACTCTTAGTAGGCAAAGCGACCGCGATGATATGGAGATAATTTTTGTAATGCGCGATGTCAGTCGCTTGAAAGAAATTGATCAAGCGAAAAGCGACTTTGTCTCGATGGCCAGTCACGAGCTGAGAACTCCACTAACGGTCATTAACGGGTATATCTCACTTTTTATGAGCGGTGATTTGGGAAATATCGACAGTCCCGATATGGTCCATTTTCGACCGGTCTTTGAGCAGATTTTCAAGAGTACCGCTCGTCTAAATGCCTTGGTCGAGGATCTCTTAAATGTCACCCGGATCGAGCAGGGACAGCTCAGCTTGAGCCTGGAAAAGATGAGCCTTGACCTACTAGTCAAAGATGTCGTGGACGAAATGGGAGCACACGCGAAGACCAAGAATCACCGTCTGAAGCTGGAGTCGCCTGTCACCAGCTTCCTCGAGCTTCCGCCGATCGTTAAAGCCGATCACCCGAAAATAAAACAAGTCATGATCAACCTGATCGATAACGCTATCAAGTACACTAAACCGGGCGGAGAGATCACGGTTCAGGTGAAAAAGGATCGTAAGGAGGCGATCGTGATGGTCCGAGACACCGGCATTGGCATGCCCAAACAACTACTGCCACGTATTTTTGAGAAGTTTCAGCGCCTGGAGGGGAGCTATGTCAAAGATTCAGTTGGGACCGGACTGGGCTTATACATCGTGCGCGAACTGATCCGAGCGCACGGCGGGAGAGTCTGGGTTGAGAGTCAGATCGACAAGGGGTCGACTTTCTATTTCAGCTTGCCTCTCTCCAGGGACTAGGATAAAATATAGCCAATGACTACAACCGTTGAAAAGGTCAAGGTTTTACTGATCGAAGACGAGCCCGATGTGCTGGAACTTTACCGCCTCAAGTTAACGCTTGATGATTATGACGTGGTGACGGCCCAAAACGGCCAGGAAGGCCTCGACAAGGCTCACTCCGAGAAGCCCGAGCTGATCTTCCTAGATATCAAGATGCCGGGGATGGACGGGTTCGATGTGCTCAAACGCTTACGAGCCGATGAAGCCACCAAGGATATTCCAGTCATCATTCTTAGTAATTTCGATGAAGAGGCCATGGTCGAAAAGGGATTATCATTAGGGGCTAACGAATACCTCATCAAATCCCACGTCAGCCCGGGAAGTCTCTCCGAGAAGGCTCGGGAATATTCCGCCGAAGAAGACCACTAACCTCTTATGAAAATATTTGCACAGCTGACAACTTTGGTCGCCCTGGCGGCTGCTTTTTTTATCACCCCACCCACTGTCTGGGCGGATAGTAAATTTTCAGCCATTTATAACGTCACTTACGAAATCAAAACTGACGGTAAAACGCTCATCACCCAAGCGGTCGATCTCAAGAACCTAACCGCCAATTTCTATGCCACCGAGTATAGCTTGAGCATCGGAGCTACCAAAATTGAGAACGTCAGCGCTACTGAGGCCGACGGCAGTAATATCCCGATCTCCGTCAGCACAGAAAACGACACCACCAAAATTCATCTTAGTTTTAATGAAAAAATAGTCGGTTTAAACCGGGTTCTTAGTTTCAAACTGCACTACGATTCGACTGAGATCGCAGTTAAAAATGGTTTCGTCTGGGAGGTTACGATCCCTAAACTGGCCAGCCCAGAAAACATCGACACTTACGATCTGACCCTAAAAGCCCCCAAAGAGATCGGCTCGGTCGCTAACATTGCCCCGGCCCCGGCCAAAACTGGGGGAGACGGGAGCTTTAATACCTTTAGCTACAACAAAGATCAGCTCTCCAAGTCCGGGGTCAACGCGAGCTTCGGTGATCACCAAGTATTTAATTTCAATCTTAAGTACCACCTCGCCAATAACAAAATCTTTCCAGTCGTCGAAACTATTGCTCTTCCACCCGATACTGAAACTCAAACCCTGACCTACACCTCGCTTACCCCTAAACCTCAAGAAATAACGGTCGATACTGACGGCAATTATCTGGCCAAATACCGACTCGAAGGGAATCAAAAGATAGATATCGCCTTGGTCGGACAGGCCAGGATTTGGAATAAACCGACCAATCCGCCGCGTTCTAACTGGACGGCGGACCAGCTCAAACGCTTCACCTTAGCCGATAATTATTGGGAGACTAATTTTCCCTCGATCATGGACAAAGCCAAAGAACTTAAAACGGCTCGCGCCATATATGATTATGTCTCGACCAATCTCAAGTATGACTACGAGCGGGCGGCTGGCAAGCTGACTCGTTACGGGGCCTCCGTGGCCATCGCTCAACCGACCCACGCGGTATGTATGGAATACACCGACCTTTTTATCGCCATGGCGCGGGCGGCCGGAATCCCAGCTCGGGAACTAGACGGATTTGCTTACACCACCAACGCCAAGCTCAAACCGAAAAGCTTCGCCGGGTCTAAAGATGAAGGATCCAAGAGTGACATCTTGCACGCCTGGCCAGAATATTGGAATTCTGAGCTTAAAACGTGGGTGCAGATCGACCCCACTTGGGGTAGCACCACTGGGGGAGTCGACTACTTCACCAAACTGGATATGAATCATTTCGTCTTTTCGATCAAGGGTGTTTCCTCAGTCGAACCATTTCCAGCCGGATCTTATAAGACTGATCCCCAAAATCAGACCCAAGACGTCGACGTCACCATCGCCCCGTCGGAATCTGAAGTTTCAATCCAGCCCAAATTAAGCTGGGATATTAACCGCAACTTGGTGGCAGGCTTACCGTTTACTGGCACAGTCACCATTCAAAATGACGGCAACAGTTCTATTTTCGCATCTAAACTCTCACTCCAGTCCAAGGTTATCCAGTACGGGGAGAATGACCTCGGACCGATCCCACCCCTGAGCCGTCGGCTAATTTCAATCAATGGACGCGCCGGAGGATTTAGTTTGTCGGCTGATGATGAAGCCATCCTCGTTCTAGCCGGACAAGACGCCAAGGGGCAACCCGTGAACATTCGCTCAATCCAAAATCTACATGTCCAACCCCTAACTTACGCCCTCATCCCCTGGGTCGGGGGCTTGATTGGTCTAATCATCGCTATCTACCTGGGCTTAAAGTTCTGGCCTAGGATCCGGGGCCTACTAGCCGAACGGTTTCCTTGGCTCTTGCGAGATAATCTAAGTTAACATAGAATCTCCCCTGTGATTAATCTAAAATCCTTACCCCATAGCCCCGGGGTTTATTTATTCCAAAACAGTCGCGGCAAAATTATTTATGTCGGCAAGGCCGTTGACCTACGAAACCGTGTCTCGTCATATTTTCAAAGTGCCGGACGACTTTTGCCGCGTACCAAGCTTCTGGTTGCCAACATTGTAGATTTAGATTTTGTTAGAGTTGACTCGGAGATCGAAGCACTAATTTTAGAAGCTAATCTCATCAAAAAACATCGTCCTTATTACAATGTTCGTCTGAAAGACGATAAAGACTACCTCTACATCAAAATCACCAAAGAAGACTTCCCCACGGTGGCGCTAGCTAGAACCAAAGACCTAGCTGGGGCCAAAAAATACTTCGGGCCATTCCCAGATAGCCGCGCGACTAGAACGACCTATAAATTACTGCGTAAGCTTTTCCCGTACCGCACTTGCGTCCCGGGCAGTGGACGAGCCTGTTTTTATTACCATCTAGGCCTATGTTTAGGCCCGTGCATAGGAGAGGTCGATAAGAAAACTTACGGACGGATGATCCGTCAAATGACATCATTTCTGCAAGGAAAAAAAGATCAGGTCGTGAAAGAGTTAACCTGGGATATGAACAACGCGGCCCGGCAGCTGCTCTTCGAACGGGCCGCCCAGATCAAGCGTCAGATTGACTCGATCCACTATGTCACCCAGCAAACTAGACTGATCAGCCAATATATGGATAATCCCAATTTGGTGGAAGATCTGCGCGAACAGGCGTTAGCGCAGCTGGCCGAGGCCGTGGGCTTAAGCGGTCGGCATTTAACCCGTATTGAGGCTTACGACAATAGTAACTTTCAAGGTTTCCAAGCCGTCTCCTCGATGGTGGTCTTAACGAAAGGCGAGACTGACCCCAGCCAATACCGCAAATTTAAGGTCAAGACCGTCAAGGGTATCGACGATTTTGAGACGATGCGAGAAGTATTAAGACGGCGATTTAAACATCTCAAGGTCGATCCGAAGAACAATCTAAATCTTCGTGATCGTAAATTCTTGGACCTTAACTCCGACGATTCGTTCGAGGCTATCCCAGATCTGATCGTGATCGACGGCGGCAAGGGCCAGCTATCGGCGGCAGTAGCGGTACTTACCGAAATGAACTTACCACTGCCAGTCATTGGCTTAGCCAAGCGTCTGGAAGAGATCTATTTACCAGGCAATCCAGTGCCGATCCGATTACCCAAAGATTCCGAAGCCCTCAAACTGGTCCAGAAGGTCCGGGATGAGGCGCACCGCTTCGCGATAAATTATCACCGTGAGTTGCGCCGTAAGCAGCTCTTGCCGACCACTCCCAGGGCTGATAAGCTAGCTTAGTGAAGAAACACCTGCTCGGTTTTGTCATCTCGGTCGTGGCTTTCGTGGTCGCAACTTTTCTCTTACCAGGTCTAAGTTACCAGGGAAATACTGAGATCTTGATAAAGTCGGGAGTCGTGTTCGCGCTACTTAATACTTTTGTCCGTCCGGTGATTCATCTACTACTAATGCCTCTTAATTTTCTGACTTTAGGCCTACTGGGCGGACTGACCGGGCTAATATTACTTTGGCTGCTATCGGTAATAGTCCCCGGATTTAGTATTGGCGATAGCAATTTTGCTGGGTACGCGGCCGGCCCAATTAGCATCCCTCCTTACCAAATAAATAGTTTGCTAACAGCTTTGTTTGGAGCTAGTCTGATTGGCATTATCTCAACCGCTCTTTTTTGGCTAGTCGGATAAGTGACGTCGTGCTCAAACTAAGCTAAAATTATCTTATGACACAGCTAATCTTGATCCTAGAATTATTATCAGGCGTGGCCTTGGCGGTGATGATCCTGATGCAAGCTAAAGGCACCGGCTTATCGGGAGTCTTTGGGGGAGAAGGTGGCAACTACCGTAGTCGACGCGGCGTCGAAAAGCTGCTGCACCGGGGAACTATCATCATGGCGGTCCTTTTCATCGGTTTGGCGATCGTTAATATTCTGATCAATAAGTAAATGAATCTTAGAAAGCTGCGTTGGCTTACCAGTGCATTTGTGAAGCGTCATCGCCGCGCGAGCGCATTCGGGGTGCTACTAACGGCTGGTTTGGCTCTTGGCATTCGCTACAGCGCTACAGCCAGCTGGGAAGTTAGCCTACTCAACCTGGCCTCAGAGGTAAAATATTCCGAGGGTTTGGTCGGCCTCCCCCAAACCCTTAACCCACTGTTCGTGAACACAGACACGGAGCGTGATTTAAGTAGTCTTATTTTTAGAGGTTTAACCAAATCTTCCGTTACTGGGGACTCCACGGGGGATATCGCCGAAAACTGGGAGATTAGCTCAACTGGTCAGACCTACCTATTTCATCTAAAACCAGGACAAAAATTTCAAAATGGGGACTCACTAACCGCTGAAGACGTGGCTTTCACCTACCAGCTGGCCAAGAATCCGGCCACAGGAAGTAAGCTAGCGGAAACTTTTAAGAACCTAGAAGTCCAGGTCGTCGGCGACAATAGCGTCTTGTTTCGACTATCTGATCCATTCAGCCCATTTCTGAGTCTGACCGATCTTGGTATCCTTCCAAGGAAGTTACTGGAAAAGCTAAATCCTAGCGATCTCCGGGTTTCAAAATTTAATCTCCTGCCAGTCGGTAGTAGCGACTTTCGTCTGAAATCACTCACGTCCGATGGGGCTGTTTTCACAAGAAGCGGCGCGACCTATATTTTTCGCTTCTACAAGAACTCATCGGATCTAAGAGTGGCTCTTAAGCTAGGCGAAATTCGCTCGGCTGGATTTACGGACCATCAAGGTTTTGAAGATTGGAAGAACCTGCAAACTCTTTCCTCACCCTTGTACCAGCGCTTCGTGGGTGTTTTTTACAATTTGCGCGGTGGCTCGACTCAGGATCGAACTCTACGGCAGGGTCTTAGTTACGCTCTCAGTAGGACCGAAATCATCCAAAACGTTCTCCAAGGGGCGGGTGAGAGTGCTTATGGGCCTATTCCTCCCGCGTCGTGGGCCAAATCAGAGAGTCCCAGGCGCTATGATTTCAACCTCGATAGCTCAAAATCTGGGTTAGAGAGAGCGGGATGGACTGGGGGGCCGATCCGGCAAAAGGACGGCAAGCCGCTTGAGATTGCCCTTTCGTACCAAGACACGCCGATATTTAGAAAGCTGGCTGAATCGGTCGCGAAGCAGTGGGGTGAAGTCGGGGTGAGGGCCCTCCTGAATCCTCTCTCACCGGCCGATTTTCGAACTAGAGTGGTAATAGGAAAAGACTTTCAGGCGGCCCTGCTGACCCAAGAGGTCGGCAGTGACCCTGACCAGTATGTCTTATGGCATACCACTCAAGAATCGGGGTCTAATATCTCGGGGCTGAAGTTGCCCAAATTAGATAAAGCACTGGAAGATGGCCGGCACCTGCAATCACGGGACGAGCGGAGCGCTAAATACTTAGATTTTCAAAGATTTATTTTGGAAGAGGAACCGGTTAGTTTTTTATATTATCCAAAGTACAGCTTCGTAGTTTCAACCAAGATTCAAGGGCTGGATCTAAGGCCACTTGGGGTACCGAAAGATAGATTACAAGGTATTACTGACTGGAAGATCGGACGAAGTTTCTTTTAAGTGGTGCCGCGGGGGAGACTTGAACTCCCACCAGATTGCTCTGATAGCGTTCTGAACGCTACGTGTCTGCCATTCCACCACCGCGGCCTGATCTGGGCCATTCTATCAAACTCTAGCTGATTATGGAAGTTACTCCCACTTGAAGGTTCGGGTGGCTAGAATGTACATGACAGCCCCCCAAGCGACCAAACCAGCCACGTAGGACCAGGTCTCAGGCAGACTTCCGCCTTCGGTAGTCACTTTTCTAACCGCTTGATTAAAGTAGGAAAGCGGAAGGTTATTAGCAATTGGCTGCACCCAATTAGGTAGACTATCAGTTGGGAAGAAAACTCCACTGATCAAAAACTGAGGAAGAGTAACTAGATTGACGATCGGCCCAGCCGTATTTTCATTGCTAGCGAACCCTGAGGCGAAAATCCCAAAGCCCATAAAAGAAATAAGGCCAATGATTGAGAGAACGATCAGCTCCATAAAAGTTTGCAGACCATGTGGGAGATAGAAATTAAAAGCGATCACACCCAGAGCTATGATCATGATTGTTTGGGCCAGAGCAATGATCATGCGACTAGTTCCCTGAGCTAGTAAGATCGTTAGCGCCTGGACCGGAGTCGCAAACATCCGCTTGAAAACCAGTAGCCTCTTTAGAGCAATGAATCCAAAGACGGTGCTAAACATCGCCGTCGACAGAAGCGAGAAGCCAATCTGGCCCGGTAGGACAAAATCGATATAACGAAATTTTCTACCCGATACTTCTTGCTCAGCAAACGAGACCGGGGGACTACTTACTCCAGATAATTTGAGATTAAGTTTGTCGACCAAGCCACTGACAACAGTTTTGGCGGTGGCGGCGCCGGTGGGATTACCGCTGGTAGTGGTCAGGCTAACAGCATAGGTGGGTGGGGTAGTGGGCTTGGAGTCGACCACTAGCAAACCGTCTAGCTTGCCCTGGATCAATCTTTGTTCCAAAACGGAAGTGCTACCAGTTTCAGTTTTTATGAATGATAAGTTTTTAACTGTTTGAATAATCGGGTTATCTTGACCAGTTTGGTCGGGTAAACCTAGAGTTAGACTTTGAGACGACCCACCGATCAAACCGAAGATCGAAATAAAGACCAATGGAAAAGCAAACCCAAAGGCCAGCGTGGCCGGATTACGAACGGTAGCCCGAAGGGTATAGTAGCTCATCGCCAGATAAGCTCGCATTTGAGAAGGATTTTTATTCATCACGCAAAGCCTTTCCTGTTAGGTGAAGGAAAACGTCTTCCAAAGAGGCTTGCTTCCTTTCAATTGGTTTTTTGAAGCCGGTGGCCAATAAATCATCGATCAGTTGATGGGGTGTGCCAGTTTTAATAATTTTCCCGCTATCCATAATCGCCAAGCGGTCACACAGTGCCTCGGCCTCTTCCATGTAGTGAGTTGTCATAACGATCGTGGTACCTTGCTTTCTGATAACTCTGATCATCTCCCAAAGATTAATTCTAGCCTGAGGATCAAGTCCGGTGGTTGGCTCGTCTAGGAAGATGATGCGAGGTTTATTTATCAAAGTTGAGGCGATCGAGAAGCGCTGTTTTTGTCCCCCAGATAACTTTTCAAAGAAACTGCCGGCTTTATCTTCTAATTGAACTTCTTTTAGAGCGGCCATCGGGTCTATTTTGACGTCGTACAAAGCGGCAAACAAATTAAGTAGATCAATTAGCGATAGCTCCGGATAAAATCCGGTGGCCTGGAGCTGGACCCCAATGCGTCTTTTGACCTCGGCAGCGTGGTCAGCAATATTTAATCCGTCCACGATAATCTCACCCTTGGTCGGGGCCTTAAGAGTTTCAATAATCTCAAGGGTAGTTGTTTTGCCGGCCCCATTAGGACCGAGAATTCCGAACAACTCTCCCTCTTTCACCTCGAAGGAAACATCATTTACTGCGGTAAATTTACCGTATTTTTTGACGAGATTTTTGACTTCAATAATTGGGCGAGCGGATTTCATACTCCAGTATGGTAACACGCTTTGAGTAAATGATCTAGATCTGGTAACTAAGTCTCTACTTGCTTGTTGACGAATGAAACGAAACTTGATAACAATACTATAACGTTTGATCCTAAGAGCAACATTATGAGACTGTCCAATAAAATACTAATATTTCTAGCCGCTAGCGCCGTTTACTTGGCTCTCTTATCCACACTAACTTCAGCTAGTCCACTGCGACCATGATTTTTTGTGAGTAAAGGAGTTTAGGAAACGAAGGTTAAGGCTTTACCGGCTTTACCGGCGCGGCCAGTTCGACCGATACGATGGATGTAGTCTTCATAAGTATTAGGCTGATCGAAATTGATAACGTGGCTAACGTCAGGAATATCTAGACCGCGAGCTGCGACATCAGTGGCCACGAGGACCTGAACTTGGTTCTCTTTAAAGGCCTTAAGGGCTTTTTGGCGCTGGGGTTGGGATTTATTTCCATGAATTGATTCAACGGCTAGACCAGACTCGGCTAGTGTGTCAGCTAGCTTTTGCACTCCCCATTTGGTTTGACCAAAAACTAACACCTTGCCGAATTCCGGTTGACGTAGCATTTGGCTTAGAATCTGGATTTTGTGTTCTTTGGAAGTAGCTTTGATGACATCTTGATCGATCCCAGCACTAGTTACGCCCTGACGAACAGAAATGGTTACCGGATCACGAAGAATTTCGCGAACTAGACGCTCAATGTCGGTTGGCATCGTGGCTGAGAAACAAAGCGACTGCCGTTTGGTCGGAAGCTGTCCGATCAAGAACCTGATGTCTCTAATAAATCCCATATCGAGCATGCGGTCGGCTTCGTCTAATACTAATATCTCCGTGGCTTCAAGTCTGAGGATTCTTTGGTTGACCAGGTCTTTTAGTCGTCCGGGAGTGCCGATCACGACTTGGGGCCCGCGCCTGATCTCACTAATCTGTCGATTCATGCTGGCTCCTCCAACGCAGAGTACCGCGTACAGACCGAGTCCCTTGGCGAAAAATTTAAACTCCTCGTCGATCTGGGTGGCTAGCTCGCGCGTTGGTACCATGATAAGTACGGAATTGCCCCGCCTAGCTGTTTTTTGCAGGTGATTGATGATCGGCAGGATGAAAGCGGCCGTCTTACCAGTTCCCGTGTTGGCTAGACCAATCAGATCCCGACCGTCCAAAATAGGCTGAATCGCCCCATCTTGAATCGGAGTGGGAATAGTGTAACCCTTAGCAATAATATTTTGCTGTAGGAATTCACTTAGGGCAAAGTCGCGAAAAGAGTGTTGGGGAACGAAGGTGACCTGATCAATTATTTCGACCGCTTTGTTAACGAATTTGAGCGGATCGATATAAGCGCCATTGCGACGCTCCGGACGAGCTAGGCGCTTGCCGGTAAAGGAATGGGAACGATAAACTTTGACTCCGCGTGAACGCGAGGTCTGATAAAAAGAATTATTCATAATGTCGGTCTTTTCTCTCGGGATGAACTACGAGAGATAAAAGAGCTCGGCATTCATCAATAACAAGAGGAGGCTTTAACTATAACACACCCTGAGAAGAATGTCGAATTATAAGCTATCCGACGACTTTGTTAGAGTCGCCGCTTTTTTCAATCGGTCCCAAAACCTTATCGATGGGTGGGTATTTGTATTTGAAATTCAGGTACAAGTCTTTGAATCTAGTACCCAACACACCAGCGTAGCAAGTGTCGATGAATTCACTGGGGACCTGGTCACAAAGCGCGGCGCGATCCAGGAGTTTAATCTCCTCTAGCGAGGATGCAGGAGCCGAAGTTGAGTTTTCGGAATCAATAAATAATCCAATGCCTCCACCTAACCCTCGGTAACAGTGCTTCACCAAATCGGTCCTATTAATCAAGACCGCTGCGTCATCACAGATTTTGTTCCCCTCGTCAAACTTATTAGCTAGAAAATCAGGAGCAGCGCCATTGATTCCGATTCTAAATAGCAGGAACGAAAAACAGCTATCACGGTTAGAGGCAGCGATCTTGCTACATTCGTCAAATTGGGCCTTATACCCGCCTGGAGAGAACTCGGAGTAGAGAAATAAGTTATGGCCAATACCGGAGTAACAGTACCCTAGGTCGTCTTTTTTGACGATCTCTTTGCAATTCTCAAATGGCTTATTGAGGTCGGCAGAGTTAAGCGATGTATAAACATAGTCTTTCGACTGCTTGAGGCCATAATCCTTCAGACTGATCTCGTCCAACGTCTTAAGTACAGCAGTCGTATATTTGTCATGCAAAATATGCCCGATTTCATGTGAACATTGCGGCCCTTCCCCGTCGCGACAAATATCGTAAAGATTTTTGATGTAAGGTAAAGCATAGTTATTTTCCAAAGCCAGCCTTTTATACAGGCCCATGGTGCACCCACTGGTGCAATCCTGGGGACACGCCGTCAGTTTATCGATCGGATCTGGGGTTGATGGAGAATGGGCGGCAATGTAATCTCCCAAGGCGTGGTAATAAGTGTGGCAATTGGTACCAAAGATAGCGTAAGAAGTATCTTGGCTCTTGAAAGTGAGGTGGGACTGGAGGTCATAGTTTTGATCAGCTGGCTTGCCCCCGTAATAACTCTCAAGAGCGGCGCGGTAACAGGAGAAACGCTGCTCCTTGGCCGTCTTATTACAACCATCGACCGAGGTCGAGAGCATCTGAACCGCGTTCGGTGGAAGTTTGGCCTCGCCTAAACCGTTGACCGGAAAAAAATAATTACCAAGGATAAGAGCCGCTGGAAGAATTCCAATGACAATTGCCATAAATAACCTTGGGCGCTGGCTTAATTTGGGCCAGGATGTCGGGTTAGGGATAGTGAAAACGGTTTTATTTAGTCTTTCTGGCAGTTGCATTTGATTATAAATTTAACGCAGGATTCTTTCATTCTTCCCGGAATTATTAATGATAACCGTGACTGAGGCGGCCTTGGTATTATTGGCTTGAGGCTTGACTAAACTAGCGGACGCGGTAGTGGTTTTTACAGAAGAACTGCTACTAGTCTTTCCCGTGACCGATGAGCTGGCGGAGGGTGTCGGCGAAGATTTACTAATCGTCTTTTCGGCCGGGGCCGCAAAAATGGCAACCGTCGAACCAGCTTTAATACCTTCAATCGAGACGTCGGTATCTTTGGATTTAATGCTAACTGTGGGAGCGACTTGGAAGGTTTCGGTTTGTCCCTGATTGTTAGTGATAACGATTGTTCGCTGACCAGGATTGATATTGGTTACGATTCCCACTTGCTTGACCGGAAGAATGACCGGAACATTGTGTAAGATAAGTTGCCCGACTACTTTACCAGACGAGGTCACTTTTCCAACCACTGCAATCCGTTCATTTAGGCCGATCGATGAAGTCGCACTAAAGGTAGTCTGCTGATATTCCCGGACATTGGACTCTGGGGTCAGAATGACTTGTTTGGACGTCCCGTCATCTAGTTGGACCGTGGCCAAGTTGGCGGTAAGGTTAGTGACAGTTCCCACAAGTGGTTTTTGCTGATTGGGATTGGTGATATTGATCTTGCCAATTATTGGCGCGAGGGTCTTCTGTTCTTTTTGGTGAAAGTTATAAACCGCCTCCACAAAGGCGCGCTTGTCATCGCGGCTTATACTCCCTGAGACACTCTTTAGAACTGCGTAATGCAGGTCTAATAAGCCCTTTAATTGGGAGTTGATCAGGTCTTGGTTCGGGTCGGATTTGGATAAATTAGTCGCTTGTTCCAAATCCTTCTCTGATTCACTAAGTAGACTGGCCACATTCCCCGAGTGTCCTGAGGTAAGTTGGGATTTAACTTCGGCTAGCCGGTTACGTGACAGGTCTAGGTAAACTTGGGCTTTGGCTTGCGGAGAACCCGCTAAAGCCAGGCGAAAATTTTCTAGGCCTCGCTTAATCCCATAAAAGAAGTTGCCTGGTGATAGTGTTGCCGAACCCAGGTTTTGGGCCACTTGGTCTTTAGAGGTGAGGTCACTAACTGAAATACCAAAATACTGAGCGGTTAGGTCGGGGAATTTGCTGGACGTCTCCGCCAAAACTTTGGTCGCCTCGACATCACCCGCCAAAGCGATGGCGGGATAGGATGATCCGGGGGAGGAATTAAGCGATAATTCTTTACCAACGTGATCCGGGTCCCGGAAATAAGCGACTTGGGCTAGTTTAGAGACGATCTCCGGACTACCCCCATCGGTAAAAATAGTTAGGATAAATGGGTCGTTTGGTTTAAAGACCACTCCGCCGTCATGAAAAATCGGGTTCCAATCACCGGTTTTGTGAGCGACTGTGGTCGCCTGCGGGAGCAGGGCCGGAATCATATTATTGATCTTTTGTTTTTTAAAGATGCTCACAATCTCGTCGGCGTCAGCCACTTTGTGGTTGTAGAGTAGATCGAAAAGAGTCGCCAAGTCCTTAGCCGTGGTTGTGTTCGCCTGACGTCCTGGAACGGCCACGTCCTGTTGGGCCTGAGTATCGTCGAGATTTAACTTCTCCCCAACTACCGTCTCAGTTAGACCGATACTACGAAGACTGAGGTTGATATTGCGGCGGTCCAGGATATCAAGCAGACTATTGTAGGCCGTGTTATCACTCTGGATGATCATGGCTTCAATCAATTGCTTGATTGTGACCGAGGTCCCTTCCCGCAATCTGGGATAATCCTCGCTCTCTAGCTCGGTCGGGACGACATTACTGGCCTTGATGCTGACGGCTTGATTAAAGTCGATCGCGCCGGTGTCTCTTTGGCGGAAAGCTTCCAAAATAACATACGCCTTAATAGTACTGGCGGGGATCCAGGACCTAGTCGGCTCAATACTAACCTCCAGCGGGATATTTAGGGATTTGAAATAAACCGAAAAATTATCGCTGAGTCCCAGTAAGGCTCCCTCGACAGTTAGATATTTAGTCAGATCGTCCTGGGATTGTTTGATCGTCTGCGGGTCCAGTTTGGCCGCCGTGACCACTTGACCCACTTCATTGGTGGGTGTAGCTGAAGAAGATCCGGTTTGGGGAGTAATATTAGTTAGGGGAGTGGAAACTTGCGTGAAATACCAAACTGCCAATCCCACTCCCACCAGTAAACCGATGAACAGGATGGAGCCGTGGGTGAAATAGCGATGCTGAATAACCCTCACCACCATAACTTCTCATATCAGGGAACAATATTCAAATAATATTTTGGTTTGGCCGGGTGCTTTGGACTAGGGCTAACGGATTTACTTTTTAACTAACACCACCGCATTTGGTAGTAAACGACCAGGACCAACTTTATAGCCCCCATTTATATACAAGGCTGAGGTCCCGCCGCCGTCCAGATTGAGGGCGTCTTTAACCCCTAGGGCTTGCAGAGCGTAGGCTGAGTCAGTCACGCTGGCGCTAGTCACTAGAGCTAAGAAGATGTTGGTCCCGTCGGTCCCGATGGAACCTTTGGTGCCTTTGAGCTTTTGGTAGTCAGTCTGTTCACTCTCGTTATCTAGAACCGCTCCACCCAGCAGAAGGGTCGGGAAGTTGGCGATTCCGGCGGTAACTGGCGTTTTGGGATAAAGGTTATTGTAACGATAAAATTTTGGGGTGTTCCCAATGAACGTCGCTAAGCCTTGGCTAGTCCAGCTGAGCGCGCCGAAGTTGATCCATTTACTGAGATTACTATTATAAACTGGAAAATCGTACGAGTTGACCTTGCTGGCACAAGACGAGTAGTCGGGGGGACATAGATAAGTTCCATTCATCCCCGCATAAGCACCGCTTTCTAAAACGTAGTCAGCCAACGGTTTGACCGGACAATTGTTGGCGCAATCGCTGTCATTGGCGGTAACGGTTTTGACGGTATAAGAAGCTAGTGGAAGTTTGATCATATAGACACTGAAATTACCCCTGATTGTTGAGACCGTTTGGAAGCTGTAACCCTCTGGGTTAACAATCGTTATCGGAGCTACCGGTTTGGGTAGCGCAGCGAGATAAGTTTGAAAACGCTGATCAAGCGTTGCGCTAGCTTTAGTTAGTACATCTTTTAACGGGTCGAATTGTTGGGCTAAGAGTTTACTCGCCCAGTCAGGAGCCTGGTCGGAGATGTCTTTGACGTCGATGCTGACCCCAAGGTCTCGTTTAATTTTGTTTTGAACATCCAAATAGAGCGAATAAATGGCCTCAATTTTGTCGTTACGGTCCTTTTGGGTTGCTGACTCGCTAGCGACACTGACTTGCGCCAGTTTTTGTTTTTCGATGAAATTTAGATGTTGTTGCAGGGCCGCGTCCTCCAAGCGTTGGTGGACCTCCCGCTCAGTCCCACTCAGATTGGTGAGTTTTTGCTGCAGGTGGTAGGACTCGTACGCGGCGTAGGTGGTGGTTGCTGTCAGGACAACAAATAAAACAATAACGGGCCAAGATCTGAGGGAAAATCTTAGACTGAGCAGATGGACTAGCATACGCTAAATTATATCAAGAAACTGCGCCCTCTAAAGGGGCCCAGTAGAGCCGGTTGTAGTGATACTGGTCAACTTTGAAATTTTGGAAACTCTTCTTCAAGTTGAGCTCGAATCTAGCTAGTCTAGCCTGACTGTCGAATAGGACGACTCGGTTAAATACGGCCGAACCGTCAGGACGAATCTTACTTTTGACTTGAGTGATAAATTTATAATCATCAATGAAAGACGGCGCATTTCTTCCACTGTACAAATCCACCACTACCAGGTCGTACTTGGCTTTATCTTTAAAAGCTTCTCTGGCATCAGCGACTATGACCTTAACCTCACGATTAAGAGCAAAGAACTCCCTAGCAACTTCCACTATCCGGGGATCAATTTCGTAAGCGGTAATTTTAACGCCCAGGTACCTATCTAGTAACAGCTGGGCCAGAGTTCCGCCTCCCAGGCCCATGATGAGTACCTTCTCCACCCTTGACCTAGGCACTAGCGACTGCCAAACCCCGGCGACCGGACCCTTTAAAGGAAGTACGGACTGGGTTACTTTACCGACGACAAGTTTTCGCTCTCTCCTGGTCTGAGTAACCTTAATCTCCCCCGAGATGGGGCTTCTAGATTGGTACAGAATTTTAGGTTTCAACCCAGATAATATGAGAAGGTTATTTAAGAACATTTGAATCGGAAAAACTTGGCTGGCGGTTTTGGACTATCTAGGAACTTACTATTCAACTGCGTTTTTGTAATCACCGCTGCATATGTCAGGAAATTGTGATTTATATTGCCAGGTGGATTTCACCCAAATGCTCTCAATTGATTGTCTAGACGCATCGTCAAAGTAAGTTATTGGACAAAAGCGATCTCTAAGAGAGCTAGTCGAGGCAAATTCCCAGTGGATTTGAATCGCAGCATTTGGGTGACCATGCATAGGGTGACCTAAGAATTGGCCGGTCTTAATACTGCTACCTACCTTTAAAGTTGAATCGTAATCTTCAAGTTCTTTGTACCGAACAGCATACGGCCAACTGCTCACTTCGATATCCCAATTATTGAAATGGTCCGGAGTTTGGGTTATGGAAGAGATGGTACCATCAGCCGAAGCAATAATATTGGTCACGTGGTTCCATTGAAAATCAATCCCCGGGTGCCCCTGTGGGGCCCGCGGTTTTGGATGAAAAATTGTTTCCCCCATTGGAATTAGATTACTGGGAGGGTCACTAAACTCGTAGGGAACATGTAAAACAATTCGCTTATGAGGTATGTACGTGTCAGGACGAATGGCAATAAAACCTCCCACTAAAACAAGAAGTAGTAGCCCGCTTCCGACCACGATAAAACTTATCTTTAAAAAGTGCTTCACCATGCAATTATATCATGAGATTATGGCTGCCGGGCTAGGATTCGAACCTAGGATATCCGGTTCCAAAGACCGGCGTTCTACCGCTGAACTACCCGGCAAAGGGTAGATATCTTGCCCTAAAGTTCAGCGGGTAGCCGAAGGCGTTGCGGCTGAACTACCCGGCAAGGCTGGGATCTAAAATGGAGCGCGAGACCGGATTCGGACCGGCGACCTCTTCCTTGGCAAGGAAGCATTCTACCGCTGAACTACCCGCGCCTAACTCGCGAGTTAGGCGCGAGGTGAGCAATAAGAAGCGAAGCGAAATTGCGAACACTCGCGCGAACACTCGCGCAAAATCATTTAGATTGTCAAATTACTGGTGCCGAGGGGCAGAATCGAACTGCCCACGCTGCGCTCTTCAGGCGCACGCTCTACCACTGAGCTACCTCGGCGAACGTAGTGAGCCGAGGAAAGGTTGAGGGGTGAATGGGCGAGATCCCTTACGTCGGCGACCTATTTAGTTGTTAATGGTGGACGGAACAGGATTCGAACCTGTGACCCTGCGGATGGACGCTTAAAAATTGGTGGGTCCGACAGGATTCGAACCTGTGACCCCCCGGATGTAAACCGGATGCTCTACCGCTGAGCTACGGGCCCAATTTTCTTCGCTACCCTCGCTTCGCGAGGTAATCCACCTGCTCTAACCAACTGAGCTACCCGTCCGAAATTACGCGGGGCTGGGCCAATGTTTATATTATAAAACATCAACCCAGCCCGCCCTCGATCTCACGCCCTGGTTCTTCCCTGCCTGATGGTCTGCTTCACGATGAGGAACATTACGAGTGGCAAAACGAGTCCTGCCAGCATGATCACATCCAGATATCGATCAGGGATCAAGAAATCCAAGCTGAACATCTTTGACTCCTTTCCTTAGCGGTATGCGCTTGACCCCGGTCCGTCTGTCGGCGAGTCGATCGTCGGGGGCCCACTCCAGATTGGAACGGGGTGAGGCTTGTGAACGATTCGGATGACCCGAGCAGCCGCTCTTCCTCCCGGGGTTTTGAAGATCGGAACCCGACTGGGGCGCTTCCACTCCGCCAACTCACGACCAAACCAGGCTTTGATCTTACCCACTACCTTCTTCCCTTCCTTTCTGGTTGTTTCCCAGAGATAAATTCTCTTCCTTGAGCTTATCTCTGGTGCCGAGAGCGGGAGTTGAACCCGCACCCCTTGCGGGACATGCACCTCAAGCATGCGCGTATACCAATTCCGCCACCTCGGCTAGTCGAGTGGATATTAACCTAAATCCAGATACCAGTCAATCCAAACTGCCACCACGGGCGCGGACAAGCTAGCGGTTGACAACCAGCAAGAATATACGATAAAGTTACATCAATGTTGTAACCATTAATCCAATGAGTCGGATCATCCGACAGGTTACAACTATCAAAAGGCAGGAGGTGATTAATATGTCTGAATACATCGAAGAACGACGCACTACCGACGACAGGACTTTCCTTAATCCTTTAGCTATCATTATAGTTCTACTTCTTTTGGCTGGATTGGCGTACTATTTGTTCGCCTACAACCGTCCGACTACTAACACGACTAATAACAATTTTCAGCCGACCGAGAATGTGGTCACGCCGACCAATACCGGTACTGGAACTGCCAGCCCGAGCGGAACACGTTAAAATAAATATATAAACTCGAGAGGAGGTGATAAGAATGTCATTTTTAGTTTGGATCTTGATTGGATTGGTCGCTGGAGCCCTAGCTGGAAAAGTTATGAAGGGCTCGGGATACGGAATAGTTGGTGATGTCATTATTGGCCTTTTAGGAGGCCTAATCGGAGGCTGGTTGTTCTCAATGCTCGGATTAGCCCCGGCTGGTAACGTCCTTTACGATATCATCGTTTCATTCGTCGGCGCAGTAATACTAGTCTGGGTGGTTGGAATGTTTAGCCACAAAACGGTCTAGTTCTGGCCGCGCTTGATTCGTCTGATCCGTTCAGTAGTGGCGATCAGATGGTACTTCGAAGTTAATGGATAGTCCCAGGCACTAACGTAGCGGACCGGGTAACCCCCGAAGCCTCTTTTAAAGAGACTAAGTCCCGCCCACGGGTGCTTGGGATTATCATTTGGAGCCACTCCCCAAAAGTCATAAAGTTTGTACCCAGCCTCTTTGGCGTCCAAAATGGCCTGCCACTGCAAGGCGTAGGCCGCTGGGATGTCTGATTTTACCGAAGACCCGTGCAGATAAGACACACTATCCCCAAAGTACCCGATTATCGCCGCGGCCAGAACTTTTCCATCGTAGCTAGCTAGATATAGCTTCTCTAGACCCTTGGGGGCTAAGCTCGCAAACTGCGCCTGGAGATAATTCTCCGACTGCGCGGCAAACCCCTGACGGGCCACCGTCTGGCGAAGCAGTCGTGTAAACTCTCCTATCTTGGCGGGATCAGATGTTAACCCCACCTTCACTCCCATTTTGGCGGCCTGCCGAACCTCGTAACGAGTGCTTTTGCGCATCCCGGCCAGAAGTTCATCGGAGCTTGGGGATAAATCCAGCATCCACCCCGCCTCTTGTTGAACAAACGATGATCCAGGGCGATACTTATTAGCCAATAAAGTCGTGGCTACGCCTTCTGAATATTCTTGCAGGGGCTCAATTCGGATGTAGTCACATTTCTCTTGTCTGGCCAACCCGTAAATCTCACTTAGCATACTTGTCACTAGCTTATTATCTGACCAGTCGACTACGGGTCCGTGGGGGACGTAGAGCTGCTTTCCTAGGCGACGGTTTAGGATTAGACAAGTTGCCCCCGTGGCTAGTCCACTGAGACCATTCAAGCCCAAGCGGACTACCTTCTGCCCCAACTCGGCATTAAATTCCCCCCAGCCCCAGCTCTGCAAGATCGGGGAGTGAGAGCGGGAACTAACGAAATCGTCCCAAATTTTCGGATCCGACACTATCATTTAATTAATAATATCAGTTCAGAGATTTGCTAAGTGATCGCTTGCTTGCTAGACTGGTCGTAGTAGTCCCTCCGAAAGGGGGTGATAGTATGTCTATCGAATTTGCATTAACTTCCGGCAATGAAATCCAGGTCATCCTTTGGCTGGTAGTTGCCAATATCGTCCTGGGTTTGTTGGTTTCTCTTCTCAAAGGAACATTTAATTTTCACCACCTTAGTAACTTCTTAGCCTTGATGGTAATTCCTTACCTCTTCGGCTTCGCCGTTCTTCGAGTGGCTGCAACCAGCCTGTCCTCAGGTGATTTGATCGTCAAAGTGGCCTTCGTGTTCGTCATTTTGACGCTCCTGGCAGGACTCTGGGAAAAGCTAGGACACTTCGGTCTACCTTCTCCTAAATGGTTAGTCCGTGGAGAAAAATAGAGGGTTGCTTGTCGCGCTTTTGCGCTCCGCACCTCTGTATTTTGGTTTCCAAAATATAACCATTTTGAGGCCGCTTCCAGCGGCCTCTTTTTTTGTTAAGATTAACCAGATGACTCTACTTTCCAATAAAGACTCTTTAGTTCAAGACACCTTACGAACTCTCCATTTTCCTGATCGTCAGACCGGTAAGCTAGCCATTTTATTACTCGCTGCTCCGGGAACAGGAAAGTTCGAGATCGCGGATCGATTAGAAAAAGAGCTGAAATTAATTCATCTTCGAGCTGACGAGGTCAGAAGATATCTCAAGCCAGATGCCACAACTTTTGACCGACTGGATCAAGTGAGTGATCTACTCCTCACGGTCATGGTGGAACTGACCCGGAGGGGCTACAGCTCGGTCTTGGATCGTAACGTCAATCGCAAGGGCTACCGCGAGAAATTTCGCCTAGAAGTAGAAGCCGTGGGAGGCAGAGTAGTCGAAATCGAGATCGAGTGTCCAGACGAGGTCGCTTTTGGCAACTTGTCTCAGGACAACACCGATATCGTTAGTGGCGAACACTCGGGGAATATCCTAGACCGGCAATATTGGGAATTTAAGAAATCCCAACTCGAGCCAACGACGGGGGAGCAGACTTACAAACTAAGTTGCCAATATTCCGAGGATGGATGGCAAACTCTGGTTAATTTCCTTAAGATCAAATTGACTTCCACCTAATTTACTCGTAAACTCAGCCCATTCCTGCCTAAAGTACAAATGAGAGGAGAGAACGTTGAATCGGCGCAGCACGGGCAACCCAGCCTTGTTGTCGCAAATCAGTCGGGGTAGGTCCAAGCATAAAAGATCAGCGGCGCTCTCAGCGGCCGCCACCGGTCTTTCCGCCAAAGAGATCGTGCAGCGCGCTCAGGTCTCGCTCAAGATCGCCGGCGAAGCTCTGACCGAGTATAGATTGATGACACTGCCGCACTTGATTGAGCATCAAGCAACAGTGGACGGGGTCATTTTCGAAGACTTGATCAGATTGTCCGAGCGATTCGCGCTCTCCGATGCCCGACTTAGAGTCTTGGCCCAAAGGCACCACCTGACCAAAGTTTGGGCGATCAGTCCCCACACGAAACGGGTCAACGTTTGTTACCGACCAGACGACTTCGAAGCCAAGCTCACCAGCTGGAGTAAGAGGCACTCCTACTTCCTTAAGTACCGGCTCCTGCTGTCCGGGCTTAAAGCTGAGCGTTACCCCGAACTTTCTGAACCCCTGATGGCGACCTTGCTGGGGCTGATCCTGCTCCTCAAGGAAACGAGCGGCGCTCCCCCTAGCTACGAAGAGATCGAGCAAGCAGGCAGTCTGCCGGCTAAAAGGGCGCGGCGTTATATTCCGGAGTTGGAAAGACTAGGATTTATCACCAGGATTCCGGTCTATAACCCCAGACGCGGTCAACCCAGTTTCCGGTACCTTATTCACCGCGCCCCGGCCAAGCTCGTGACTCACTCTTTCCGCTGTCCGGATTGCGGATCAAGTTCCTGGATCCCATATCCCTGGTACCAAGCCAAACGCTTCGGTAATGGAGTGGGGAAGTGAAAATATTCACAACCCCACTCCGCACCCCTTGTTTAAAATTTAAAAACTAGTTAGCATTAATTTTGGGAACCCCAACGGGTTCTTTTTTTACTTCTCAAGTAATCTTGAGATGCAGCCCTGCACAGCGCAGTGAACAAGAAGGTCTATGAGCGCAACAGTCATCGTCGATGCATTATGGGGGGATTCCGGCAAGGGCAAAGTAGCGGCTTGGTACGCTAGCAAACTCGGAGCTACTTACGCCGTGCGCGCTGGAACGGGCACGAACGCCGGACATTGCTTGTATCCCAGCGCCAACGAAATTATCAAAACTCGTCAGATTCCGTTAGCGTTTTATAAATCCAAAGCCAAAATCAGAGTCGGATCAGGAGTAGTGGTCGACCCGAGAATTTTACTAGACGAGATTGCCACTTATAATCTCCAAGACCGGGTTAAAGTCGATTACCGCTGCGCCATAATCGAGCCCCGCTTTATTGAGATGGAACAAAATAGCCCTCACCTCAAAAATACTGTCGGCTCCACGGCCTCGGGAACCGGGCAAACAAGAGCGGCCTTCATCCTACGACAAGCTCTACAAGCCAAAGATCTTCCAGAACTAGTCAATTACACCACTGACGTCGCCAAAGAGCTTAACGAGGCCTGTAGAGACGGAGAAGAGGTCATAATTGAGTCCTCCCAAGGCACTTACCTCAGCCTGGCTTTATCACCCGATTACCCGTTCGTGACCTCGGATAATGTAACTACGGCTGCCTCGATCGACGATGTGGGCTTAAATTGGCAGCATCTCAAGCGGGTAGTCATGATTGTGAAAGCTTTCCCAAGCCGGGTCGGAGCGGGCCCGATGTCAGGGGAGATCACCGAAGCCGAAGTCCACAAGCTGGGAATAGAGGAGTACGGAACTGTCACCGGAAGACTGCGGCGCAAGGGTCATTTGGATTTTGATTTATTGAAATACGCAGCGATGCTAAATGGGCCAACGGAGATTGCTCTGACCTTCGCTGATCATTTCGATCCAGACATAACCGGCAGCGACAAGCTGACACCGAAGGTAAAAGAGCTAATCAAAAAAGTGGAGAGGGCCTGCGAGGCTCCAGTTCGTCTGGTCGAAACAGGCAAGCTTTATTACAATCTTATTGAGCTAAAATAGTTAGTTAGGACTTGGAGTTTAACTGTCGATAGACGTGGGCCAAGGCCACTGAAACAGTTGGAGCTGCCCACAGTAGTCCCACCACGAAGACGAGCAACCCAGCCAGAGTAATTAAGCCCAGTCTTAGACCGAACCAAAGTAAAGATAACTTAATTCCTTGGGTTAGATCCTTACTTCGGCGAAAAGATTCCCCGATTCCAGAATTTGTGTCGACCATCAAATAAGCATAAAACCCGTACTTAATCGACCAATATATTCCCGGGATTATCAGCAATAACAACCCAACTCCTACCATCAGATAATAGACAAAGAAAGCGGCTAGGTATTTCAACGTTAGGATAGGTTCCATGGCGAAAAAGAAGAAATCGCGATAGGTCGGCTTCTTGCCATCGACGAACATTAACGATACGCGAATCATCCCAAGAGTTAAGATAGCGTCGATGTAAAGACTTCCAAGAGTGAAAACGGGATCTAGTATAGTGCCCTGAACTTGACTGGTGGCGGAGTTAAAAATACTGGGGATCACGAAGGATAGAACAAGAACTGGAATAAAAAATCGAATGTTGGCCTTGGCGGTCTTCCAGCCAAAGTTTATAGCTTCTGATGGAGAAAATTTGTTTGCCATGCTTGTGTGCTTAGTGTAGCCGCGTGAACCTTGGATAAGCAAGCGTTATCTGATACAATTCCCCCGGAAATACTAGCCAACGTCAATGGCTAGGAGATACGATCCCATCGCGCCGAGGTGGTGGAATGGCAGACACGTTGGACTTAAAATCCAATGACCGTAAGGTCGTGCGGGTTCGACCCCCGCTCTCGGCACCATTTTTAGGTAAAAAGTTTTCATCGTGGTGTAAGAGCTTGCTCACGCACTGAAAGTGCTCTGCGCTTCCTCTTACTCCCCTCGATGATTACATCTCGGGGTGTGGCGCAGTGGTAGCGCGCTCGGTTTGGGACCGAGAGGCCGGAGGTTCAAATCCTCTCACCCCGACCATTTATGACAAATCAGCCCAAATATCCACTTATATTATCTCTAGCCTACAAATTCGTCCCGCTAATCTATCCACTAGCTTCGCTTTACTGGAAAACATTTCGTCCAAAAACTACTGGGGTCAAAGTAATTTTGCGTTTTCAGGACGATATTCTACTGGTCATTAATACCTACGGTTCCCGCAAGTGGAGCTTGCCGGGTGGGGGAGTACTAAAAAAAGAATCTTTAATCGATGCAGCCCGGCGGGAAACTTTTGAAGAGGTTGGGATTGATGTAAAGGAACTCGTCAGCCATGGTAGTTTTTATTTTGAGGGACTAGGAAAAAGGGACATTATTTGGGTGTACTCGGGTGAGGTTAGAAGTAAAAAATATCATCTGCAAAGCGAAGAGATCTCGGATGCCAGATGGTTTCCTCTGTCTCATCTTCCTAAGATCTCTTCGATAGCTCTTTCGGAGTCGCTCAAATTAGCCGATCTAGACAAATCTGTCAATCTTACTTAGATCAACCAAGCGTTAGGTGCAAAACTCTCATCACAAAATAATCCAGCACCCAATCGGGTGCTGGACTGAGAAAATTTCTCAAAAGAAAAAGACTCGTACGAGTCTTTACTTCTTCATTGCCATCTCGTAAACGCTCCAAGCGCCTAAGATCAAGGCAATGTAACCGAGGACATTTCCAAGCGTGAAGCCGGAAACTAGGGAGGTGGCCTTAAGTGAGTCAAGTGTTCCGGTGAAAGCCCAGTCCACTCCAGCTAGTAAGACCAAAAGAACGATTACCCATTTGGTGTACATCATTGTGAAATCACCCCCTCTCGGAAATATTGAAGATTTTCGTATTGGCGATTAACGAGTAGGGGAGAGACCAGGTTAGAGCAAACAGGCAGTTCACTAAAATAATCGTAATACGTTATTGGCTTGCTTGCAAGTTAGGGGTGTAGATTGGAGCGGGATACCGGAATCGGACCGGTGCGTCCACTTTGGAAAAGTGGCATACTACCATTATACGAATCCCGCCGGTGACAGTGGCATTTTACCTGATCTAGGCAACTCTTGCAAAGATTTCACTCGCCGCTTGACCCTTGACCAAAAACAAAATTTTAGGTAGCCTTATCCACGTGCGACTAGGATCCTGACAGCAGGATTCTTTCGTTTTTTAATGGACATTTTTGGGTCGATCACCACTGCTCTAGCTGTGGCGTTACTGTCAATTTCCCCAGCTACCCCGGAACATATTTCTACCTCCGCACTCTCCTTAACCCGGGAGCTTCCGTCGTTGCGAACCTGGCAGGTCGCGGTTAGCGAACCCAAACCCAAAACTGTAGCCCAGGGTGAGATTCAAGCGACCGAATATATTCCTCCGGTAATTCTACCTGCCCCGATTATGGCTCCGGCGCCAGCCGTGGGCAGTCTCACTGGCAATAGATCCGATTGGTTTGCCACCTCAAGCATCGACCAATCCAATTGGCAATACGTTGACTTCATCATCTCCCGCGAATCTGGTTGGAATCCCAATGCCACCAATCCCAGTAGCGGCGCCCATGGACTAGCCCAAGCACTGCCATATTCCAAAACAGGCTGCGGGTGGGTCGACGCTGGATGTCAGCTGCAGTGGGCCAATTCTTATGCAGGCTCCAGATACGGCAGCTGGGCCGTCGCCTACCAGTTCTGGCTGGGGCACAATTACTGGTAAGTTTTTTCCCTTTTCTTTTTAATTATCCTAATAAATGTTAAAATCCCCCTGATCTGCCCCAGTAGCTCAACGGATAGAGCAGTTGCGTTCTAAGCAATTGGTTGGGGGTTCGAATCCCTCCTGGGGTGCCAAAGTGTGATGCCGACAAAGTCAGAATCTGGTATTATCGCTTCGTAATTCATGGAAGATTATCGGCTGTAGGGCATCTCGTCGCTACGCTCCTCAGCCCTGCATCCACCATGAACTACGTTCATGGTGGCTGTAGCTCAATGGCAGAGCGGAGGCTTGTGGAGCCTCATGTTGCGGGTTCGACTCCCGTCAGTCACCCCATCTATCCCATAGTATTGACTATTCTATAAAATTTGGTATACTTCCCCCAACTCAAAAATAGAGCTAAATTAAGGGAGGATACTCTGGTGAAGGAAATTGCTGAGGAAGCAATATCTCGGCTTAACTCAATCGAAAACGAGCTTGTCTCGATTGAGGAGTGGGCTAGGGTTTGCCAAGCGGCAACTAACGCTCTCCGGAAATACAAGAAGTCGACTGTCCACATCCAAATTGAAGACGGTGAACGGCATCTTGTATACAGGCCGCTCAACCATAAGTTTGGCGAAGTACTACAGGGCAAGTGGCAAGAGGTTCTCCCCAGGAATGGTGAAGAATTGAAGCACTTCTCTGAAGTTCTGATCCAAGCAGTCGCTGTCACTATCGCTCCTGTTATCAAATCAGGACGGAAAGTAAAGTGATGGTGAGCGGGATAGGTGGATGAGCACCTTGAGTGGGGATCGCTATGAATAAAATAAATAGCGGCGGGACCACACCTAATGGGTAGGTAAATAACTTTACCTAGCCCAGAGGCAAGAGCACGTCAGCGAACACTCTTGCTTTTTTCATGGCATAAGCTGAGCACTCTGAAAGGCGTATAATCAAATTATGACCAAACGAGTAGTTCATTTTGAAATCGAGGCCCACGACAAAGAGCGTGCCAAGAAGTTTTATACCGAGGCTTTGGGCTGGGAAATGGACCAGATGGGGGGATGAATACGGTGGTTACGTCGTGGTGAAAACGGGTGATCCCAAGGAGCCGGGTGGAATTAATGGCGGAATGTTTCAGGTCCCCAAAAAGGAACTTAATTCTTTTCGCTGTGTCGTTTCCGTCCAGGACGTTCTAAAATCGATGGATCAGGTGAGAGTCGCTGGCGGCAAAGTCCTAACGGACAAGCCTGATGATATCCCGGGAGTGGGACGATACGCTAATTGCGAAGACACCGAGGGTAATCGTTTTTCACTTCTCCAACCTGCTCAAGGTTCAATGCCTACGTCTTAATTGACCGAAGTTTTCTCAAAGGTCGTAAACACAACCAACCTCTTCCCATAGCTTTGTTTCCCGACATTCCAAACTCCCGTACAAGTGATGAGATTTAGGTATTTCCCGTCATTTTTATTGAAGACTTCCGGCGGTCTGGCGTCCCAGTCATACTCCTTCTTCTGCCAGACGACGAAGCTACTGATCGCTCCGGCGCTGTCACTAATTTGAACCTTGTCACCAACTTGCAGACTTCCCAGCGACTGGAAGACGCCGGCCGTGCCATCCCTAGCATCGAGGTGTCCATCTATAACCGCGCTCCCAGTTTCACCCGGGGCGGAGCCTTCCTTGAACCACCCGACCTCGACACTATTAGTCGGCACATCCATCGCTCCAGCCGGGGTCAGCCCAACTTGCTGGACCTTGGCCTCGATCCTAAGCTTGGGGATCAGCAGCCGGGCAGGAGAGCTGCTAGGAGCGCTAGTCTGGGCGGCCTGACTTAGGATCTCACCAGTGATGGCTTTGGATCCCAACGCGGACGCCGATTGCTTAGATGTTTGAGCGTGGAAAGTGACAATAATAAATACGACGAAGGCTAAAACTAGGCCTATTTTGAAGGAGGAGATTTTAGTGTCTCGAGGCGGTGGGTTTGGAGGAGACTTGACTGCGAGGATTAAAGCGGCGGTACAGGGTTCCGGCCAGGATAACTAAGCTCAAGGCAGCTAGCGGGCTAACGGGGAGAGAGGGGCCGTGTCCGGTGTTAGGAAGCGTGGGGGTGCCGGAGGCAGTGGAAGTGGGCGTAGTGGTAGTCACGGCCGCACAAGTGCTTTTGGTGATGGTGTTGGTGTCCAAAGTGACCGCGCCATTCCTGGCCAGTAACCGCCCGTCAATGACCGCTCCGGTGGTGGCAGTGATCGAAGTCAGAGCGAAGACATTGCCCCGCAAGGTCGAGCTCGTACCTAGTGTCGCGGAGGAGCCGACCTGCCAGAAGATGTTGCAAGAGCGCGCGCTGCCAGTCAGTACGATATTACTAGACGAGGCGGTGATCAGAGTCGAAGCGGCTTGAAAAATAAAGACCGCATTGGGATCCCCTTGACCATTTAGTGTGAGAGTTCCGGTGATACCAAATGTTCCGGCGGCCGATGTATAAACTCCCGGCACCAGAGTGGAGCCACCTAGTTCAGTCGGAATGGTGGTGACTGGAGTCCGTCCGGCGGCGTCGTTGTAAGCGGTTACTAGATCAGTTTTGGCTCCTTGCGTGACCGAGTCGCCATTGTGGTTAGTTCCGTTTAAAGTGACCGAGCCAAAGCCGGTCTGGGTGGCAGTCGGATATGATCCGACGTCACCATTAATGGTCGTGGGACCAGTATTGGTGATTCCAGAACCTGCTAGCACCGCGAAGCTAGTGGTAGTGCTAAGTCCAACCGTAGTAGGACCCGCGGCTTTAACAAAACCAGCGGATATAAGAAACAAAGCTATTAAGGGTACGACCCAAAGAAACGAGCTTATGCGAATCATTACTCATTATAGTAGCATTAGTAACAATGTGAGTGCAAGAAAAACAATTGTCCGCTTGATTGCGGGGTGTACTTCATCAACGCTAAAGGCTCGGCTGGTCTGCGGACCACGGAACCAACCGCCGCTCCCTAGAACTCTCTAGATATTAAACTTTAGCTTTTTGATTCGGATCTCTCACGATAACGGTCAAGCCCATCTCGGGGTTGTCGTGGTCGTGAAAAAAATATATGCCCGGTTTTTTGAACAGAATTTGGTAAGCCCGGCTTCCGTCGAATGTACCTGATTCCAGCGCTCCCGAGGGATGGTCGTGACTCATCTCCTCACCACCTCGACCCTCCGCTATATCGTGTCTCTTACCGTCTTTAGGATCAAATTCAACCACTTCTCCAGGGTCGATGGTGACCGCGAAGGGCTCGATCTTGTCCTGATAAATGGCCACGTGATTGATATTTTTGGCCTGGACCGAGGAGTGAAGGCGGGAATAGCCGACGAATCCGATCGCTCCAAATATTGCCGTTAGTATCAAAAACCTTCTAAACATTAGTCGCTGACCTCGATCATCGCTTTCATATAAGGGTGTGGTTCGCAGTGATAGCTATAGGCCCCAGCCTTAGTGAAAGCGTAGCTATAGCTCTCGCCCTGGCCGAATAGGGGACCATCAATGAGCGGATCTGACAGCTCATCGGTCACGATATTGTGTTTGGCGATGTCACGGTTGGTCCAGGTAACTTTGGTCCCGGTGTTTACTTTGAGGGGACTAGGGTTGAAAATGTAGTTTGAAATTAGGATCGAGTTGGGATCGGCAGGAACCTCGGCTTGCTTTAAGGCCGTTTGTGGTCGGACTTGAGCCGGGGGAGTTTTGGTAAAAACAGCAATCGCCGCGAACATGATAGCGATAAGCCCACCAGTAATAATAAAACCTTTCATAAACTTACAAACTCCTTAGGCGAAGGGGTCCCCCGGGACCCCTTCAACCTAGTCTAAACTTGGTTAGAACTTCTCAGGATACTGCTTGACGATCGCTCCAGAGAGAGCGTCGGCAATCTTTTGGGCTTGGACTACAGCCGCGCGCTGCTTGTCATAGGCACCAGTAAAGTCTGATGCGGCATAAGTATCGACTGAGGACTTAAGGGCCAAAACGTGCTCTCCGATCAGGTCAAAGACGGCCTGACGAGGCAAGTTGGGATTGGCTCCACTTAAGAAATCGGCGATAGCGTTTTGGTAACCGGCCAGGTCCTGAACGGCTTTGTCTTGTCCAGCCTTGTCACCTTTCTTGGTCGCTACAGTGTAGTTAACGAAGAAGGTGATGTGGCTGCGCCAGATTTCCAGGAACTTTTTCTCGGCATCGGCTCCGTAAACGGATCCGACTGATTTTCCTAAATCAACGGTATTAGAGTCAAGAGACTTGGCCACAGCGTCAAAATCAGCCTTACCATCGTAACCCTCACGGGTCGCGTTTAGGGCCAAAGCAACGTGCTCCTTATCTAAAGAATTGAGTAAGACTCTTAGGTCAGCCGGTTTAGAAGTGGCCACCTTGGCTGAGGACTGGTTGTCGGCAGGCTTATTAGAGCTAAAGGTATTGGCGGCACCGACTCCGACTAGAAGTCCAGCCACCGCTCCGATAATTCCGACCATCCAAGGGTTTCCAGAATTTCGATTTGTATTATCTTCCATATTATTTCACCCCCTTCCAATTTGATTAAGTAACTTAATTAGTTTAGTTAACTAAAATGATTTTGTAAACACTCAAGCGTTCTTAACGATAGTTTCTAGAACTCGCTGGTAGGCCAGCAAATCTTCGGGGCCGACCCCTAGTAAAATATCGGATAACGTCTGGGTCAGAGCTTGCTCAACTTGGGGTACTAAAACCCGGGATTTTTTGGTCAGTAGGATCAGTTTGGCTCGACGGTCTTCGGAGTCTACTTGGGTTTTTACCAAATCTCTCTTCGATAAGTGCTCAACTAGCTGCGTGACCATGGGAGGCTCGACCCCCAGAGCCAAAGCGATCTCAGATCCCCACAGGCCGCGCCGATCGTAAATGAGCCCCAGGAGCGACCACTCGATAGTAGTCAGGTCATACTTATCAAGTGTCTGAGAGACCTTGGAACGCAAAACGCGGTAGGCTTGAACTTGAAGTAAACCACTCTTGTAACTAGGTTGATTCATGCACTTAATATACTTAAGTTACTTAACTAATGCAAGGGTCAATCGACCTATCTCCTAGTAATTTGATATGAAATGTTGTATAAATGGGCCAAAGTTGGAGAGGGGAGGATCAGAGGTGGGTCGACGTAGCATGGGCGTTCGTCGCGCAGTACGTAATCAGCGACGTGCTTCCTGGTCCTACCGGGATGAGAAACATGATCTCGAGATCGCGCTGCAAGAGGCCCGGGCCATCAAAAATGAAGAGCGGTTGCGCCGATCTAAAGCGCGCCGTCGAAGAGTCTTGGCCGCCCGACAAGAAAGGCTCCGACAGCTTTCCTGGCCCGTAGTTCAAATAGTGTTTGCCATCAAAACAGCGCTACTTAAGACTGCGATCAAGTGGTATGACACTGAGCTAGATTTTGCGGAACGTCATCTGGCGACAATCCGTCAGCGAGAAGCGTTAACCGCTCGACTAGACCAGGCCAGTCTGGACGAACTGTTTTCGTTCTTTAGATGCGGACGCAAGTTGCCGTATCGCAGCTGGGAGGAAGCGGATTTTAGACGCCAGCTCCAGAGAAGACCGGAACTTGCAATCTACCTTTGTTCAGAGAGGAGTGTACTTGTAGAAGGATCACACTACCACCTCGGTAACCCTCCAGAAAATATTCGCTGGACCACCGAGAAACTAATGGTAGTAGAAGAGATCAGGAAAAGACAAACCGCCCAAGCCGTTTAGAAACTCGAGGCGCCTTTAGACCCCACAGGGAGTCCGAAGGCGCCTCATTCCTTTTCCTGGATAAATTACCCGTTAAATGTTAGAATCCGCCTGGTATACGAGCCCTCGTCTCCACCGATCCTGGGATCGGTGTTGCCAGTGCTTTGCGTGCCCTCGTAGGCCAATGGTTAGACCGCCACGCTTCGGACGTGGAAGTTGGAGGTTCGAATCCTCTCGAGGGTGCCATTATCTAACGCTAAGCGAGGCTTGGCGATAGATAATGGCACCTTAGGTGCTTCAAGTACGTTTTGGGCCGCTAGCTCAACGGTAGAGCAATAGACTCTTAATCTATTGGTTCAGGGTTCGAATCCCTGGCGGCTCACCAGTTTTCCTAATCAGGTACCAATCAAACTCCCAGATAGAGCAAGATAATTAACCTACCACCCTCCCTATCTGGTCACCAGATAGCTTGACACGCTGTTCCAGAGACGCCTAAGATATTACTTGTCAGATTCATCTGACTCTGCCCGACTCTTACTGCCGCTTATTGCTACTGTCAATTCTCCCGAAGGGGGGTGACTAACTTGGCATACAAAGTAACTTCAAAAAAGTCTGGTCGCGACTACTTCTTACACAGTAAAACTGTGACTCTCCGCGGTACTGGCAAGCAGCAAACTATTTATTACTTCGCTCCTGACATCCGTCCTGAAGCGATGGACGACATTCCAGCCGGAATGACCGTCGTTGAGAATAGCCGTACTGGACTTCCTTTCCTAAAGAGAGGCTAAACCTGCAAGTTGTAGACCAAACAAGTCGCTCCGACTGTCGGGGCGCTTTTTGGTTTTTAGACTTAAGAAGCCCAAACCTGTAGTAAATATCTTTCCAAACCCATAGCAAACAACCGCAAAAATATACTTCTCTAGCAAGCAAATCTTTCCTTGACGGGGCGAGCGCTTTAACGTAGAGTTACAGATATGCCCCGAGGGTTCAAGACTTACTTACTTTCAGCTTGGCTGATCATGACCCCCGTCACACTGCTCGCCAGTGTCTTTCTCTATACATCGTCCATGCACCGGGGAGGGGGAGTTGTTCTAGGCGCTAGCGAAGGCCCATACAATCTCTTCGCCGCCACTCCGCCACTTCTGGGCTCTATCGCCCAAGCTGTCGTCTCTGGAGACGCCCGGCCACTACTCATCGAAAAATTTCTACGCAAGTATCATAGCCCCATGCAAGGCCAAGGCGCCTTTTTCGTCCAGATGGCTGATCAGTACAAAATCGACTGGCGTTTGGTAGCGGCCATTGGCTTCCAGGAGAGTAATCTGGGTAAAGTTATACCTAAAGATAGCTACAATGCCTGGGGCTGGGCGATCTTTACGGGAAAAAACAGCGGGGCGGCCTTTGACTCCTGGCCACACGCCATCGAGACCGTCACCAGGGGGATTTCTCGTGATTATTACTCCAGGGGACTTAAGACTCCCAAACAAATCCAGACCCGCTACACACCCGATTCCAACGGAAGTTGGGCCGAAGCGGTCCAATTTGCGATGGAAGATATCGAAGACTAACCCCATAGTATTGACAATTAGCTAGAAATCTGCTATTCTTACCCTCGTCTTCCGCCAAGCGCGGAAGATTTTTTTTGTGCCTTCGGGCACGACTATGAAGAAACTTATCTTAAAACTCATCCGATCTAAACGGGCTCGCGCCCGAGCTTTACCAATACTAAAGCAAACCCTAGTGCTAACGATGATCTCACTCGTGGTCCTGGGGCTATCCCCGAACTTCAAGTACGAGGCTGCTTCCGCCAAACCGGCGGTGCTAGCGATTCAATCTGCGGCCGTCCAGGATCAGATCACGGCGGTCCAGGCTGATGAGCGCGTCATCAAACTAACTAAATATCTGGAGTCTAAAGACTCGCTCCTGGCTCCATATGCGGCCGACTTCGTCGCCTCCGCTGATAGATATGGTCTGGATTGGAAGCTACTAGTCGCCATCTCTGGTGACGAGTCTGGCTTCGCCAAACAATATGTCGGAGGCTCCTATAACGCCTGGGGCTGGGGTGGAGGCTACATCGGCCTAGGTTCATGGCCCAATGCCATTGAAGTAATCTCCAAAGCTCTTAAGGAGAACTACCGCGAGAAGTGGGGAGCCAGCTCAGTCGAGCAGGTTGGTAAGATTTGGGCCGAAGACCCGTTCTGGGCCTCCAAGGTCAAAATGTATCTAAACCAAATCGACAAGTTTGTGATCTAAACCAAACCCCGCCATCCCGGCGGGGTTTTCGTATCTTGACGGAGTTTAGCTAGCGCGCTAGCATAAATACTTGTTGCCGAAAGGATCCACTTTTCGGTCGCACCAAGTCGCCGGGCTCATAGCTCAATTGGTAGAGCACCGTCCCGATAAGACGGAGGTTGGAGGTTCGAGTCTTTCTGAGCCCACTGGCCAGGTAGCTCAAATGGCAGAGCGCGTGGTGCTCCCGGAGATTGCCCATGGGCTATCGCCCGGTTGAGTTTGACACGCCAGGAGACCTTTTAGGTCACCTGTTTGCTGGTTCGAATCCAGCCCTGGCCACTATCTTGCGCGGAGAATTGGTTGAAGTTGATACTTCTACCTCATCTCCGCGCGCTTCTTTTTTATAGGTATAATAAATTCAATGAACCCCAGATTGACCCTGGCCCTACTGAGCGGGAAATCAACCGCATTTTTGACCCGCACGCTTAAGCGTGGGGGCGGAACTGCCGCCCCCGGCTTAGTGGCCGAACGGATCGATCCCAATATCCTGGGACACTTGACCAGGCAGTTTCGTCAGGGGTCGATCATCATTTCCGGTACCAACGGCAAAACTACCACCAGCCGCCTGCTTAGTCATATCCTAAAATCCGCGGGAGTGCGCGCGGCCCACAACCGTAGCGGTAGTAATCTGACCCGGGGAATAGCCTCAACTTTAATCGAGAAAGCCACCCTGGCCGGGAAAATAAATGCTGATATCGGACTCTTCGAAGTCGATGAGGCGGCGCTAACTCAGGCCGCTCCGCAGATCAAGCCCCGTATTTTGGTATTAAACAATCTCTTCCGAGATCAGCTCGATCGGTACTTTGAGCTGGACCAGGTGGTGGTGCGCTGGCGCAAGGTGCTAGACCAACTACCGGTCACCAGTACCGTTTGTCTAAACGCCGACGACCCTCGAGTGGCCTACCTGGGGCAGTATTTCAAAGGGCGCACCCTCTACTTTGGAGTCGAAAGCTCCACCCACCAACTGGATGGCCCACCCCAATCAGCGGATAGCCTAAATTGTCCCCGGTGCGGCCGGGCCTTGCGCTACGAACAAGTTTACCTGGGACACCAGGGAAAATACTTCTGCCATAATTGTCAGTTTCGCCGTCCGGATCTGGATATTGCGGCCAGTAAGATCTCACTCGACGGTTTAAGCTCGGTCCGCTTCGAACTGGCTACCCCCAAGGGCCGAGTCGGGATCCAGCTAGGCGTGCCCGGTTTTTACAACGTCTATAACGCCCTGGCCGCCGCAACCGCTGGGATCGCCCTAGAGCACAGCCTCACCAGTATTCAAGGCGGACTAGGCGAGTTCAAAGCCGCCTTTGGTAGGATCGAGCGTATCCCCGTTGGGGACAAGGAGGTCCTACTCACCCTGGTCAAAAACCCGACCGGATTTAATGAGGTCCTAAGGATGCTGGCCGGGACAGCTAAAGAACATTTGCTACTGGCTCTAAACGATCTGACGGCTGATGGTAAGGACGTCAGCTGGATCTGGGATGTTGAGCTAGAGCAGATCGCGACCCACCGGGGTTCGATCACTATCTCTGGGATCAGAGCCTGGGAATTGGCCATCCGTCTCAAATACGCCGGAGTCAACCCTAATCTGCTCCAAATTCAGCCCGATCTGGGATTGGCGCTAAAATCTGGTCTTGATAACACCCCGGAGGGGCAGACTTTATTTGTCCTGCCGACCTATACCGCTATGCTTGAGATCAGGCAGATCTTGGTTGGGATGGGTCATATTGGTAATTTCTGGGATGATTAAATTATGAAAAAGATTAGTATTGGCTACTTGTACGGTCGGACAATGAATTTGTACGGCGACCGCGGCAATATCCTATCCCTGCAAAGACGGGCCGAGTGGCGGGGGATTCAGGTCAGCGTTAAGGAAATTGGGATTGGCGACCGCATCTCCCCCCATGATTTCGATCTATACTTCTTCGGCGGCGGTCAGGACCAAAGCCAAGATATCGTGGCCGAGGATCTGATGAGCGGAACCGGCGAGGTACTTAAAAAAGAGATCGAGCGGGGCGTACCACTCCTGTCGATTTGTGGCGGGTACCAGCTCCTGGGAAAGTATTACCAACCCAGCAGCGGACCAAAAATCCTGGGGGTAGGAATTTTTGACGTTTACACTTTGGCCGGAAATAAACGCTTGGTCGGAAATTTGAGTTTGGAGATGGAACCTAGCCTGGCCAAAGAGATAGGAGGACCCAATACTTTGGTCGGATTTGAGAATCACTCTGGACAGACCTATCTTGGAAACGGGGTCAAGCCGCTCGGAACAGTCTTGGTCGGGAGCGGGAATAACGGCAAAGATCGGACGGAAGGTGCGGTATATAAAAATGCGATTGGCTGCTATCTTCATGGCTCACTCCTACCCAAGAACCCGCATCTGGCCGATTGGCTTCTAAGCAAGGCTTTGGAAGCTTCAGGACAAGACGGCTATTTGGGGAAGCTTAGAGATGAAATCGAAATGACGGCGCATCACCTTGCTTTGGAGAGGGCCCGACAAGTTGGTTGAGTAGTTAAGTCCTATCTGATAGAATCCCTCTGTTCGCGGATGTATGAGCTTGCTCAGGCACTAGAAGTGCCTTCTGCTTCCTCATACATCCTTGAAAGATTACTTTCTGCGGATGTGGTGGAATGGCAGACACGCAAGGTTTAGGACCTTGTGCCGCAAGGCGTGGAGGTTCAACTCCTCTCATCCGCACCAGATATTGACAATCAAGCGTCAATGTATCAAACTGATATTAACTAGGGGATCACTATCGACGAGGACAGCCGCCAACGCTGTTCTTTTTTGTTGGCAAAACCCCTAAACGCACAAAATGTGAGGTGAGAGATGGCGATCGCAATACCCCTGCCCCGGCACGGTCTTGTCGATCTAAGACGCGCCGTCTCGGAATGGCGCATCAGTAGGTCAACCGGAGGACTGACCCCGCTCGAGCTAGACTTCCTAGTGGATGCCGTTTGGCGTTACTGGCGGGAGGGTCACGA
>JBBROZ010000005.1:0-38775 GCA_038228785.1 Patescibacteria group bacterium
TAGGATCGCCGGGTCGCCCGGGCGCATCTTGCGGTAGATTTCAAGCAGGGCCTCTTCTTGGGTTTCGGTGGGGTCTTTAGCCAGGGTGGTTTGGATGTATTTGTGAGTGTCGCCCGTGTCGACGTCTTTGAAAGCGTCTAGGATCTTGTCATTAGTATTAAGGCCAATCGCTCTTAGGAAGGTGGTGACGGCGATTTTTCGCTTGCGGTCGATCTTAACGCCAATAACATCGTTTTTGCCGGTTTCAAATTCGAGCCAGCTACCACGGGTCGGGCGAAGTTCCGCGGAGTAGAGTAGTCGACCTGAGGCCGGCTCGATCTCGGCGGTATAGAAGACTCCCGGTGAGCGAGTCAATTGGTTAACAACCACCCGCTCAATCCCGTTGATGATGAAAGTCCCGTTCTCGGTCATGAGCGGTAGATCGCCTAGGAAAACTTCTTGTTCCAGGTTCTCACCAGTTTCTTTATTTAAGAGTCTGGCTTTGACTTTGACCGGAGCGGCGTAGCTAGTTCCCTTAGCGATGGCCTCCGTCACCGAGTATTTAGGGGTTCCCAAAGAATAGTCTTCTAGGAATAGGGCGAGATTCTTGCCAGTGAAGTCCTCAATTGGAGAGATCTCAAACAAAATATCTTTGACGCCCTCGGAGAGGAGCCAGTCGAAGGATTGGGTTTGAGTTTCGATAAGATTAGGTAGGGGAAAAGCACTAGGATATTTGCCGAAGACACGGCGGGCGGCAGTCTTAATGTTAGGATCGGCTTTGGCCAAAAAAGTCTCCTAAAAAATCTCCGCTGGCTCGTCCCACGTCCTCACTTGGGACGAGCAGCAAAGTGGTGTTACCTGATGGAATGACGAGGATTTAGCCCTCAACATACCCCTAAAACAACAGAAAACAAGGGCCGCACAGTATTACTGGCGCCTTGTCAATATTCCGTTGTAGAAATACCTTACCAAAACCCGAAAGAAGTGTCAATAGTTAAAATAGGCGGCTACAAAAAGAAGTGCTCACAGGATTACTCCGGTGAGCTGATCTTTTCTCCCTTCTTCTTCGTCTCTAGACCACGACCTTGATTGGTAGACTCGTCAACATGGGCTGATCACCCCATTGCGGATTTAGGGGATACCCGATCTGAAGTGCCCTCAGGTGCTGATAGATCAGCTGTCCCAACTGCCACTCTTGCAACACCGATATATCCCCCGCCCCGATCAGCTCAAAAACTTGTCCGATTAGCTCCCAGGTTTCAGCTTCGACCTCATCACGGATCAGGGAGAGATGCTCCCTAAACCCCTCCTCGTTTTTAGGCAGCTGCCACAGTTCCGAACGGGCGGCCCGGGCGATCTCGGGATGGCCGCCAGACACAGAGCTGATCGCCCGACAGGCCGCGAGGAAGCTGATCACAGGTGGCGGACGATCCAAGACCTCTCTCCTCAAAAAAAGTCTGCCCTCTCGGCAGCTAGGTTTAATTTTAGAACTTAACGGTTGGCTTGGGAAGAGCTAATGAACGTTATATTTTTGAATGTTGGCGGTGTGTTCGTCGATAGTTCTGGCGTAATGCGTGACTCCAACGCTGTCAGCCACATAGAACCAATAATCGCTGGCCTTAGGGTAGATGGTCGCTTTAATACTAGATAAACCGGGACTAGCGATTGGGGTTGGGGGGAGGCCGCCATTTTTGCGGGTGTTATAAGCCGAGTCGATATTCAGGTCATCAGAAGTGATATCTTTTCTCCACCAGGTTTTGTTCTTGGCCTCGTAACCGAGAGCAAACTGAACCGTAACATCGCTTTCGATCTTCCAACCCGGGGTCTGAAGACGCTTGATGAGGATTCCCGCCACCAGAGCCCGATCGGCATCCTTGGCCCCCTCACGCTCGACAATCGAGGCCAAGCGGATCGTCTCATCGAGCGTTAATTTATTTTTGCCCGCGTCGGAGCGCATCGCAGAGGTTACCCTAACCGAGAAGTTTTTCAGCATAGTGTTGATGATTGTCTCGGCCGAAGACTGCGCGGCGATCTGGTAAGTATCTGGGAAAAGATAGCCCTCCAACTTTCGGTACGGACGGTCCAGGCCTCCTGAGTAGTTTGGCAGGAAATCGTAACTAAATTTCTTGGTTGCCGCTTCTAGGAACTCGTCTTTGGTCACGATCTGTTTTTTCTCGAGTAACTCGGCGATCTCTTCTAGGCGCCAACCCTCGAGGGTGGTGATCGTTTGATCGGTCGTGCCGCGACTCAAGCGGTAAGTTAGATCTTTCATTGGTAAATCCCGAGCTAGTTTAAATGTTCCGGCTTGGAGCTTGCTTTCAAATCCAGATAATCTAACAAAAATCCGGTAAACCAGGGCGCTTCGGATCAGACCTTCTTTCTCCAGGGTGTTAGCAATCTGTGAGACCGACTGACCTTGGGTAATACTTAAGCTGATTGGCGAGGAATCAGAGCTAGGGGCTGAGACTAGGTAGCGAAATCCCAAGATCGCTCCGACACTTAGAGCAAAGATCGCTCCGAGTACGACTGGGAGCGCCAAGAATTTCTTTAAACTCACAGTGGCAATCCTTCGGTTCGCTGGTCCAGGTAGCTTTGCAAGATGACGGCAGCGGCATTTTGGTCGATCTCAGTTAGTCTGGTTTTAGGAGTCGTGCCGGCGGCGATCATTTGTTTTCTAGCGATCCTAGTTGATAAGGTCTCATCAGTGTACTCAACCGGTAACCCCGTTAGCTCCGCTATCCTGGTTCCAAACAATTTGATCTTGTCGTGGTTAGGATCTGGTAGACCGATCACGACCTTATCTATGCCCTGTGCGGTCGCGATGCGCACGACTGAGGGCAGATCTTTGGCAACCCCCAGTGGGGAGGCGAAGATCCCCTCAGAGATAGCTAGCCCGATGCGGCGCAGTCCATAATCAACACCTAATAATTTCACTTCTTTATTTTATCAAATTGGGATTACTTTCGAATGAAGTGAGAAAGCAAGGCGTCAGATAAAGATGCTGGCATCTAAATCTGACATGTTACTGAACGGTGACTTGGATGTGGATCCGCTTAGTGTCCCTGGGGAAAGCCTTGAAGAAATCGGGCAGGTTGGGCCAAATATTAACAGTGTAGCTTTGGACCGAGGGTATGGCTTTGAGGTAACTTTCGGCCACGGCTGGTTTCTTACCCGACAGGTCACGAGCTAGCTTGTCCTTATCGAATTTGGGGATCAGATTAGCCCGGATCCGACCGATGAAAGTCAGATCGCCGTTACTTTCGACACTGACGACCTCAGCTGAGGTTTCCTGGCCCTCGGGACTGACCTCGTAACCATCGGGGGCAGCCTGCTCTAAGGTCTTGGTCAGGATTTCTTTGAGGTCTTTGGCGTTATAAATAGTCGCCCGGACCGATAGGGTCAGGTTGATTGTGACATCTGGGGCCTCATCGCCAACTTTATGATCGTAGGATTTGGTAACGACGGCAGTTTTCATTGCCTGATCGAGAATTTTGTCATCGCTACTGCCATTTTTGGTGAGATCGGCCTTGGCTTTATCGGAAAGGTCCTTGGTCTCATCGCTCAAAAGTTTGTCCAGATCCGCTTGGGCGACAACTTGAACATCACGGCTACTCCCACCTGAAATAGCCGTGCTATTTTTACCCTGGAAGGTGGTCGAGTCGTAACCATCGAGGGTGAAATTGGTGTTAGCCGACAAATTGTATTGGCTCCCGATTTCGGTGGCTGTAACTTGGACGTCCGATGAACCACTAGTGAAAGACAGTGGCAGGGCCCCCGGACTACGCTTCGGTACGCTCACAGTTTGATCAAGTGAGAATTTGAGTTTGGCTGATCCCGAGGCGGATGTTGCGGTCATTTTCTGCCCGGCTGAGAATGTCTTATCAAAGTCAGTTCCGTTATATATAGTCACCGTCCCCTTGGCATTAGTACCGACAGTTTTCTTACCCGTAGTCGAGGTTTTGGTACTGCCCGACTGGGTCGAAGTCTTGATCGTGGCCGGGATCTTCCTCGCGTCAACGTCGATTTTGGTGACATTACTACTAGCGGTTAGCGTCGCTTCGCGCTCCAAGGGACGCTGTTCGACAATTACTTTAACGTCGGCTTTGGGCAGGGCGAAGACGACGTAAGCTCCGCCGAGCAGTAACAACCCCAGTACCGCGACCACGGTCAGCGGCCACCGTTTAGAGAGCTTCGCCATGACAGATTTGAATCTACTTCCACCACCGCCGTTAACTTTGAATTCTCCAGCGGGTGGGAACGTTGCAACAGGCGCGGGTGCGGCGGTCACGATCTCAGGGGGAGCTGGGGCTTGAGCCATGACATCGCCCCCAACCATAAAGCCAGCCTCGTCGGTCGCTGCTGGACCTGAGGATACGGGAACCTCTGACAGTGGCTCAGGAGCGGACTGCACGGCGCTGGAAACGATCGGCTCGCTGATCGGATCCGGTCGCCCATCAAAATGAACATCCTTACCGAATTGTTGGACCGATTTTCTTAGGATTTTTTCGTTAACGGGATTGGCCAGCCAGGGAGTATCGCTCGGTATTCGGAGTGTAACCTGCTTTTCCGGCACGGCTTTGATGGCCGCGATCACGGAAGCAAGAGAAGCGTCTTTATCAAATTCGAGCAGTCGCATTGGGCAGGCCCTCTAACAAAATTGCTTTACCCCAGAAGAGATAAAGCGTTCAAGCCGACATCGGCTGGCAGACTCAAGTTTACACTAAGGGGGTGTAGGACTTCAATTTTGGGAAAGTTCATCATATTAACCTTCTTGGTCCAAGGGTAAGCCAGCATTTCTGATCTGATCTCTTCGAGGTTGGTGGCCGATCCGCACAGATAGACGCTCTCCGGCCAGAGTTCGGTGTGGCCAAGTTCTTCCGTGGCCGCCTCCAAAGCCGCCAGGAAAAATTCTTTCTGGTCCCCACCGATATCAAATGACTTGATCCCGACCAGATGCCCTTCTGAGGTCAGGCTGATTTCGGTAGAGTGTTGGTCAATTTCAAGGGTTAGTGCCCCCTTGGGAGCACTTTGGGCGGAAAGTTTGGCGATAGCGTAAGCGCTCGGAACGATCCCCGGTTCCCCGCCTAATTTTTTGACGTGCTCCCTGGCTCCCCCCAGTAAGGATTTTGGAGCTGAGGCTTGGTAATAATTAAGCTCGATCACCTCGCCCATCCGCTCCACTGGTTCTAGGGTTGTCAGGCCATCGACTTTGGCATTAAATAAATCTTCAAAGAAAATCTCTTCTCCAGCCAAGGGCGGAATCTGTTCTAAAGCGTTTTTGACTTCGTCCTCGCTGATCTTGGTTTGCGGAGCGCTACGACGATACCTGACGACTGTTGAAGCATCGATTAGCGATCGGAACGGTAGTCCCACCACGACGTCAGTAATATGAGCTGGTTTGTTTGGTAGGAGAGCGTAAGCTTCTTCGGCACTGGTGGCGGCGGCGTTGCCCCCAAACAGGAGCTCCCCCTGATCGTCGTGAAAGTAAGCCAGCCTGGCTCCAGCGGCCTTGAGCTGAACGACAAGCAGGTGTCGACTGGATGGTTGTTGTTTGAATAGTTTACCGGGCAGTTTCATAGTCCCTCTGGGGACATTATACCAAGTGTTCGGGTATCAGTTATTAAACTTGAGTGATTGAACAATGTTTAGATAAATTTCTCGATAGCTAGTACCTGTCCATTCAGTGTAGCTGACTGAGAACGCTTTACCAGACTTATTAAAAATAGTTTCGGAGAGTAAAGCACCTGGAGATGGAGAGTCGGGGACCTGGTTAGTCAAGTAACCTGAGATTATCACTCCAACGGTGTTATCTACTGTGGTAGAATCCTGCGTTAGATTATTCAAACCACTCTTGAAAGACTGTAATCTCGTATCGTAGCTATCTTGGACTCGAGAATCGATGCTAACTGAGGGTGACGTAATAGCAGTGCTTGGGGTTGGATAAAGATTAAAGTAACCCGGAGAACCAGACTCTTTGAGAACCCAATTATTGGGATGCTTAATCGAGAATTTTAGCGAACTCGAGGAAGTAGAATTATAAGTTTTCCAAGTAGACGTATCAAGCTATTGTGGGTTGGTAAAAGTAACCGTGCTTAAAATATCCTTGATAACAGTGAGGTTCAGGTTACTGGCTGTAAAGGTATAAAGAGTCCCTCCATGGACCGCTAGTAAATACGCCTTCCTCGAGGCCGGATCAGGGCCGGCGGCTGGGACATCACCGGTCAAAAGTACGGCTTTGTCTGAACCAATAGTCAGATTTTCCTGAGTTGGGTTCGATAACTCTTGCCTAATAACACTCACCTGCTGGTCAAGACTTGTGGAGCTATTTTTCTCAACTTTATAAACAAGCTTTGCCTGCTGAGCTGTTAACTCATAGCCCTTTTCGGCCCCTTTAACGGAATTGAAATTATTTAGAAACGGATCGTGCCAACCATTCTTGGGGTCGGATATGTCTTTGTAAGATGGATCAACTTGCCAGGTCGGAGGATATTTTAGTGAAAAATTATTGGCGACGCTTGTCACTTTGATCCAGTCAGCTTTGTCATCTTTTTTGGCGCTACTAGAGGAAACAAGTGTCGGAACAGATGAGGAGGTGGACGGTTTATCCTGATAATAATTCTGGTAAGCGTAAGCGCCTAATAAACTGATCCCCAGAAGGATTAGAGTTACCGCCCCGATCTTTAACCATTTTTTACTGGAAGTTGGCGCGGCGGATGGGGAAATCGTAACTGGGGGAACTGGTGAGACCGGCGGGGTATTGGCTGGAGGTTGCATTTCAGGATAGTTTTGCGGAGCAGACGCTTGGTCCATTGGTTTTATTGTACTTCAAATTGACCCGTGGACCAAGTACTTCGGCTTTAATCCGGCGTACACCCGAGCTGACGGCTTCTTCTTTTTGGATTTTGAATGTTCCCAACTCGCCGGTTCGACCGACGTGCGGACCGCCACAAAACTCCATCGAAAACCCGGGGATCGAGTAGATACTTACCTGATCACCTGGCTTGGCTTCTAGCACGCCAATCGCCCCTCTTTTCAGGCCTTCGGCGTAATCGACTACCTCTTTTTCCACAGGTAAATCTTCTTTAATTTTCTGATTAACCATATCTTCGACCGCCTGTAGCTGATCGGCCGTTAACTTGTCCGGATGGGAGAAGTCAAACCTTAACCTTTCGGGAGTGATATTACTGCCCTTTTGCAAGACGTGTTCTCCTAGCACTGCCCGCAGGGCCGCTTGGAGCATATGGGTCGCGGTGTGCAGCTTAGTGGTAGCGTCGGAATGATCAGACAACCCACCTTTAAATTTCTGCTCGGCACCGGCCCGACTGAGATCCTGGTGTTTTTTAAATTCAGCTTGGAAAGCGTCCCGGTCGACTTCGATATTTTCCATACGGGCTAGCTCAACGGTAGCGTCTATCGGGAAGCCAAACGACTGATAAAGGTCAAAGGCTTCTTTCCCAGAAATCTTCCCGCCCTTAATGAGTGATTGGAAATGGTCTAATCCTCGGTTAAAAGTCAGATTAAATTTACCCCTTTCCGCTTCTACGACGGCGACGATGCGCTGTTGATCGGCTCCCAGCTTGGGGTAAACATCGGCGAAAATTCCGGTAATCTCGGTGATTAAGTCTTTTAGGACTGAGCATTCACGGAGTTTAGGGGACTGACTCATGACCTTACGCAGGAGCCGGCGCAAGACGTAACCCTGCTCCTTATTAGAGGGTTCGACTCCGTCCATGATGATAAAGGTCGCCGCCCGCAAGTGATCGGCGGTGATGCGCTGTCCGCGCAGGTCTAGTTCTGGGACCTTTAGGCGGATCTCGGCCATGAGCGGGGTGAAGGTGTCGATCTCATAAACGCTTTCCATCCCATTGATGACCGGGACAATTCGCTCCAAACCCATTCCAGTATCGACATTTTGTTGGTGCAGTTTAGTAAACGTCCCGTCGGGGTGCTTCTCGTACTCCATGAAAACATTGTTCCAAATCTCGACCCACCGACCGCAACTGCAGGCCGGCCCACACCCGATCACTGAGTGCTCACCTTGGGAAATAGCAGAGTCATAAAAGATTTCAGTGTCCGGACCGCACGGTCCGGTCGCGCCGACCGGTCCCCACCAATTGTGCTTCTTGCCCAGAAAGAAAATTCTTTCTTTTGGAATTCCGCGTTGACGCCAAGCCTCAGCGGATTCAAGATCTCTGGGGGCGTCCTCATCACCGGCAAAAACAGTTACAGCGAGGCGATTAGGATCTAGCCCGAGCCAGACTTTACTGGTCAGAAATTCCCAGGAATATTTGATCGACTGCTCTTTCCAGTAGTCGCCCAAACTCCAATTACCGAGCATCTCAAAGCAGGTCAAGTGCCACGGATCGCCAACCTCATCAATATCCCCAGTCCGCAGAATACGTTGATAATCAACCAGTCTTTTCCCCCGCGGGTGGGGCTCACCCAAGAGATAAGGGGTCAGAGGTTGCATCCCAGCACTTGTAAATAAGGCTGTCGGATCGTTTTCCGGGACCAGGGAAGCCCCGGAGATCAAACGGTGTTCTTTAGATTCGAAGAATTTTATAAATTTGTCTCTAACTTGTTGCGTGGTAATCACCACTTAATTTTAACAGGATCGAAATTTAGATATGAAAAAACAGGCCTTTGTTAGGTCTGTTAAAGATTTTCGCCCTGACCCCGACACTTGTGTTGTTTTCGTTGCAAACACAGAGGTGTCGTAGGTCAGGCGCGAGTTGGAGGAAGGAATTAGCGAAGCGGGTTCAGTGTGATCGTGTAGCGCTCGAGCAAAAAGGGTTGACCGAACTCGATGTCGCTGGTCGGCATGTTCCCCAGGTGATCGATCATCAGTAGGGCCGAAGCCTTCGCGGTGTCGAAGCCAAGATCGACGAAGAGGTACTTGCCGCTTGGACTGATCGTCCAAGACACCATGCTCCCGTCGATCGGACGGACTTGACCCCCAGTCAACACGTAGCCGTGAATGTCAGTGAAGCCGTAGCTCACTCCACATCCGTAGCGGAAGATGTAGAGACTACGATCCGCGCTAACGTGCGACAGGATCGGTGCGCCGTAGGGCCAACCATGGGCGTTGGTGTACTGGTCGCGTCCGACACTAAGCCCACGGCCGATGAGGTCACGGGCGCTGTAGTCGGACAAGTAATCGAGGTTCGGCAGACCATCCTTTCCGATGATCGCTTGAACCGGAACTACCGCAGGGCCGGACTTTCCGTAGCCGATGGGTGATCCGCAGAAGCGGCTGAAGTCTCCGCCACCCGCCAAGGCGGTGCTGCCGGAGAACCCAAAGACCGCCAGGATCGCGATGATCAAACTGACGACGCGAAGCATCTCTTCCTCCATTGGCCTGTCCATTTACTGGAATCAGGCGTGCGTAGTGCGAATCTGGGGAACAGGGGGCTGCCCCCAGATTTACACCACGCATCTTTTTATCAAAGTACGTGCGTAATGATAGCATATTTAAGACCTATAGTCAAGCCTATAGGTAATAGGGGAGTGCGTGGAATTAGTGTTTTTTGGTGAAAAAGCGCCGTCTCGAGGAGGACAACGATCTTGAGGCTAATGGCTCTGGCTTGGTGGCTAATTTAGCCTCGGCGATGACTGCTTTGCCTTCAGTGGCGCTCTCGGTAGCAACTTCTTTAACTTGATCTGATATTTCGGTACTGACATCCTTGACCTGGTCTGAGATTTCCTGAACTACCTCTTTGACCGCTTCAACTGCGGCCGGGGCCAGCTCTTCTTTGACCACCTGGACTACCTCTCGCACTTCCTGGGTGATCGCTTTAGCAGCCGCTCCGCTACCCTGACTCAGGTTTTTGACCTCGCCGACCATCTGGACCCCTTCACGAAGCAGGGCCAAGACCCCAGCAATGGAACTGGCTGGTCTGATCAGGTTGGTATCAATATGCTCGGACATCGAGTCCAGGCGCCCCAAGATCTTATTGGCGTGGGTGAGGGTTCGGCGTAGATCGCGTAAGACCAGTACCACATAAACCCCGGCTACCGATAAGGAAAGCGATAGCAGGGCGATAGCAATAGCTAGGAGTAATGATTGATCCATCTTATCTATCTTGGCAGGCTGGGGAGAAGCGGGCAAGGGTACAGACTAGAACATTTAGTATCGAGAGTTAGTTTTTGGTGAAAGTTTTGCTAATGACCTGGTTATCTGAGCCCATCTTGCCCTGACTGACCCCACCGACCAGTACTTCAGTGGACCCGGCGTTACCGGTTTTGACCGTGACTGAATCTGAGGCTTTAAAGACTTTAGTCACCCCAGCCCCGAGAATTCCTTCGAAGTTGGTCGCCCCGGCCGAGACACTAACCCAAGCGGCCGATGGGCCAATTTTAAGCGTGACCTCAATTCCGCTCACCTGAGAGGAGGCGGTCGCGGATGCGGCTACCGCGGGCTTGGCCGAGCTAGAAGCGGTAGACGCCGGACCTAATGGCTGCGCCGCCTGAATAGATTCGACCGTGACACTCCGCTTGACGGTCGTAATTTTGCCAAGTTTATTAACGGCGCTAAAGGTCAGATCATTAACCCCATCGGGGAGAGTCACTGAGACCGAGAAGGCTCCTGACTCAGTCAATTGAACCTGCTGGCCATTAATTTTAAGGGTGGCGTCCCGGTCAGTCCGACCGACCACTTCAACCGTGCCGTTATTGACTCGCAGATTCTCTTTGGGCTCGGTCACTTGAAGCCCCGGGGCTGCGGCGAAAGAGTTGTACTGCGCCAACAGATAACCCATAAACCCAAGTACCAGCACCGCTACCCCCAGACCTAAGGCCCGCCCGGGAGTTAAGGTCAGCTTGGGACTCTGCTTGGGAGTAAGATCTGGAAGCAGTACTAACGGGGAAACCTTTTTTTCATCGAATTGTCTTCGAAAGAGGGCCAGCAGATTAGCGCTATCCAAACCCAAGAAATCACCGTAATTTTTGATGAAGCCTTTGATGTAGGTGGAACCTGGCAGGGTCTCGAAGTTGTCCGACTCGATCTTTTGCAGGATTTCGGATCGGATTTTGGTGGCGCGCTCAGCCTCCGACAAAGTGATATTTTTGCTAAGTCTCGCTTCGGCTAGGACGGATCCGACTGTTTTCATAAGGTCTCTTCCCCCAGTACTTCTCCTCCGCCGGGGGAGCGAACGAGCACTTCGCGGGCCTTACTCCCATCGGCCGGCCCGACGATCCCCGCTCCCTCAAGCTCGTCTAAAATTCTAGCCGCCCTGGCGTAACCGACCTTAAGCCTCCTCTGAAGCAGACTGGCCGAAGCCCGGTCGTATTGGGTGACCGCCTCGACCGCTTGATCAAATAAATCGTCTTTTTCACCGTCGCTAACTCCCCCCGTCGCCCGTCCCCCGATCCGCCCAACTGGCATGGCGGTGACTTCTTCTTGGTATTGTGGCTCACCTTGCTTTCTTAGAAAGTCGATCAGTCGCCCCATCTCTGGCTCTGATACAAAGACTCCCTGGACTCGGACTGGTTTGCCGAGGTCTGGTGGCAAATAAAGCATGTCCCCGCGGCCCAGCAGCTTCTCGGCTCCCGGGGTATCGAGGATAACTCTGGAATCAATTTGCGAAGTGACATTAAAAGCCATCCGAGCTGGAACGTTAGCTTTGATGAGACCCGTGATGACATCGACCGAAGGACGCTGCGTGGCTAGGATCAAGTGAATTCCGGTCGCCCGTGATTTCTGGGCTAGCCTGACAATCGCGTCTTCGATCTCGGCTGGAGCAAACATCATCAGATCAGCTAGCTCGTCGATGATGACCACGATATAGGGCAGGGCCTGAAAACCCGAAGCTTCGTTGTATTGAGTGATATTTTTGGCTCCCGCCGAAGCGAACAGCTGGTAACGGCGTTCCATCTCAGCAATCGTCCACTTGAGCGCCGATAGGGTCTTCTCCGGCTCGGTGATTACTGGGGTCAAGAGGTTGGGGATGCCGTTAAATCCGGTCAGCTCGACCACTTTGGGGTCGACCATGATGAATTTGACTTCGTTGGGGGTGGTGCGGAAGAGGTAGGTTGCGATAATGGCGTTAATCATGACCGATTTTCCTGAGCCCGTAGCTCCCGCGATCAGGAGGTGTGGCATCCGGTCAAGGTCGCCAATCGCCGGCTTGCCGGCCACGTCTAAGCCAAGGCCAATCGCCAGCTGGGACTTGTTGGACTGCATGGTCTCACTGGTAAGTAGTTGCTTGAGGTTAACAAACTCCGGGGACTTGTTGGGGACTTCGATCCCAACTAGACTTCGTCCCGGGATCGGAGCCTCGATCCGGACGGTCCCGGTCGTGGCGGCCAGAGCCAAAGCGATGTCATTGCCAAGGGCAGTGATCTTGGTCAGCTTGGTCCCAAGCGCAATCTCGATCGCATATTGAGTGACGGCTGGACCGAGATTGACTTCGACCACCCGGGCTTGGATACCAAATGATTCCAGCGTCTTCTCGATCACCGCAGCGTTGGCTTTGATGTCCCCACGATCCGCTTTCCCGCCAGCCGCGTCGGCCAGCAGATCTAACGGCGGATATTCCCAAACTTTATTATCGGGTAGATTACTAACAACTTGGGTTCCTAGTCCAGCGGTTCGGGCGACTTCGCTGTTCCCCGATTTTAGGACGGGGCGCGTATCAACTCCACTAGTCTTAAAGGGCAGTTTACCCTCGCCAAAGGCTGGTTTAGCTGAGCTATCACTACGCCGCAAAATATAGCGGTTGAAGAATGTTCCGATCCCCCCAATTCCCGCAAAAGCAATCTCAAAACTACGATCCAGCGAGGTATCAAATAACACAATCACGAAGATCAGTAGCAGTACCAAGTAAAACAGGTACGCCCCCACTGAAAGCAGATCATCTAGGTAACTCCACAAAGCCTGGCCGACGATCCCGCCAGCCCCTGCTTGCGGACCACTCGTTAGGGCCAGTAAGGACAACAAGACCCCAGTCAGACCAATGAAAACATGGGGCTTAGCCCATTTGAATTTGAGCTTGCTCATATACATGGCCGCTGATATCAAGATGAGCGCCGTAAAGATCCCGCCCCAACCAAAGTAGCGACTGACGTATTCTTGCAACACCGATCCCACCCCGGAAGCTTGGCCAAAATAGGACAAGATGATTAGCCCCGCCAAGCCCAAAAGCAGCATGACGGAGATCGACTGGATCGAGCCTTTTTTTAGTTTAAATTTGAATGGACTGCGTCTTCGCCCTCTGGCCATGGACAGTGCCCTCTAATACGCCCAACACCCACCGGGTGGGCTCTACTCTAATTGTAATGCCCAGGAGATTAGTATTCCAGGGTCAAGCAGGCTTGACTGGTTTGGACGGACCAGCTATAAACCTTATAGGCAAGAAGGAGTAGAGACATGAGTGAAGTCGTGGCGGGAGTTAGCGCCAAGGAGGTCGGAGCGGTCATCGCTAGGCTCAACCAACTGCTGAAATACGGCGGAACAGCCGCTCAAGTGACCGCGCCCGGAGTCGCCATCATTCTAAGCGGCATGAAAAAAGAGAGTTCCGACCCGTCGACGATCGACTTTCTGACCCAAGAGCTTCACAGCCGGACCCATCCTCAAGTCAATCTCGTCGGGATCATCGCCCAATTCCAAGCGATCTACGACCACCTCTAACCACAAAAAAGGGACCCCCACTTGGGAGTCCCTTTAACTTTTCTTAGGATAATTTTTAAACTTCCACCACAATCTGAAAGATTGCAGGAAGAGGGCGCTAGACCTCGACTACAATCGGTAGGATCATCGGACGACGTTGGGTTTCTTGGAAGACGAACTTCTCGAGCTCGTCTTGGATCTTGGTCTTAGCGTAATGCCAGTCAATTCTACCCGGCCGGCTCGTGAGCACGGTTTTAACTACGCCTGACATGTCGTTAATGATCTTTTCGTTCTCTTTAGCATAAATAAACCCCCTGGAAACTACGTCGGGCTCGCCGACCAAAGTCCCAGTGTGTTTGTCCATGGTCACGATGACTGTGACCATACCTTCTTCGGAGAGCACTTTGCGGTCCCGCAAAACCACACTTCCGACATCGCCCACGCCCAGGCCATCAACCATGATGTTCTCAACTGGGATCTTGGCGACCACTTTGGCGAGATTGGTATCCATTTCAAAGACATCACCTTCATTTAATAGATGAATGTCTTTTTCTTCCCAACCAGCCGCTTGGGCCAGACGTTTGTAAGCGACCATCATCCGGTAAACCCCGGAGACTGGAATCAGGTATTTTGGTTTACAAAGACTCATCATCAGCAGTAACTCAGCTTGGGCGGCGTGCCCCGAGACGTGAATATTATCGGTGATGTCCGAGTACTGCACATTAGCGCCGATCTGCGAAAGCGTATTGATAACCGCGTAAACATTGTCCTGATTACCAGGAATCGGGTCGGCGGAGAAGATAACGGTGTCCCCACTTCGCAGTTGGATGAAGCGGTGGTCGTTATTGGCGATCCGCCACAAGGCGCTCCCCTCTTGTCCCTGGGCTCCGGCGACGATGAAAGTCACCTCCGAGTCTTTCATGCCCGTCGCTTGTTCTTGCCGGATCATCATCTCAGGGGGAAGTGAGATATAACCGAGCTCTTTGGCCGTCAGCAGGTTTTGCTCCATACTCCGTCCAGCCACGGCCACTTTACGGCCGTACTTGCGGCTGACGTTGATGGCTTGCTGGATCCGGGAGATGTTGGAGCTGAAGGTCGTGATGATGACCTTGCCCTTCGCTTTACTCATGGCCCGGTCAAATGAGTCTTCGATCATCTGTTCGGATAAGGTGTAGCCCGGCTTTTCACTCCTGAGACAATCACTCATGAGGGCTAGACATCCACCTTTAGTCAGCTCAACCAACTTGGCGACATCAGTCGGGTGACCGTCAACTGGAGTCCAGTCGAATTTGTAGTCGCCGGTATGCACCGTCGCCCCAGCGGGGGTCCGGATGACGTAACCGACTGAGTCCGGGATCGAGTGTGAGACCCGGAAGGCGTCGACGTCGAAGACGCCTAACTTGAGGTGCTGGGCCGGATCCAAAACGTTTAGCTGGACTTTATCCAGTAGGCCGTGTTCTAAGAGTTTTACTTTCATCAGCCCGATGGTTAGTTTGGTGGCGTAAACCGGAACTTTGATCTGACTTAGGATGTAGGGCAGCCCTCCTATGTGGTCCTCGTGACCGTGAGTGATGATGATTCCTCTGATCCGGTCGACTTTGTCCTTAAGATACGAGATGTCAGGGATGACGAAATCTACTCCCAACATGTGGTCTTCCGGGAAACCCATCCCACAATCGACCACCAAGATGTCGCTACCATACTCGTAAACATATAAGTTCTTGGTGACCCAGCCGTTACCCCCGAGTGGGATAAACCTAAGCTTACCTGGAGTATTAGGCGGGATCCGTACCGGCTCCCCCAAATTTCCACCAACGTTGGTGTTATTGATCGTGGAGATCGCCGGGTTAATCCCGCGCTTGATCTTAAAGTGTCTTTGTCCGCCTGGACGGTTAAAATTTCTAGGTCTATTTTCCATAATATTTTTCTTTCTCCCAGACTTAAGGTGCTGGGAACCATAAATTACAATCTAAATTAAACTAAGCTGGTTCGGGTCTTCCCCCTCACCGTAAATCTGATCAGCTCCAGAGATAATCTCAGGCAGACGGGCAAAGTCGTCTTGGAGCAGTTTCATGACACTCCCCGCCCTAAGAGCGGCGGCCGGGTGAAACATCGGCACGATCACTCGCCTGCCCACACGCTTGGGAACCCCGTGGACTTGGGTGATCTTAACGTTTGGTATGAACTTACCCATACTAAATCGGCCCAAGGTCACGATCACTTCCGGGTCGACGATCCTGATCTGTTCGTCTAGGTATGGCGCGGCTTGCTCGATCTCTTCTGGCAAGGGATCGCGGTTGTCAGGCGGGCGGTTTTTGAGGACGTTCGCGATATAGACATCAGGTCGCTTCAGTCCGGCTGAGGCGAGCAGTTTGTCCAAAAACTTACCCGAAGCCCCGACGAACGGACGGCCCTCCCGGTCCTCGTGGAATCCAGGTGCTTCACCAATTAGCATCACCCGAGCGCTCGGACTACCTTCACCAAACACCAAGTTAGTTCCAGGATAAACGAGATTTTTCCTGGCGCTAGCTTCGAGATTGGCCAATTCCTGTGTCTTAGTCACCGCGTATCCTAACTACCACTCTAGCCGGGGACTGCTCCACCAGACCCAGCCACTGGGCCGACAGACTGACCAGATGGTCTCCGGCCAGTCCGGAATTTAGAAACTCACCAGCTAAGTCTAGCTTAAATAGGGGCGCTGCGTCGGAGACGGTCTTCGTTCCCCGAACCGCCAAGGCCTTTAGGTCAAGGTAGAGCGAACCATTAGAAAAAGACGGCTCGCTAAGTTTGGCCTGAGCGTAACGCGGATTGGTCGTGATATTACCCCCAGTGCTTAGCGCCAGCTGAGCGGACTTCCAAACTTCGGGTGATGACCCCACCACCAAATACCCGCGCAGAATTCCAAACGTCGGCTGGTAGGCTAGTCCTGGTTGGCTAAGCGTATAAGTCGTCACCCCGGCGATCGAGCTTTCACTAAACCCGGCCGCGACACCCTCGACCCCCGAATACCCGGGCCCGGTATTAACCGGCAGATTCTTAAGCGAGGCCAGCTGAGATTTTAGACCGGGCTCGTCTTTGACTTTGATGACAAAGATGATCCCAAGCCCGGTGTCAGTCGGGCTAACTCCCAAGGCACCGCGAGCTGCCACGTATTTGAAAGTCTCTTGTCCGGGTAGCTGGTAGCTAGTTTGCAGATGCCTAGCCCTCAGGACTAGAGCTGTGGACGGGGGGAAGAATTCTTCGCCCTCGCTGGTCGTGCCGATCGCCCCGAGCGGTAGACCTAAGACACTGCCGTTTAGCACGACTTCCCGCTCACTTACGGCTGATAAACCAAGATTTAAAGGTGCGACTGAGCGGAGTTTGGCGCTGGTGGTCGCGTCCAAACTAACCGCCACATCTTGACCAGTCCAGGTCAAGTTTAGTTTCTTAGATAAAGAGGTCAAAGAAATCTTATCCTTATCTAATAAATTAAACCGCACCACCGCGCTAGTCCCGACTACTTCTAAACGCAGACTTGACCCGCTCGGTGCAAAGTAAGGCCAGACTTGCCAGGCCGGCAAACCTAGAATCACCAACAACCCCACCAAAATTAGCCCGACCGAACCACTCTTCTTAGTTAGCTTCATGACTTGTAGTTATATCTTAACTTTTCCAGGCTGGAGTGGAAAGATCGGCTTAAGACTGGGCAAATTTCTTGGTCAGGTTGATTCGGCCCTGGTCGTCTACTTCCAGGACTTTGACTTTGAACTTATCGCCAACTTTAACAACGCTGTTTATATCCTCGACCCGGTGATCAGCGAACTGGGAGACGTGGACCATGCCATCTTTTCCGGGCAGGATCTGCACAAATGCTCCGAAGGGGAGGACTTTGACCACTTCCCCGTCATAAATCTCGCCCGCTTTGACTTCCCGGGTCAGGGCTTCGACTCTTTGCACGGCTAGCTCGACCATGGCTGGGTTGGTGCCTGAGATCATGACAGTTCCGTCGTCTTCGATATCCATTAAGACTCCAGTTTCATCGACAATCGAGTTGATCATCTTGCCACCTGGCCCAATGACCGCGCCGATTTTACTAGGCGCGATATGAATAACGGTGTTACGAGGCGCGTACTGACTCATCTCCGCGCGAGGCTTGGGCATGGCGGCGATCATCTTATCCAATATAAACATCCGGCCCACTTGGCCTTGGGTAATGATCTTTTCGGTCATAGCGTGGGTCAGGTGGGTGACTTTGGTGTCCATCTGCAAGGCCGTGATCCCTTTGGCGCTCCCAGCGATCTTAAAGTCCATGTCGCCGTAAAAATCTTCCAGGGCTTGGATGTCGGTCAGGACAACCCATTTGTCACCTTCGGTGATGAGACCCATCGCTACTCCGGAAACGGGAGCGCTGATCGGCACGCCGGCGTCCATGAGGGCTAGGGTTGAACCACAAGTACTACCCATCGAGGTTGACCCCGATGAAGACAGAACTTCAGATACGACCCGGATCGCGTACGGAAACTGATCTTGGGTTGGCAAGACTGGCACGATCGCCCGCTCCGCTAATGCCCCATGACCGATTTCACGTCTACCTGGTGAGCCCATGCGTCCTACTTCCCCAGTTGAGAATGGCGGAAAGTTGTAGTGGTGCATATAGCGCTTGCGATACTCGCCTTTCATCCCGTCAACTAATTGCTCCAAAGAGGTCGAACCTAGAGTAACGATCGATAAGACTTGGGTATCACCTCTTTGAAATAGTCCCGAGCCGTGGGTGCGCGGCAAAATCCCGGTTTCGACACTGATTTCTCTGACATCTTCGACCCCGCGCCCGTCTGGGCGCTCCCCCTTATCGATAATGTTTTTACGGACTAAGCCTTTGACAGTCTTGTCAAAGATCTCAGCCATCTTTTTCTTACTGGTCTTGCCCTCAAAAGCCTTATACAGCTCCGCCTTAAACTCCCCCGATGAGGCCTCGGACGAGGCTTTGGCGGGCGAGAGCAGCTCTTCGCCGGCGTGCTCTTTGATATAGTCTTCGATCTTGTGCTTTAGCTCTTCGTCGATAGCTTCGACTTCGTAGGTGAATTTGGCTTTACCGGCCTGCCCCACCAGATCTTCGATCGCTTCAATGACTGGCTGGATATTTTCATGGGCGAACTGGAAAGATTTGATAACGACCTCTTCGGGGACTTCTTTGGCCCCGGCTTCGATCATATGCATCCCGTCCTTGGTCCCGGCGACGACTAGATCAAGGTCACTGGCCGCTGACTCTTCTTCGCTTGGGTTGAGGATGAATTTTCCGTCGCTGTAGCCGACATTGGCCGCGCCGACTGGACCATGCCAAGGAATATCCGAGATAGCGATGGCGGCCGAAGTGGCGACGATCCCCAAGATACCCGGGTCATTTTCCTGGTCAATTGAAAGTACGGTAATGGTCACTTGGACTTGGTTGTAGAAGTCTTTCGGGAAGAGCGGACGGATACTACGATCGATTAGTCTAGAGGTCAGGATCGCTTCCTCAGACGGACGCCCTTCGCGTTTGATAAACCTTGAGCTAGAAATCCGACCACCAGCGTAGAGTCTTTCCTCGTAGTCGACTGTTAACGGGAAAAAATCGAGGTCTTCTTTGGGCGCAGCCGAGGTGGCAGTGGCCAGGACGACGGTGTCCCCGTACTGGGCCAAAACAGAGCCACCCGCTTGGAAAGCGAGTTTACCGGTTGATAGAGAAAGTTCCCTACCGCCCCACTGAATTTTTACAGTCTTATCTTGATGCAATGTTGTTGGGAGAAACAAACGAGTTAGTGTCTGCGTCGCAGAGACTAGTCCATCTGCTTCTCCGATTCCTTTATATTGTTAACCGGGGCTATCTTAAAACAAACCGCCATTCTTGTCAATTGCCAAGCGCTAATCCCCCTCGCTCACTCTTCTCACAAAAAATACCGTCCCCAAAACGTCACGTCTTGGGATCCAGCCCAGTTGGCGGCTATCTTGGCTATGCTCGGGATTATCCCCCAGCAAAAATACTTCTCCCGGACGGACTCGGCTGACCCGCTTTAAAAGCAATCTATGCCCCAGTTTGGCAACAACAAGATTCCCCATCGACACCGGCGCCCACTTATTGGTCAGAACCATATCCCCAGCTCTCAGGGTCGGGAGCATACTATCTTCGCGCACCACAAATTTTCGGATCGGGAAAAAAATTCGAAAGATACTAAGCGGACTTAGCTTGATTAAAGATTTCGGCCAGTTCATCAACCGCCTCAACTAATTTCTGGGCAGACGCTGGGTCAACTGTTTGTTTGACAGCGCTGCAGAGTTTGGAGATATTGAGGACTTTTTCACTAAGATCCGGCCACTTGGCGAAGTGTTCGGGTTTGAAAAAATCGGTCCAGAGGATCAGAACTTCTTTCTCACACAATTCTGCGTGGTGCTCTTTGACCGCGACCATCCGGACAAAGTTGTTGCGTGTCACCAGGATCAGCTCCGACGGACCGTCAGTTGGGAGTTCCAAGATTTTCTTGACCATTCGCTGGGCGGTAGCGGCGGCTAGTCTGGCAGGAGTCGGATCATAGATCCCGCAGGGGATGTCGCAGTGGGCGTAGGCGACATCAGTGGGGAGAAGCTTTAAAAGAAGACTCAACATGCCCTAATTATACCGCTTGTCTGTTAATATTTACCTAATGGACCCAGTACCTGCCCCGCAACCGGAAGTCGACGAACTAGTCGTCCGGGCGATCACCCCGAGACGCGTTCGTCCCCAAGTCTTACTACCCTACTTGCTAGGACTGCTCCTTTTTCTAACCTTGCTCGGGACTGGTCTTATGTCCCTAAGTCCCAGGACATCCCCCATCGCCACCCTGGCTCCAGTTACGACCAATCAAACTGCTACCAGCTCGGCCACCAGACAGCAAACCGACGTCTCGGACCAGGTCACTTCGGGGCTCAACTTCAGCCTGACCGGGCCCAATAACCCCAGTGGAAAGATCTTTTACGCCAAACAAGTACTAGCGCTGGACGGACCCACCCCGATCCGTATTCCGGTCTATTCCATCTACCAAGCCGACCCTAGCGGGGCCAATAAGAAACTACTCATCACCCAAGCCTCCGTGGCTGACTATTTCCGCGACTTTCAAATCTTAAAGACCGATCAGCTGCTCCTGCTTAACCTAGGCTCCAAACTGGAGACCTACAACCTAAGAAACGGTGAAAGAAAGACCATCTACCGCGGCCGCTCTGGGGTCGACCGGGTGGTTAGTGCTCTAGAGTCCCCCGACCACACCAAGCTGGCCCTGAGCGTCGACGACCGTGAAAGTGCCAACCACTTCGCTGGACGGCGGATTATCATCGTGAGTCTAGCTGAGCCCAAGATCATACAGAGTGCTTCTGTTGACAACTCACTTATCAACCAATCCCTGCGCTTATCCCTAAAAGCCTGGGGGCAAAATAATTCCACCTTGTACCTCTACGGTGGGAGCGAGGGCCCAGGTGAGCTGTGGCGACTGGATCTAGGGACCAAGAAATTTACCGAGCTGGCTACCCGGGTCGGGGAGAGCCTCCCCTCGAGTGATCAGGGCTCGATCGGGTTTATCGACGACACCGCCGGAACGGCTAGGTGGGATAAATGCTCCCAATACGGCACTTATTCGACTAGTTTGCAAATGATAAATACAAGTAGCGCCGAGGTCACGATCTTTGAAAGTGATCCCAGCCTCGACTTCCTACCAGTAAGGTGGTCACCGGACAATAAAACGATGCTCTTTACCTTCCGGCAATTTATCTCCATGAACGGGGATAACCCGGCAGACTGTAAGATCGCCTGGGGAACTGAAGTGGCCAAGCTCTACTTCACCTCTTCCAAAACCGAACAGACTGTCTCCTCCAAAGATGCCCAGATCAAGGCCTGGTATCCGCGCGGGCCGGTCGTGGTTGATGGGACTGATACTAATGGGGCCGAGCGAGGACTAACTTTTAATGGGGGGATCATCGAACCCGCCGCCAAAGACCGCCCGGTGCGTTTCATCGGTGATCTGATTCCATAAGATAGTTTAAACTAACGAATTTGGAAGCAATTTTAAGGAGTTGTGCCTAGAGTATTCTGAGGATTACTTAGATTTGAAGTGGCCGAGGAGAGAGCCGACGATGGCCAGGATCAGGGCGAAGCCCAAGGCCGACCAGAAGCTGTCGACTTGGAAGCCGGGCACGATGGCCGAGGTCAGCATGACGACCGCAGCGATGATGACGAAAGTGAATAGCCCCAGGGTCATGATATTGATCGGCAGGGTCAGGAGGAGCAGGACCGGCTTGATGAAAGCGTTGAGGAGTCCCAGTACCACCGCCACCAAAACGGCCGTCGCGGGGCTATCGACCCGGACGCCCGGGAGTAGGTAAGCCGCGATGGCCACCGCGCCGGCACTGAGAAGTAAGTTAAGGATAAATGACCAGGGATTCATGTTGGTAAATAAAGTCTAAGCTTCCCCGCCCTGCCCGTCAACATTGCCGATAACCTCAGTTTAACCTGAGTCCGTCGAAGGGCCCACAGTAGCCAGGTTAGAGCCCAGCTTGATCACTCAGTTCAATAAACTATACTACTGGACTAGAATAGTTCAGTAAAGCTTCAGTTTATTGACAGGTTACTGAAATTAACGGATTTGGGCCAGGATCCTAAAAACCAGACCAAGTTCTTTAGCGGCCCTGGTCAAAGTGTAACCCCGACCACGCGACTGATGTTCTTCGGCCACAAATTTACGGACCTCTTTACGGAAATTTTCGTGGTAGCGGTAGAGGTTGTTGACCTTGGCGATGGTGGCCTTGCTGACCTTGAGCAGGTCCTGGATCTGGCGATAATCGGCTCCGACCTCAAGCAGTGTGGCGACGGCGATCCGTTTACTGATCATCTCGATCTCGCTGGGTGAGAGGACCTGGCGCATCAGTTCTTCTACTTCGGCTAGATCTTTATTTTGTAAGCTTTGAAACAGGCGGCGGTGATTAAGCGTCCGGACTTGGCGGCTTAGTTCGTGTGAGTTTATCTTACCCATCGTAAGTTCAGTATATCAGACTACTGTACTCGAAGAGTACAGCAAGGAGTCAAGCGAAGCGCCGACAGGTTACTGAACTTGTACAGCAAGGAGTCAAGTAATCGAAACAGGTTACTAGCCAAAGGCTAGCAAGGAGTCAGTTTACTGACATGTTACTGAACTCGAGAGCTTGGTGATCTGAAGATTATCGGGGGTTATTGTTGGGGAACTAGGGACGAGGCTACGGGCGCCGATAAGTAGTTTACCCGAAGCGTCGTCGCCGGACCCAAAGTAACCAACTCATAAACAAACGCTATCACAATTGAGGATTAGTTTATTTTTTGATACCGATACGTTCCTTTAATATGTTCTGCCAGATATTCGCCTTTTGATTCCGCTCCCATAAGGCCATTATATTCATACTCTGGAACACCGTAGTACTGGTAAATACTTTCATGTTTGAATTCGAATTCCAATATTTGCTGTGACCTGTCGTAGCCGATTGATTCAATAGTGCTGGACTCAACTTCAAATCTTTCCATTAAGGCAATGTTACACCATAAGCAAAACTAATAAACTCACCGATTAACTCTTTTAATTTTCCTGACTTATGCAGCGTTTCTATTTGTTCTAACGCCTCAGAAACTTTGTCTCTATCACTGGCAGTGTATCCCAAAGTTGCTTCAAAGTCCTGGGGAAAACCCTTAGCCTTTCCAGGTGCTAACACTTCTATCTCTTTGCCCACTCTTTCCGTTGGCTTTCCAACATCCTTGTCATATATAACGAAATATTCAATGCCAAAATGGTTAAGTACTTCCACAAACGCTGGAATATTATCTATTGAATCGCAACTAACAAGTGTAAGTTCCCTTCTTCGCTCAGGGTTTTCATCAAAGACTCCTAGTAACTCAGCTGCTTTCTCGAGAGAGACTCTTTCAGTTTTTCCTTCAACCAACAAGACTCGTCTAGCGAAAAACATTTCATTAACGGCGGGATCGAAATTATATAACATATTCATACGTTTTTTCTTATCCTCCGCATCTGACCCGGAGAACAGTTCGTTAGTTGTTTGTATTGCTGTTACTTCCCAGTTGGCGTCTTTCACTACCCTTACTAGTGCCCTATGACTCTTATCTAAACGTATAAATATCGGAGAGTGGGTTGTACATAAGACTTGGAATTCTCCTTTTTCAGCGAGATCGTACAAAACATCGGCCATTTTTCTTTGCATTTGAGGGTGCATGTATATCTCTGGTTCTTCAATCATCAGTATATTTCCAACACCTGGGTATTTCTGTCTGTTGGTTTTTTTACTTGCTAAAAGCTCGAGAAGGCACAGTATTAGTGACCGCTGTAGTCCTTGACCCTGACCCGCTATTCCAGTTAAATAACCGTCATCTACTTGTAAGGATGGGATTGGAAAAACACTTTCTATTGATTTCGGAGGAGCTGCTGTAATAGTCGTTTTAGCTGAAATTACTCTAGATAGTTTTTCAGTGAGTTGCCTTTCTAAGTCGGCTATTTCAGTGATTGCATGGTTCCCGGACGTATCCTTCTCATACAAAGCCAGAACCTTAGATACTGCCGCTGATAAATCTTTAACCTCTTGTTTTTCCACCAGTGCGGCCTCAACCATTAATTTGAAGAGTTGTCCAAAAGCCGACTTGGCTCCAGCACTACCTTCTGTTGATGCATCTTTAACTGCCTCGATCGTAATCAAATTAGATTGAGGCTCGATCAATAAATTATCCGCAATAGGAGCTGCTCCGCCTGGGTTTTCTTTCCAATCAGTTTCTGTGGATCCCGTCTTCACGGAATACTTAAAATCAGATTCGGTCTCAGACCACCAATATTTTTTTCTAAGTGTCCATCTGTCGTCGTAAGTATTTGATGTTACTGCTTTGTGAGCTTTGTCTAGATCAGTTAAGGCTGAAAAGACGCAAGTTATTTCGATAGCATTAGACTCATCTGATTGGTTTTTATAATATAGGCTCCTGTCGATGGTTTTTGTACCACTAAAATAGATCCCCAAGGCGGCCAAAATACTAGATTTACCTACATTATTTTCTCCAATTAGAACAGTAATGTCCTTCCAGGCGAAGGTTACTGCCTTAGGACCTAAACCCTTAAAGTTCTTTACTGTAACTTTTTCAATCTTCATAAAAACGCCTGCTCTGGGCAGACCTTAAAGAGATAATATAGCCTTTCCGCTTGGGTGTCTAAATCCCAGACTTCAATCGATTATCTTGTTTACATAACATTTGGCAATTCTCAGGTGTTGTCTTTCCGCCTTCATGCCATGGCGTTATATGATCGGCTTCCATTTCTTCTATTGCAAAATGCTTTCCACATTTCGGGCAGATTCCGTTTTGCTGCTCATACGCTTCGCGCTTCATTTTGTCAGTAAACTCCCTAATAGATAGATGTTTTTCTTTCTGTGTTAAGACATAAGGATAAATACCGGATTTTTTTGTTACATCCTCATCCTGCATTAATTCTTTGATTTCGGCTTCCAGTTTATCTGCGTCCAGTTTCGTGTTTTTGAATTCGTTGTAAAGTTCGCCCCACTCCACGCTGCTCATTTCTCGGCGATAATTCGTAAAAGTTGCCCTCACCCATGCGATTACATTTTGGAAATAATTCCACAATGTGTCAGCATTCGCATCATGCTGATGTTTAGCCATATAATCATCTACTCTATCGTCATTGATCCAGGAAAGGGCGGTCTCTAGATATTCCTGCCGGATTGGCGAGCCACTCACTAATTGTCCCCCATCATTCGCTAAAAGATACGCTGTACAGTTTGATTTACTGAACTTTAGTTTAGCGTCCGATAGCCACGGCCCGGTATAAACCGCGTTACGTAACTCCTGCTCAGTTAATTTCTCACCGGCGATGTTGATGATTCTGAACCAGTCCAGGCGCTCTTTGTCGGTTCCATCGCAGAAATAGATCATCAGCTCATAATCCAAAATCTGGTTTTGTTCCTCGTCAGTCAAGTTATGGAAAAAGCGATCATTAAGTGAAAAGTATCCGTTTACATATTGTCCTATGCTAATAGTGCGTTGCTGGCCGTCTAAAACCTCGAAATTTCCCTGGTCTGTCTTAACCCAATACATTACATTAAGCGGAAAGCCGTTTTTGATTGTTTCGATTACGGCATCGCGCTGTTTGCCAGTATAAACAAATTCGCGTTGATATTTGGGGCGAATATCAAGTTTGCTGCTATAAGCTACCACACCTTCTTCGGCGCTGTCTTTGTAACCGGCAACGACTTCAAGTATTGATATTCTCTGTAGTTCAATTTTCATATTAATTCTTTACTTTCTTATTTCTTACTAAGATCCTCTTAAATATCTTATTACCATTAATATAGATCGCACTTGATAATGAGTATCCATCAGGAGCGTATGATCCAAGATTACCTAGAATTTCAAACTGTTCAGGATTGTACTTGTCTATAAAAGTAACCGGAACTCCCATTGGACCATCATAGTCACATGGTACATCTGTGTATTTGTTTATATTTATTGCATCATAATTGTCATATTTTGGATATTCCTCCGACTTATATTTTTTATATAGAGTAATATCTTCTTTATGTTTCTCAACATCTAGATTTGTGTACCAACATGAAGTAGATACGCGTGCAATTTTATTTCCATTTTTATCGATATGATGAAACTCTTCCCAGTCGTCTGGAACGATGAAGAACATACCCACATTGAAATTTGTATAGCCGGTACGAAGCTTATTTTCTTTAATTAACTTGAAAGTTTCTTTGTAGGTTATTGCATTCGTATTACCTATAATCAAAAACTGTTTGTTATATTCAACCAACTGCGCAATATATTCTCGAAACAATGAGAAAGGCGGGTTAGTTACCACAATATCAGCTTCATTTAGTAACTTAATACACTCTTCACTACGAAAGTCGCCAGTGCCAATCATCTCGGTCATAAACTCACTCGGATCCGGCATTCGGTTGCCGTTTTTATCTCCTGTGTATTCTAATTTATAGGGCAGTTCTTGGGTAAATAAATTTGCTTCTTTGTAGTGCGTGGCAATCAGTTTCTTTAGTCCTAGTTCTTCAAACTTCATACTAAAATATTTGACAAAGTTGCTCTCTTTTGGATCGTCGCAGTTGCAAAAAACTACTTTGCCTCGGAACTGGTTCTTGTAGTGTCTTAGTTCATTTTCAATATCAGCGAGCTGAGTATAAAACTCGTCTTTCTTATCTTGGTTTGCTTTATGTAAGTTTTTATTTGAAGACTTAGTTTTCATAAAATCATTTGCCATAGTCTATACAGCATGCTCTAAAATCTTTCTCGCATCGGTAACGGCTTTGGCGTAGGAGCAGTAGTCGCAATCCTTAGATCGCCTCGGGACGCGCTGAGCATTGAGGAGTTTGTGAGCCCCCGCGATCGCCTTCTCGACCCAAGTGTCGCTCCCTTTGTAGGGCAAGACCGAGATCCGAAACTCGAGCTTCCCGTCAAAGGCCTTCTTGTCGGCGTCGCCGTTAGCGTAGACAAAATATGCCGTGTCGCTGACCTTAAAGCCGTTTTGCCGGAAGAGCCACTGGTAGACCTCGACCTGCCGCTTATAACCATCCTGCCACTCGGCATCTAGGGACACCTCGCCCGCCTTGGCGGTGGCTTTGTAGTCGACGATGATGAGTTCCCCTTTCGGGTTGACCCAGACATCATCGACTCCGCCCGTGATAAGTAAGTTGGTTTTGGGGTGGAGGTAAGTGACGCCCCGCCTGAGGGAATCGCGCCACTCGTCCATCTTCTCTGAGGCCAGGGGGATAGCGTCAATCCCGTACTTCTTCATTAATGGATGAGTCGTCCCAGCGGCCCGGTGGGTGTCGAACTCTTTTTTGAGGAGCGTATCGACGGCGGAGTTTAGACTGAAAGGATATCCGGGAGGTCGGCCGATCCCTAACCGGCGGTCGAGGTAGAAACACCGCGGACACTCCAGAAACAGGTCGATCTTGGACCGGCTGATCCTGAAGGGGGCCGGCGACTTGGGGTCGTAGAGATTGCGAGTGCGGTTTGGTTTGTAGTATTCCGACATATTTATAAAAAGACCTGACGTGCAGGCCTCTGGAGACATTTTACCTCGTTTAGTAAATAGTTGATAGTTGGGAGTTGAGAGCGCTGCGAGAACTAAGTTTAGGCCTCGATATATGTCACTGGACGAGCTTTAAGAGCTTTGGCAATTTTATTGATCGTTCTAATCGAAGTCCCGGCCTGACCTCTTTCGATTCTGGAGATGGCCGGCTGCTCGGTGCCGATTCTGATCGCTAGCTCCGTTTGGGTCAATCCCATCTTGAGTCTGGCCGCAATAACCGACCTCGCCAGCTGATACTCTGGCTTTAGTTTCATATATTCCGCCGCGACGTGGGGGTCGGCGAGTAATTTTTTTCGGTACTGCTTCCAAGCGGTCATTTTATTTACACCTCTGCCCGGCCAATTTCAAATCCTTTAACGGGGTCTTATTCGTTTTCTTAACGATGGCATGCACAAATCTAATCTGTTGGCGGCTGATGCCGCAGAAAAACAACCTAATCCGACCCGACTTAAGCTCCCAGATACCGCCACTTAATTTCTTCACCACTACCCCCGCGGGACCAAATTCACTAAGTAAATCTAAATCGACGATTAATCTGGCCTGATCCTGGACGGTCAGCGACTCAATGAATTCATCTACTAACGAGGTCTCTAACTGCCAATCATTCATAATATAATGTATTCGTTATATTTTTTCAATAGCGACCACCTATCAATCGGCCTCGACTCAGATTTTACCTCTGTGGGACTTGTTTGGAAATGGTTGGCTCGGTCAGCGGGGGTTTTTGATTTCCTCCCACGTAAACCCGTCCCGGCCGAAGTGACCATACGCGGCGGTCGGGCGATAGATCGGCCGATTGAGCTTGAGTTGGCTGATGATCCCGCTAACGGTTGGGTCGAGCAGGCTCTCGGTATAAGTCGTCAGTTGCTTGACCGAAGTCTTGGCCGTCCCGAAGGTCTCGATCCGGGTCATCACTGGCTCCCGGCCGCCGATGACGTAGGCCAGCCCGACCTCAGCGCGCTGGGCCAACCCTGAAGAGACGATATTTTTGGCCAAGTAACGGGCGGCGTAAGCCCCGGACCGGTCGACTTTGGTCGGGTCTTTGCCGGAAAAAGCTCCCCCGCCAACCCGGGCGTACCCGCCGTAAGTATCGACCACGATCTTGCGCCCGGTCAGCCCGGTATCCACCCCCGGTCCGCCCCAGCGCCAAGCCCCGGCGTTATTGAAAATGAAATCTTTCAGGCGAATCTGGTAACCGTAGCTGGCCAAGACGGGTGTGACCACTAGCTGGTATAGATCCGACTTGATTTGGGACAGAGACTTTGGGGGTCCGGACGGAACTGAGATCACGACCCTGCTGATCCCGACCGGCTGGTCGTTTTGGTACTGGACGCTCACCTGGGTCTTGCCGTCCGGCCTGAGGTAAGGAAGTTCGGCCGACTTAACCGCGTCTAATCTTTCAGCCAAACGGTTAGCCAGCGTAATAGGGAGTGGCATCAGCTCCGGGGTTTCAGTGCAAGCGTAGCCAAACATCATCCCCTGATCCCCGGCCCCCTTATCCAGGGCGTTACTGGACAACGGTCCCGACTGTTCGTGGATCAGCACCTCCAGGTGGGCTTGGTCGGTGAAGCCGAAGTGTCCCCCGGTGTAACCCAAGCGTCTGATTTCCCGCCGGGCGATGGCCTGGTAATCTATTTTCCCGCGGGCTGAAACTTCTCCCGCCAAAACAACCCGGTGCTCGGTCACGAGTGTCTCCACCGCCGCCCGACCGTTAGGGTCGGCTGACAAGACCTCGTCCAAGATGGCGTCGCTGAGCTGATCAGCAAGCTTATCCGGGTGTCCGGCGCAAACTGATTCGGAGGTGAAATAAGACCGCATAAAAAAACTCTTTCTCCCGTGGGAAAAGAGTTGGGGACAGCAAAAAAGACCCTTATCTTTCCCTGACGGGCTAGATTTAGCACCTTCCAGCAGGAAGAGGCTGGGGTTGCCGGCAGGTCATCGGGCTAGTTCCCTATCTGCGCTCTTGATACGAAATATTAAACTGACCTCACTATAACGCCAATTTGCTCGTTTGGAAATAGGCGGCTAGCGCAGGCCGGAGTCGAAGGTGAGATCGACTTTGGCGAACTTGCCGACGGTGACGGTCACGGCGACTGCTCTGAGACTGGGCAGGCTGGAAGTACTCTGGTTTCGCAGGACATAACTACCGGGATTGAGGGAGACGCGGAAATTCCCCGACGAGTCGGTTTGGAAGTCGACCACCTTGTCCCCGACGGGCGGATAACTACTCTTCCCTTTCGGATCGTAGAACTGCGGTTCGGGAACAGCTTCACCCGGCTGATAGACTTTGGCGGCGAAAATATCAATCGTCGCTTGGTAAGGCTTATCGGGGCAATCACTCCCCACCTTGACTACCGGACAGGTCGGACCGATCTTGGCGACCCCATAAATCCCACTGCCCGCCGCCGTCTCTTGCCTGAAAGTAACAAATGCGGCGCTAAGTAAAACAGCGACGGCGATGACGATGAAATTGGTGACCTTGCGGGTTGGCACATCTAAATCTTACCAAAGAAAAGGCGCGGGAGAGGTTTGGAGATTCCAAACTTACACCGCGCTATTCTCAACTCCTCCCGCCGCGCACTTTTTTTTGCCGCTTCAGATCCAGATAAACCGGGTGCCAGCGCATCCTGTGATTGAAGGTGACGTCCTTGGGCAAATGCTCCTTGGCCCGTAGGGGGGTCACGACCTCGGTGATCACGGCCGCCAGATCAACCAGTCCGTTGGCCTCGGATCGCTTCGCTAAGCGCTCGGCGATGACGCCTAAGACCTGTTCCACCCGGTGGCGATCGTAACGACTCCGGATAACGTTGTTGGGCGAGAATCCACGGGTCCGTCGTCCCGGGCGAATCCAGTCTGACACTTTATCTCTCCTTGGAACCTCGTCTGGAATTTATAACTGGAAACGGGAATTATTGCAAGCTAGCGGGGGTCACTTCCGGTTGGTTACGGGGAAGCAGGTGCGCGACTAGCCAGCCGAAAGCGAACCCACCGATGTGAGCGAAGTAAGCCACCCCGCCGGTGTCGGCCGAGGTCAAAACGCGCCCGGCAACCGAGGTGACACCACTAAACAGCTGTAGGACAAACCAGTAACCTAGCATAATAGGGGCCGAGATATCAATTATGGTGATAAACCCGAAGAAAATAACCAAAGTTTTGATCTTGTTGCGCGGGAAGAGCAGCAGGTACGCCCCCAGGACTCCAGCGATAGCCCCCGAGGCCCCGAGACTGGGAATTACTGAGTGCGGACTGAGTAGATATTGGGCCAATCCCCCAGCTACCCCGGCCGAGAGATAAAAGGGCAGGTACCACCACCCGAAGCGATGCTCCACATTATCCCCGAAGACCCACAAAAAGGTCATGTTACCGATGATGTGTAGCCAACCGCCGTGCAGGAATTGGGAGGTTAGGAAAGGTAGTAAAGTTTGGGGATCGGAGAAATTGACTAGCGCCGGGGTCAAGGCGTACTGGGCGACGAAAGCGTCGGTATTTCCCGAGAGCTCGAGGAGAAATACCAGCACGTTAATGATGATAAGTCCCAGCGTGACCGGAGCTAGTCCCCCGATATCCTTAGTGTCGGAAAGAGGAAACATTAGTTATTAGAACTTAACGGAAATACTAACCAGGTCCTGAGCGGCGCCGTCTTTGGGGGAAACGTGGTAAATCTCCAAGGTTCCAGCGGTGGCGGTGGTCTTGGGGATGGCAACCTGGTAATTAAACGGCGCAAACTTCTCGGAGGTCCCGCCCTTGGCCAGCGCGGTCCCGGCGGTCATGATCTTTCCAGAGGCGTCTTTGAGACGAAAACTGACCACCGCTTCGAAAACGCGGGCCTGACCCGAAACAGCGAAGGGCGAGGTTAGCTTGTCTCCATCTTTGGGAGCGGAAATCTTGATATTGCCCTCCCCCTTGAAGACGACTGGTTTGGATTGAATATTGTCTAAGGCCCCGATCTTACTGGCTGTTTGCAAGTTTTGGTTGGCGACGGCCGAAGCCACTCCCATGATCAAAGCTCCCCCGACTAAGGCGACGGTGGCCCCTTCGAGTAGTATTTTTAGATCGCGACTCAGCTTAATCTTCATTTGAAAAGTTTCTTATGGCCTAGTAAATATACCAAAATAACGACCTGAGCGCCTAGCACGGTCCACTCGAGACTAGAACGCGGCGTGACGTGCTGACTAAGTGAGTACAGGCTTTGTCCAAGGGATAGTACCAGCGCCACCACTGAGTACCAAAAACCACGCACATGCAGGATTATTAGCTGATAAGCAGTGTAGAGATTAAAGGCCGCTCCCAGGATTACAAAGACAATCAGATATATTTTGATTCCCTCGAGGGCGACTAGATCTCCCAGGTTGGTAAACCCGATCAGAAACTCGCTACCGCCTGGCAGGGTCTTAGGGGAAGAGAGCAGGAGCAGTAACACCGACACGGACCACACGGTCAAAATACCCCAGTACAAGGCTGAGAGCCGAACCCCGAGCGGAGCTTTGGATTTACGGATCGTGGCGAGGTAGCTAGCTAACACCACTTAATTTTACACCAATATGGGACTAGTCAAAAGAGGTGGGCCGGAGCAGCTGCCTAGTGCAGTCGTCCGGCCCGGGCTAGGGAAGGGGAGGAAGGTCTAACTACTTAGCGCCGGGGCAAGGCTTGGGCTTGGCGTCGACGGCTGATCCGACTCAGCTCCGCGGGGGCGTTCTCGAGCTGACGCTCGGTCTTATTTCTCCCGTCCAAGACGAGGCGTCCTCCAAACGGAGGTGGGGCCAAGCGCGGATAAAAGACTGTCCCCTGCCGGCCTTCGATCTTGGAACGCAGCTCCTGGGGACGACGGGCCACCGGGGCGAGGCGTTGGTTGAGCTCTCCAAGTGTTGCGTCCATGAACCTTCCTTCAGCGCGCTTTTGTGCCAATGGATTCAACGTCTTCCGAGGTGACCCAGAAACAGTCGAACGGATCGTCTTGTCCGTATGGGCAGAGCATGATTTGCTCCCCCTGAATCGCCCCGATCTCGAGCACTGCGCCCCGATCGTATGCGACATCGCCGACATCGGTGTCACGCCGTAGCGCGCTCTTGAGCCGGGCTTTGGATCCAACCGCCAATGCTTCTGACAGCACCGCGCTCTCCCTTCGTGATCTTAACTAAATTTTAACATGTAGGACGAAGCTTGGTTGGTTGTGGGAGAGATGAATTAGCTAGGTGTTACTTAGAGAGGCCGAGTTTGGCGACGATCGTCTTGTAGCGATCGGGATCGTTTTTCATAAGATACATAAGGAGTCGTCGACGCTTATTGACCATCTGGAGAAGTCCTCTACGGCTGTGGTCGTCGCCGGCGTGTTTTTTTAGATGATCTTGCAGATTTTTAATCCGCTCAGTCAAAATGGCGACTTGCACCTCAGGAGAACCCGTGTCTCCAGGGTGCTGTTCGAATTTTTTAATTAAATCTTGTTTTTCTATTTCAGCCATATGTTTTTCCAAATTGTTGCCGATAAAAAAAGATCTCGAACCTTTCTACTTTAAGTCTAAAGGCCGGGGATCCTGATTGCAACCTTATATTGCCGGCGCGCTCTTGAACTGCTCTCCCCGTCTAAACGGCTCGTTGACCAATCTTTCCTCGGTCGACTCGCCTTTGACCCCTGAGGTGATCTGGGATAATTTCCCGGCCGTTTCAAAATCGCTCGGGCCGGCCTGCTCATACGAGTTAGTGGCGTCTTTGATCCCGGTCAGCAGCAAGCGCGCCACCTCAGGTGTGATATTTATTTTGCTAGCTAGGAGGGCCCGCGCCGTCACTTCACTAACTGAAGCGGCCTCGTGATCGATGAGATTGATCTTCCCATATTGGGTGTTCGCTCCGTGTCGGTCGATATTGATGACTGGGATTTCGGACCAATGATCTTTTTCCGACTCATAGATACTACCTAGCAGGGCTTGATCGGGGGTTCCGACTACGATAACGAGATCATAGCTTTCGCCAAGCGAGGAGAAGCTGACTTGATCCGGGTTAAGTAGTTGTCCGGCGCGTGGGGTCACGACCATATTAAATTTGTCACCCCCGTCTTGGTAGCTGACCTTGTCGATACTACCCGGCTTATGGGCTAGGCTAATGACCAGTGATCTGGCCGGCAAGCTCGTGGCAAATTTGCCAGCTCCTGGGAGGACCTTGACCTGCTCTGAAAGCTCGGAGGGGGTTACCAGGATTACCGGATGTCCCATCCCAGCGCTGACCGCGGCCAAAGCCAAGCTGGCGGCGGCGCCGTCGACACTCGGGTCAGCGCGGGTAATGATCAGTACACCCGTGGCGCGGGTGAGGAGATCTTTTATTTGAATAGCGGCATTTTCTATATTAAACATGGTTTAATTTCGGGCAAGTGAATACTATATACCTAAATTGTCCAATAGATCAAGGGGAAAAGCGGTTAGGACTTGGGGAATGACAAGAGTTTGTCCCCGACCATAACGTCGGTAAACTCGCCGTGGGATAGATCCAGGAATATTCCGTACTCTTTGCCGGCCTCGGCTTTGGGTACCTCGTCTTTTAGATGACGGATTGATTTGACTCGTCCGGCGGCTATTTCGAGCTCCCCGCGCACTATCTTGATCGGCTGGTCCCGGGCGATTGCTCCACCTATGACTCTGGTCCCCATGATCAGCCCCGTCCCGTGGGGAAAAGTCGCAATGATCTCACCTGTGCCGATTGGTAGGGGGTTTTCTTCCAGGCTGATCCCCTCTAACGCCGCTTTAAGATCATCCAGGAGTTGGTAGATGACGTCGTAATTCATTACTTTGACGTCCTGGGTCTCGGCTAATTTGACCACACTGGGATTGGTCTTGACCCGGAAACCTAGGATGAGCGATCCCGTCGCACGAGCTAGGTTAACATCGGAATCACTAATCTCCCCCGTCCCCGCGTGGATGACTTTAAGTTTGGTGGTCTCCTGGGGTAGCCCAGCCAGCGAGCCAGTAATCGCCTCCAGTGAACCTTGAACGTCGGCCTTGACGATCAGTGAGATCTCGTCTGGCTTCTTCTCTTGGCTCATCAGCTCTTCTAAAGTTCCGGCTTGAGTGAAGGTCGAAGCGGGCGCCTCGGCGCCAGCACCGCCAATCTCACTTCCGACGTCGGGAACCGCTTCTAGCCCTAAGATCTCAACCGGAGTCGATGGACCGGCTTCTTTTACATGAGCCCCAAACCCATCAATCATTTGCTTGACCCGTCCCTTGACCCCACCGACGACCAAATCCTGACCTATCTTAAGGGTGCCGTTTTTGATAATTAGTGTCGCCAAGGGCCCGCGGAACTTATCGAGCTTACTTTCGATCACGATCCCGCTGGGGGGAAGGGTCGGATCAGTCTTAAGCTCGGCCAGTTCGGCAGTAATAAGTATTAGTTCGAGAAGTTCGGGAACTCCGTCGCCGGTTTTGGCTGAGATCGGAGAAGCTTCGATGTCGCCGCCGTAACCTTGAACCAAAACCCCATGCTCCGATAAACCTTTTTTGACCCGGTCAACGTTGGCCCCGGGCACGTCCATTTTGTTAATCGCCGCGATCATCGGGATCCCAGCCGCTTTGATATGTGAGATCGCCTCGATGGTTTGGGGCATCACCCCATCATCAGCCGCTACGACCAACACGGCGATATCGGCGACTGATCCCCCTCTAGCTCGCATAGCCGAGAAAGCTGCATGACCAGGAGTATCGATAAAGGTAATGGGGGTCGGCTTGCCCTCATGGGGCACTAGTACTTGGTAGGCGCCAATGTGTTGGGTGATCCCAGCACTCTCGCGGGCGGCAACGTTAGTATGGCGGATAAAATCTAAAAGCGTAGTCTTACCGTGGTCAACATGTCCCATGACCACGACCACTGGAGCCCTAAGTGAATCGGGGGTTAGGGAGGCAGTTGGTTTTTTGGATGACTTCGCCACTGAAACCTCCCACGTTAATCTTCGGTCTTGGCCGACTTGGTAGCTTTCTTGGTGGTTTTCTTAATCGTTTTTTTAGCGACAGCTTTCTTAACGGTCTTTTTCTTAGGCGTCTCTTCGCTCTCATCAGCGGTCTTTTTAGTAGTCTTTTTCTTGGGCTTTGCGGCAGGCTCTCCAGCGAGGGCGGCGGCGGCGCGCTCTAAGGCATCTAAGGCGTCTTTGGGCCCTTTGATATCGATCCTATAACCGGTCAGTTTAGCGGCCAGCCGCACGTTTTGGCCTTCTTTACCAATGGCGAGGCTGAGCTGATCTTCGGCCACGTAAACGGTCGCGGTTTTGGTCTCTTCATCGAGATTGACGCTGTCGACTTTGGCTGGGGACAGCGCTGAGGCAATGAATTTCTCAATTAGCTCACTAAAGAGGATGATATCGATCTTCTCATCGCCAAGCTCGGCAATGACCGCCTGCACCCGCACACCTTTTTGTCCAACGCAGGATCCGACTGGGTCGACTCCGGCTTGACGGCTAACAACCGCCACTTTGGTCCGTTTACCAGGTTCCCTAGCAATGGCCCGGATCTCAACGATGCCGGAATTTATTTCTGGAACTTCTAGTCTAAATAAGCCTTGGACCAATTCTTTGGCGCTGCGGCTGACAATAATCTCACTACCGCGGTTACCTTCTCTTATTTCTTTAATATAAAACTTAAGTCTTTGATTTTGGCGATAGATCTCCCCTTCCACCTGCTCGGATGGGGGCATGATACCCTCGGCCTTGCCGATGTCGACATGCACGACTGGGCCTTCGATGCGTTGAACCATACCATTGACGACGGTGCCAACTTTCTTCTCGTACTCAGTCAAAACGGCTGACTTCTCGGATTCCCTAATGCGCTGTAAGATCACTTGCTTGGCGGTTTGAGCGGCGATCCGACCAAAACCGGTCGGAGTGACATCTTTCCCTTCGTGCATGATCTTAGCCCCGCCACTGTCCGGGTCGATATCAACTTCGAGTTCCTCGATCTCGGCGCCGTAATCCTTACGATAGGCAGCTTTGATCGCTTCTTTGATAGTCTCGATAATATCGCTGGCCTCAATCCCGCGTTCAGCGGCGACTTGAGATAGGGCCGAGGCAAATTCTGTTCTTGGCATACGTAACTCCTTTGGGGCATTAAAAAAGGCAGGTTAATAACCTACCTAACTTCTTCTTAAACTGGGGCCAGTATACCAACCCGGGTTCAAGTGGTCAAGAGCACTTGAAACTACCGGCCTTTCTTGATATAACGAAGCTTGACCTATAAAAAGGGAGAGAGGTGATGGCAAGAGGGCGTCTCAACAAGGATCGATGGATCCAGTTCTACCTGGATCTGTGGATCGGTCTGTTCAAGCTCAAGGGCTGGCGTATTACCTGGCATCTCGACAGCGTGGTCTACGATGACAACGGCGATGAAGTCGTTGCCCTCAGCGAGTACTTGTACAAGAATCGAACTTCCAAGATCCACTTTAACCGCAGGTTGCTTCGCAACAAGCGTCAGATCGAACGGGCAGTCAACCATGAGCTCAGCCACCTCAAGTTCGGCGAGGGGGCTCGCAATCGGGACGAAGACATCATCTTCAACCGTCTTGACCTGATTCTGGTCCAGATTAGACGCCGCCTTAGCTACGCCACCGCGGACTAGAGCAAAGGGGAGCAATGATACATTCCGGCACCGACGCCCCAAAGGACTAAAAACAAGTCTCGAGTAAGGGGAGTTCCGGGCGGAACAGAGGAGTTCGAATCTCCTTCGTCGGACAGAGTAAAGTTAAAACAGAGATCAATCAGTTTTTTGGAGCCTAGAGGTAGTCACCGAAGTCCCTGGTGCCTCGCCGGCTCAAGTCAGGTACCGACTGCGAAGATGCGGCAACTACTTCGCAACAGGTCCCGTAGGTTCTTCTAGGTTGCGCACCCGTCGGGTGAGCATGCTGAAGCCTAGAATCCCTACGCCTTTTTCGAGCTCCCCGAAATCCAGTTTGGATTTTCGCCGGGAGCTCGTTTCTTTTTAACTAAGTATTTGGTCGATTTCGGGGTCGGTCTAATCCTCGCAGCTAGGGCGACCGGACAGGTAGGCTTGCAAGGCCCAGGGGCTATTGCGGTTAAACATGTGTAGTAGGACGGCGTCCCCCGGGTCAGTGGTATGAACCAGGTCTTCTAAAATCCGGTCACAACTTCGGGTCAAACCCTGTACACCGCTATCTCCACCCGAGGCTCCCCAGGACAATTTGATGAGCTTAGCCGCTTTGATCCGAGCGTCAACGACGGGGTTGCTGGCCCCAAACGGCGCCCGGAAATACCGAGCTCCGGGGGGACCGCCCCTAATCTCAGCATCTATTTTGGCGACGGGGAGTTTCGTCAGATCGGCGTGTGATTTGGTGTGATTACCGATTTCATAACCAGCTCCTTGAATGAGCTGTACTAAATCGGGACGAGAATAATAACAGTTACCAGTCATAAAAAAGATGGCTGATCTAACCTGATGATCTTTTAGGATACGCACGAAATTGGCTACCACCCCATCGCCTAGGCGGTCCTCGCAGTCATCAAAAGTCCAAACTAGGTTGGTTTGGGGATGGTAGGTGAAGTGGGGTAGGCTAGGAAGAGGCGGATCGGGTTTGAGCTCGGGTAGGCTTTGCGATAGCACCGAAGCATTCACAGACAAAGTGGCCGCCAGAGCTGTCGCACTAAGTCTTGGCGTGGGCCTTTGAAGTGATGCTATTAAAATAAGTCCAGCCAAAACGGGAAGGAGCAGTGCCCTCATGGGCTTATTTTAACATTTAGGAGCGGGTTAGTTTTTGCCACAACTCCTGCTCCGCTTTAGATAAGCTGGTCGGGGTTTTAAGACTTACCAAGACGTACTGATCCCCGCGCCCGGGAACTCCCAGAGCGCGCAAACGAAATTCGGTTCCGGTTTGAGTACCGGCCGGGATTTTTAGTTTGACGGGACCCGTCAAGGTGGGAACGCTGATCGTTCCTCCTAAGACGGCTGTCGGCAAATCGATTTTAACTTCCGAAAAGATATCTCCGCCCCGTCTCCGAAACTCCCGGCTTGGGAGCACGCGAATGGTTAGAAATAAATCCCCAGCTTTGGTCCCATTTTTACCCATATCGCCTAAACTAGGAAA
>JBBROZ010000006.1:0-37016 GCA_038228785.1 Patescibacteria group bacterium
GCTACTTTTGCGGCTCCAGGGGCGATTGGCGGGACGACCCCGGGAGCTGGAACCTTCACCACTTTAGCCGCTCAGACCTCATTCACCTTAGGTCTGGTCGGCACGGCTGGCTCATTTAGCATTCCCTTTGCCAACACCGCTGGGACCGATACTGGGCTGGTCATCAACCACACTGGAACAGCCTTCGCCCAAGTGGCCGACTTACTATTCGATGTCCAAGAGGGGGGCGTTAGCAAAGCCAGTGTCAGCAAAGATGGCAACCTGACTCTAACTGGGACTATTACCGCCTCAACTTCCAGCACTATTAACGGAGTTAGCATCAATGCCGGCGCCGTTTCCGGTGTCTCCACCTTAGGTCTGTCTGGGGCCATTACTGGCGCCACCGTTACCAACACCATTAACGGTTTGATTATTAACTCCGGGGCCTTGTCTGGTATCTCCACCATTAACGCTTCGGGACAGTTCACCTCGACTTTGGCCAGTGGTACCGCTCCATTCGTGGTCGCCTCCACTACCAATGTCGCTAACCTCAACGCTTCTTCTCTTAACGGAGCTACTTTCGCTGCCCCAGGGGCCATTGGTTCGGGAACCCCAGGGTCGGGGGCGTTTACGACTCTTTCCGCCACCACCAGCTTTAGCTTGACCAACAATACCAATACCAACGATATCTTCGCCGTGACCAATACTGGTTTGACTACATCTGGCTTTGAGGCCGCTAACTTCACTTTCAAAAACAACAATGGCGGCGCCGGCAACACCATTAACGGCGTGACCATTACTGAGAGCGCCGCTGCCGCACCATCAAGTGGAACCAATGTTTCAAACCTCCTTAACCTAATCGGGGCAGCTAACGGGACAGTTAACGGAATCAATTTCGCCTCCAACCTGACCAACTACTTCACTGACACCGCTGGAACGACCAAACTAAGCTCGGCTGGACTACTAACTCTAGCCAGTACCATCTCGGCCAATACCACCAATACCATTAACTCAGTCTCCATTAACGCCGGGGCCATCTCTGGGGTGACCACACTCGGTCTAAGTGGAGCCATTACTGGCGCCACCGCCACTAACACCATCAACAACCTGATCATTAACGCCGGAGCTCTGAGCAATATCACGACCATCGCCCTGTCTGGCGCCATCACTGGTGCGACCGCCACCAATACGATTAACGGACTCATCATTAATAGTGGCGCCCTGTCCGGGATCACGACGATTACCCAAGCTGAAGGCAATGTCGGCGCGGGTGGTAACGGCTTCACCGCTAGCGCCACCTTCAACGGGGCGAGCGGAATCGGCACAGCTTACCAGCAAACTTTGACTGACTCAACCTCCTCAACCGGTGGGTTTAGCGCTCTGCAGATTTTGGATACTGTTGGAACTGGAACGGGAACCGGAGCCAAGCGGTTGCTGGATCTTGAGGTTGGTAATACTGCTTCCACTTTCGGTTCGGGCGATGACCTCTTGTTCGGGTCAGTCCAGCGGGCCGCAGCCACTAGTGGTAGTTACAATTTGTTGCGTTTACAATCCGGATCAACTCTAACCGATGTCACTAAAATTAACGGTTTCGGGGACGTTCTGGCCGGCTTTACCCAACTCGACGGCTCCACCACCACCAACGGGTCTGGATCAGCTTCTACCTCGATGATTCTAACCAGCGCTACCAACTTCGACGTTGGTAACTATATCAAGCTGGTCAACCCGACCAGTAACTGTACCGCCGCGATCAAGACTTGTTACTACCGTATTACTGCTAAGGTCTCCAACACCTTGACCATCTCACCAGCCGCGACCTGGGACACCGCCGCCACCGTCACCGAATGGCACGTCCCAGAAATCGGTGGTAACAATGCCGCTGGAGCCCCCAACCCAGTCCTGACCAGCCGCTACGGAACGGGTTACTTTATTAACGGGGTAGTCAGTGGTACCGGTTCGACTTGGTTTAGCGACGGTAGTATCACTCAAGCCGATGCTTCCTCAACCTTTAATTTCTTAGACGGAAATACTACCACCCTAAATATCGGAACCAGTGCCACAGCGGTATCTGTGGCGGGCAGTCTAGCGGTGACGGGAACTTTGACTGGCGCTGGGCCGTCGACTGGAACGTCAGGATTCTTCAATCGGTCGGGGACGACCCTTAACACGGCTACCGCGGGTGACGCGATCGGGGTCACCGGAAATATCTCAACCTCGGCCAATATTTCCACCACCGGTTCTGGGACTATCACCTCAGCCGGGGCTATCTCTGCTCCCACCGCGACCAATACTATTAATAACGTCATCATCAATGCCGGGGCGATCAGCGGCGTCTCTACCTTAGGATTATCGGGAGCGATCACCGGCGCCACCGCCACCAACACCATCAACGGTCTAGTGATCAACTCCGGAGCTTTGTCCAGCATCTCAACCATTAACTTAACTGGCGCCATCACGGGAGCCACCGCTACTAACACCATTAACGGTTTGATCATTAACTCCGGAGCATTATCTGGGGTGACTGGGTACACCCAAACTTCTGGTACCCACGCTGTCACCTCGGCCGCTACCTCAGGAGACGCATCCTCGGTCACTGCTAATTCTCTGAACACAGCGTCGGCTAACGCCGTCAATATTACCTACAAAAACAACAACACCGCCGCAGCTGGACTGGCCGTTAACGGCGTCAGCGTCGCCGCGACCGGCTCAACCCCGGCTTCGGGAACAAACACTGAGAACTTAATTAATCTATCCGCTACGGCACTGGCCTCTAACACCTTTAACGCCATCAACTTCGGGACCGGTCTAACCAATTACTTAAACGGGACCAATTTCACGGTGACCTCGGCCGGGGTTATTACCGCCGCCACCTCCTCAACTATTAACGGAGTCAGTATCAATTCCGGAGCTATTTCGGGCGTCACCACCATCGGATTATCGGGAGCCATTACTGGCGCCACCGCCACCAACACCATTAACAACTTGATCATTAACGCTGGAGCGCTGTCTGGTATCACTACTCTTAGCTTGAACAACCAACTAACCTCGACCTTAGCGATTGGCACGGCGCCATTTGTCGTTACCTCAACCACTAACGTCGCTAACCTAAACGCCAGCTCCCTTAACGGAGCTACTTTCGCCGCACCAGGGGCCATTGGTGGAGGAACCGCTGCTGCGGGTACCTTCACTACCGTCACCGCCAACACCTCCGTCACTGATTCTGGTCTGACCAACGCTGGGGTGACCTTAAACTCCGCGGCTGGTCTACTCTCGACCTTAGCGGGAACAACGACGACACTCTTACACGGCAACGCGTCGGGACTCCCGACCTTTAGCTCGGTCGTAGGCGGAGACTTAGCCAGCAATATCGCGATCTCAACAACTGGATCCCTTGCCACGACAGGGGCTGGAACGATTAGTCAGACTTACGCCAATACGGTATCTGGAAATGCTTCAGTTTACAGTATTACCAACAACTCCAGCTCGGTCGGAGCTACGACCGTTAGCGGGAAAGACATTACTTTAATCAATGGCACTAACGCTAATAATTCGAATACAGTCAATGGAATTACTTTTGAAGCCGCCACCAATACCAACTCCAACACCATCAATGGAATTTCTTTCTTGTCAGCCACCGGCTTTACTAACTTCTTCAATAGCCCCTTACTTAAGATTGCTAGTAATGGACAGATCCAATCAACCGTCTCAACCGGCACCGCGCCGTTCACTGTTAGCTCAACCACTAATGTTGCCAACCTAAACGCCTCGAGTCTTAACGGCGCGACCTTTGCGGCTCCGGGTGCCATTGGTGGAGGAACCGCTTCGGCCGGAACCTTCACGACTATTACCGGCAACACCTCAGTTACAGACGTTGGATTATCCACTGCTGGAGTCGTGACCAATACCTCGGCCGGACTACTGGGAACCTTAGCCGGAACGACCACGACCTTACTGCACGGCAACGCTTCTGGTACACCGACCTTTAGCGCGGTAGTTGGTGGAGATCTGGCCAGCAATATCGCGATCTCCACAACCGGTTCAATCGCCACCACTGGCTCCGGAACTTTCAGCCAAACCTACGCCAATACTGTTTCGGGGAACGCCTCGACTTACAGTGTCACCAACAACTCCAGCTCAGTTGGCGCCACCACGGTTAGTGGGAAAGACATCACTTTAATTAACGGAACCAACGCCAACAACTCCAATACCGTTAACGGGATTACCTTTGAGGCCGCCACCAATACCAGCTCCAACACTATTAATGGTATTAGTTTCCTATCCGCCACTGGCTTTACCAATTTCTTTAACTCACCGCTTCTTAAGATCGCCTCGAATGGTCAGGTCCAATCAACTGTCTCGACTGGTACCGCTCCACTAACTGTCGCCTCGACCACCGTGGTCTCGAACCTTAATGCCGCCCTTCTAAACGGCGCGACCTTTGCGGCTCCCGGTACAATCGGTGGAACCACCCCTGGGGCCGCCATCTTCACCACTGTTACCGCCAATACCTCGATTACTGATTCCGGTCTGACTACCGCTGGGGTGACTCTAAACTCAGCCGCCGGACTGCTCTCAACCTTAGCTGGGACCACGACCACGGTCTTACACGGCAACGTCGCTGGACTCCCAACCTTTGGTGGGGTCGTAAACGGGGATCTGACAGCTGGAAATTTCGCAAATATTACCGGGGTTGGAACATTAGGGTCACTGACAGTTACCGGAACGCTCGCCAGCAATAACGGTAACTTAGGTGCCTTCAACACTACCGAAAACTTGTCAGCGACCGGGAACGTTAACGGAATCACCAGCGCCGTGACATTAGGAGGATCGGCCGCTGCCAATACCTACACCTTAAATGCTTACAATGTGTCTAACGTCGCCGGAGCGTGTCCCGCGACGGCGACTTGTGTCAACAACGGAGTTAACTTCGGAACTGGACTGACCAATTACTTCACCGACGCCGCTGGCACGACCAAGTTAACGTCCGGTGGGGCCCTGACCTTAGCTAGCACGATTGCCGCCAACGTCACCAACACTATTAATAGCGTTAGCATCAACGCCGGAGCAGTCTCTGGGGTCACTACCTTAGGATTATCCGGGGCCATTACTGGCGCCACCGCCACCAATACTATTAATAACGTCATCATCAACTCTGGCGCGGTCAGTAACGTCACGACCTTAGGGCTATCGGGGGCGATCACCGGAGCGACTGCTACCAATACCATCAACAACTTGATCATTAATGCCGGAGCCCTCAGCAATATCACGACGATTAATCTGTCGGGGCAACTTACTTCAACCGCTACAACTGGGACGGCTCCATTCGTCGTTGCCTCAACTACTAATGTCGCTAACCTAAACGCCAGCTCTCTAAGTGGCGCTACTTTCGCTGCCCCAGGAGCTATTGGTGGAGGTACTCCCGCGGCCGGTACCTTTACCACTCTAGTGGCTCAAACCTCACTCACCTTAGGTCTGACCGGAACGGCCGGCTCATTGAGCATTCCTTTCGCCAACACGGCCGGGACTGACACTGGCCTGACCATCAACCATACCGGCACCGCCTTCGCCCAGGCCGCCGATCTCCTAGTGGACGTCCAGGAGGGTGCCGCCAGCCGATTCTCGGTCAGCAAAGACGGCAACTTAGTGGCCGCGGGAACGATTCAGGGCACGACCGCGACTCTCACGGGCGCGACGCCGACTCTTACCTTGGGTACCGCTGGCGCGGCCGGCAATACCGGTGGGATTGTCTTTAAGAACTCGTCCAACGCTCAGACGGTGACCCTTAATTCCGGACTAACCACGACTGGTTACACCCTAACTCTGCCACTGCTTCAGGCTTCGGGCACTCAATTCCTGTCTAATGACGGTAGCGGAGTATTGTCGTGGGCGACGGGCGGTGGCGGGTGTGGGACTTGTATTTGGCAGGTTCCTGGCTCAACCGCTCAGAACACCATCATCCCGACCGCGGCTAGTGTGATCGGTCTAACGATTAAAGGTTCAACCACCGCCAATGCCAAGATCCTGGATATCTTCGACTCCGCCGCCAGTCCCGCCGAGCAGGCCTTCTTTGATAGTACTGGTGCTCTGACCTTAAGCCAGACGCTCACCTCCGCCGCGATCAGTGCTAGTGGTAATCTGACTCTAACTGGGGCTAGTCCGACGATCTCCTCGACTAACGCCTCGACTTTGACCATCAGTTCCGCTTCGAACCAAAACATCTCCGTTAGCCCGGGCGGCACGGGATCAATCACTTCGACTTTGGCTAACTTAACCGGGAGTGGTCAGAGTTTAACTAACTCCTCACTCACCACCGGTAACGTCGAAGGGATTACCTTTACCAACAACTCCGGAGCCGCTGCCGGCAACACCGCCTCGGGACTCAATATCTCTCAAACCCCCGCCACCAACACCGGCAACACCTCCGACCTGGTTAACTTATCAGCGTCTGGAGCGGCCGTCGGGACGGTTAACGGCATCGAATTTACCGGCACCTTAGCTAACCTGACTAATCTGATCAAAGCTGGAACGGCCTTTGTTGTGACCTCAGGTGGAGCGATTACAGCTGCAACTTCCAGTACTATCAACGGTATTAGCATTAACGCTGGCGCTATTTCGGGCGTCACCACCATCGGATTATCGGGAGCCATTACTGGCGCCACCGCGACTAACACCATTAACTCACTCGTCATTAACGCCGGGGCTTTGTCCGGGATCACAACACTCAGTTTGAACAACCAGCTAACCTCGACCTTGGCCAGTGGTACCGCTCCATTCGTCGTTGCCTCAACTACTAATGTCGCCAATCTTAATGCCGCGACCGTTAACGGGCTTACCTTTGCTAACCCTGGAGCCATTGGTGGAGGAACGGCCGCCACGGCTCTTACTATTAGCGGTAGCACTAACCCGGTTCTCTCAGTTACCTCAACGGCCGCCGGGGGGACCAACTCACTTTTCTTGACCAATGTTTCCGCAAACACCACCGGAGCTAATCTGGCGCAAGCGACATTTACCAACGCCTCATCGGCGGCGGCCGGTAATGTTGTTAGCGGTCTATCCGTTACTGCTAACACCAATACCAATACCGGTAATACCTCTAATCTCATAAACTTAACTTCCGGTGGTGCGACGGCGACCGTCAACGGTCTCAACTTCTCGGGAACGCTGACCAACTTCACTAACCTGATTAACGGCGGGGCCAGCCTGACGGTAACTGGAGGGGGAGCAGTGACGGTTGGGAGTACTTATAACACTAATACCTTCACTTCATCAGCTCTGACCTTCGGCGCCGCTGGAACTGCGACCATCTCCTCCGCCGCCGCACAAGCCTTGACCCTGACCGCCAACGCCGCTTCTACTTGGTCGACCTCATCGGGACTGCTATCGATTACCGGCACCGGTGGATTGACTCTAGCTACGACTAATACGGCTTTCCTCTTAAATACCGGTACCGGAACATTAGGTATTGGTACGGACGCCGCGGCCAAGACGATAACGATTGGTAATATCACGACCTCCACCGCCGTGAACGTCAACACCGGTACGGCTGGGACGACCTTTACCACCACCAACGGGATCTTTACCCTCGCGACTGGGACAGGAACGATCAGTCTGGGAGCTGACGCGGCCGCCAAAACGATCAACGTTGGTAATGCTCAAACTGCCACTGCTCTGGTATTTGAAGGTGGTACCGGGGCGACGGCGATTCAGATCGGTAACGGTGCCACCGCGCACGGAATCCAGATCGGTACTGGGGGCGCGGTTCAGACGCTAGTTCTTGGTTCCAACAATACAACCTCGAAGATCACCCTTAACGCTGGTAATCTGACTACAAATGCGGCTTCGGGTACCGGCGGAATTCACGTCGGCAGTGACGTCACCGATGCCAATTTAGTTTACTTCCAACTCGATTCCTACAATGCTTTTACCGACATCGCCTCGGTCAGCTGTTCGTCGACGATTAATCAAGGATCCTTATTCTATAACACCGTATCGGGGACTATTCGTGGTTGTGTTAACGGTGCTTGGGAGGATATGGTTTCAACGGCAGGGTTAGGACTACAACTTTTTGGCGTGGTTCCTGACACCGGTCTAAATCCCGGCGATCTAGCTGGAGTGACCGACGGTACGGCTTTTCGCAATGGTCCGTGTAAAGTCTCAGTTGGATCTGGTACGACCATAGTTTCTTGGACCGCCTGCACGGCTTACTCGGGTGGACGTAAGGTCATCGTCACGGCCAGTACTGCGACCATCACCACCGGCAACAGTCTCTTCCAGCACTTGTGTCTGACGGCGGCCGGTAACCAGCCAGCCCTGTCAGCCTCGGGTACCGAGGTGCTCAACCTATCGACAGTTTCGATGCCCTCTGTCACTTCACCGATTCTGTGTCTGGCGGATATCAAAACCAGTAACACGGCGATAACAGTGGTTTACGATACTAGGACCTACACCACGACGACCAAAGTAACTTACAGTCTCCAAACGACTGCACCGGCGCTCGGTCACTTGGTACAATCCTCCGCCACCAGAGCGACCGGTATCCCGATGGCCACTCTAAATGGTAACAATATCGTCGGGGTCGTGGTCGCCTCGACTGGAGCTGTCTCCTCAACCACCGTCAACGCCATCGTGGCTGTCAGCGGTCCGGGTTCAGTCAAGTCGATTACTAGTACAAGTAACGCCGTTAACGCTATGATCTTGGGCACCGCTACCGCTGGTTACGCCGGTGGTAATACGGCTCGTCCGACTCCCGCCACGACCACCCTTTACAATATCTTGGGTCTGGCCCAGACGGCCTGGACCGGGGCGACGACTTGCGCCATCAACTCCGATGTCTGTGCCGGCTCGGTCCTAACCTATATCGCCCCGAACTAATGAGTAGCCGGTGGAAGATGATCTTAGTCGCGGTTGGGCTGATCACTCTGACTGGGCTCGGGGTCAGCTTGCTGGCTCCAAAAGAGGAGATCCCCAGAGCTGTCAAAGCTCAGCTCAGCTTCCCGCTCTACTACCCGAAAGGGGATTTGACACCGTTTAAAGTCGATCCCAATTCAATCAAAGTCATCCCGAACCCGCAAGACTCTTCACAAAAAGTACTGAGCCTACTGCTAGTCAGTAAAGATAACAAAGTTACCATTAGTGAACAGGTCACACCAGACCTGGTCAGCGAGCAGGTGGGACTGGATAAATTGGCTAGTTTGATGCAGGCCTACAAAGAGATCATTACCTCCGTCGGCCGAGTTGAGCTGACCCGTCCCAAGGAGCTCAAAGGTGCCCAGACGGCAGTGGCTGATCCCAATTTCACGACCCTGATCTTCGCCAGACCAGACAATGATCTGAGCGAAGACGAGTGGCGGCGGATTTTTAATAGTTTCGAGGTAGTCAGATGAGGGGGATCAATACTTATATATATAGTGTTCTGGCCTTACTACTTCTTTTAACGCCGCAAATAGCTCTAGCGACCGAGTATACCTCGACCAATTTCAAAGTTCGAGACCCTGATATCAATATCGGTGGTAATCAGGGGACAACTTCGACTAATTTCGGCGGAGCGGGAACGAGCGGGCAGTCGGTGACCGGTCAGTCTACCTCGACTAATTACGTCATCAAAGCCGGTTTTCAGTACTTCGATCAGACCAATCCCGTTCCGAGTGGTGTCAACTGCGCCGGCAACGCAGTCCCGATCTGTGACGGGGCTACTTTCGGGGTGCAGACGACGACCACTTCTTCCGCTGACACCTTAGCTGTCAATTGGAGTAATAACGGCACGACCGCTCTTTTCTCTGATCCGGAGTCGGGGATCTACTCTTACGATTACTCGATCAAGCGGCTTAGCGACAACAAATACTGGAGCGGAATCGCTTGGGACGTCCCGCTCGTTCGCTTTAACACCCCAGCCTTAGGGGTCAGCGTGACCGGGCTGCAACTACAGGCTGGGGTTAGCTACTCCTTCGTATTGCGGGCGGTCAATGGAGCTGGTCTATACACCGCTGATTTCATCTCGCCTGGTATTTTGGTCTTACCAGCCCTAACATTTAGCATCAGCGGAGTTGGGAATGCCCAGGTCATAAAATCCGGGGTCACGACCACTACTGCGACCGCTGACGGCCTAACGCTAAACTTCGGGACGGTAGTTCGAAACACCAGTCGAATTGCCGCCCACGACCTCAATATCGCAACTAATTCTTCGCAGGGGTACTATGTGACAGTGCGGGTCGACCGTCAGCTGACTTGTGACGCCTGCACTGGAGCCCCCACGATCCCGTCTTTCCCGGGAACCAACGCCAATCCGCTGGCCTGGGGGAGCGGTAATGGTTTGGGGTACACTACTAATAATAGAAAGTCTCTGACGGATCTTTCACTCACCCCGACCAATCGTTTCTCGGTCAGTGACATCTGGTCAGGGTTTCAAACCAGTAGTTCGGCCAATGAGGTCTCATATAATTCGGGACCGGAGACCGCTGCCACCAGGGTGGGGTACCAACTGCGAGTCGATAATAATCAGCTCGACGGATCGTATACTAACAAGATAATTTATATTGCCACGGCTACGTACTAGCAAGTTAACTATGAAAAAGATAATTATTAGCCTGATATTATTGCTCGGCCTGTCCTCTCCGGCCTGGGCGGCCCCGTCTCAGGGGATCAAGATCGCCCCGTTGTCTTTTGATCTTAATGCTCTGCCAGGACAGAAAATAGAAAATATCGTCAAAGTCTCTAACCCTAGTGACCACGAGATCGCGGTCACTGGTGATGTCCAGGACTTCGCCCCGCAGGGGGAAGAGGGTGGGATCGAGATCTCACCTGGCTATAAGTACGGATTATCGAAATATATCGCCATTTTTCCCAGAGCCTTCTCCCTAAAACCAGGCGAGCTCCAGTTTGTGTCGGTCACAATCGACTTACCTAAAGATGTGCCGGCCGGAGCTAGGTCCGGGGCGGTTTTGTTTGGTTCGGCGGGCGGGGTAGTGAGCGGGAGTGGGTCAGTCGTATCGGGCCAGGTCGGGGCGTTATTTGTCTTAAATATCCTGGGGGATCTCAAAGACCAGGCCCGGATAGCCTCAGTGGCAGTTCCAGCCGTTAGCGGCCGAGGCCCGGTCAGCCTGGATCTGAGGATTCAAAATACCGGTGCCAGTGTCGTTAAATTTAAAGGCACGGTTGATATCTATAATCTTCTTGGATCCAAAGTGGGCAGTATCGATCTGGGGCCTAATAATATCTTGCCCGGAGCGATCCGCAAATTTGGTGGTCAATACGGGGAGCGCGATCCGTTTGGGATTTATCGGGCCGAGGTGAAGGGAACATTTGGGACTCAAGCGATTGGTCAAACTATTTATTTCGCCGGAGCTTCGCCTAATTATCTAGGTCCGATTGGTATTTTGGGATTAGTTGTCTTGACCCTAGCCATGCATCGGCGTAAGAAGTCTCCTTGAAAAACCTACTGCCCGTCTTAATATTACTGGGAATGCTCACGTGGGCTCCTCCCGCCGCGGCCGCCAATCTTAGTTACGCCGGGGTGACCCCATCCGACGCCCGGGCTACCATCCCTTCCGGGCTGAGTCATTATGTGACTTTCAAAGGTAGCACTAATATCGGCTCAGTCAACGAATTAAGGGTCGACTTTACCACTACCACCGGCTGGTTTCCTCAGATCGGAGCTTGTCTGGCCACCGCCCAAGGCAAAGTCGGAGGGACTAACTGGCCTTATGACGTCTCGGCCCTTCCCACGTCCAGCTCGCTAGGCTGTACCGTAAATTCTAGTGGCGTAATCGATGTCACCAATGTCGGAACCTTAAATAGTAGCAGTATCTACGGGGTTACCATCTCGGGAGTGAACGCGATCTTTGGGACTCCTAGCGCTGGAGTTTATAGCGCTATCATAAGAACCCAGATCACCGGAGTCGACCAGGATACCCAGACGGCTAAAATCCAGATATTAGGGACGACCCAGGTTACGGGCTCGGCGATCGTTCCAGTTTTGAATCAAGGGACAGTCATTTTCTCCGGGTTTGGGGCTCCTAATACTTTGGTGACGATCCAAGACGGGGGCTCGATCGTTGGGACGGCGACTATCGCTGGGGATGGTAGTTGGAGCAAGTCTCTTATCTTCCAAACCGGAAACCACTCAGTCGGGATGTTCCAAGAGGACGCGGCCGGTCGGCGCAGTTCGACCGTTTCTTTTACTATTACCGTGACCGCCGGCTCGACGCAATCCTTCAGTAATATATATTTCTCTCCAACTATCGCTATCTCGTCCACAACAGTCAAAGTCGGTGATACCCTAAATATTTTCGGGGTGGCCCAACCAGCCTCGACCATCAACGGAACGATCAACTCAGATCCCATTCCGTTCACAACGGGTAGTGACGGTAACGGGATCTATAATTTCCCCTGGACGGTCTCGGTCGCACCGGGACTTCACTCTACACTCGATAAATCGACTAATGGGACTTTGGTATCAGACCTATCCCAGGTCTTGGGTTTCCAGGTCAACCCGAACTGTCGGGGGGCCGATCTGAATCAAGACGGCCGGGTCAATTTGACCGATTTCTCGATCCTGCTATTTAATTGGGGACAGAGCCCACCCGGCAATCGTTGTGCCGATATCAACTCAGATGGTACAGTTAACTTGACCGATTTCTCGATCATGCTGTTCGCGTGGACTGGATGAGGGCTATGAAGAAATTACTGCTCGGTATTACCACTTTTCTATTTTTACTGCCACTGGCTTCTGCCGGGGCCTTGGCCTATTCTGGATCATTATCTTTCTCGCCAAGTTCTGGCAGTAAATATGTCGGAAGCAGTTTTAGCGTCGGGATTTACGCTGGAACCGGGGGTATCGCCGCCAACACCTTTAACGCCGACCTTAGGTTCCCCTCTGACAAACTGGAGGTAACATCAATTGGGACTGGGGGGTCGATTTGTTCGCTCTTCCCATTCCAGCCTAGCTACTCCAACTCGTCAGGAACTGCTGATGTGCAGTGTGGAATTCCGACGCCGGGATTTAATGGCTCTAGCGGCTATATCGCGACCGTCAATTTCCGGGCCAAGACGACTGGTAGCGCCACCATCTCGGCGGCGAATTCTTCACAAATCCTGGCCAACGATGGCGCCGGGACCAATATCCTAACCAGCTTGGGTAGCGCTACATTTACTATCTCCCAGCCGCCCACATCAGCCCCGAGCGTTAGCTCAACGACTCATCCCGAGCAGGACAAGTGGTACAAAGCTAGGACGGTAACCTTTAGCTTTAGCGGGGGCTACTCTGGATACTCGTACGAGTTCAACCAGACCTTGGAAACCATCCCCGATCAATCATCGGAAGGCGCGGGCACTTCCAAAACCTATACTGATGTCCGGGACGGAGTCTGGTATTTCTCGGTGCGGGGGCTGGGCAGTGCCGGTTGGAGCGGGACTAGCCATTATAAAGTCCAGATCGATAATGAACCCCTGGTATCATTTAGTCCTATAACCGATCCGGCGGTTGAAGCGGATCGTCGTCCTTTGATCAGCTTCTCCACCACCGACGCCTTGTCCGGGATAGATCGCTACGAGCTCAAAATCGATACCGGGGACTTTTTCAAAGTCGAGAATCCTTACAAGCCGGACCGGATCACGAGCGGCGAGCACACTTTCATCGTTCGCGCCTATGATCGCGCCGGCAATTTCACTGATGGCAGTGTCAAAATCCGAATCAAAGACATCGCTACTCCGACTATCACTTCTCCCGCCAACGGATTCCTCAAATTCTTGGAGAAACTGGTCGTTCAAGGTACCGCCACTCCCGACTCCACTGTGGCGGTTTTCTTAAATGACAAGTTGATCGGTCAGGAGATCTTGGTCGGCAAAGACGGGAAGTGGGAATACCCTTACTCTGAGACATTGCTGCCTTCGAAATACCGTCTTTACGCTGTCGTGACTCGTGACGGAATCGATTCTCGCCCCAGTAACGAGGTCGCCTTTACGGTCGACGCTTCGGCGGTTTCGGTTGGACCGCTGACTCTACCTGGTTTACTCGTGATTTTTGTTCTGCTCATCTTACTCGCGTTAGCGGTCGCCGTCGCCTCATATCTTTTCTGGCAGCTTGGGCACCGTGCTTACTTCGCCGCCGGACAGATTAGAGACCGTATCCGGGGTCTAAAAGAAGAGGTCAGTGAAGACATGACTAAGCTCGAACACGCCGTTGAAAAAGATGTCGAGAGTACCTTGCAAGGTGGCGACAGCGCTCAGTTGCGAGAAATGGAGCATACTTTGGAGAACAAAATCGAGAGTGACATCGACAAAACCAAGACCCACCTCAAGGGCGATATTGATCAGGCCCAAAACGAGATCAAAGGTCCGTGAGTGAGATCACCCCGGAGCAGATCTTAGCTGCCCCGAGTATCCCCCTCGAGCAGCCGGTTACTGCTAGTCACATCTCAAGTGGTTGGGCTATCTTTTGGCTAGTGGCCTTCACCCCCTTTGGGTGGTACTTAGTTTGGAAGAAGACCACCTGGAGGAGATCCATAAAAATTGTCGTGATTTTGATAACGGGGTTAGTGGTTTTGGGACTCTTAGTAGAGACGGAGCTCATCAGTAGTCAAATCGCTGGACAGCTGACGAACCTTGGTAATTAGGATAAAATAAGATCTATGAACAAGAATTATTTATTAGGCTTAGTGGGAATTGTGATCTTAGCTGCCGCGGGCTGGTATCTCCTGAGTGGGCAGAATAAAACTGCTACCTCTGGAACTCCTGCGCCTGGTAAGACCAACGTTCCGGAGATGGTAGTGGGGTCTGGCAGCACCAAAGAAACCTTGACTTTCAACGGCTCTAGTTTCGACCGTAAGGTTTTGGAAGTGAAGAGTGGGGGGACGCTAACTGTCGTCAACGCCTCATCGGTCGCCCTGCAGTTCGATTCGGATCCCCACCCAATCCATACTGACAATTCCGAGCTCAATGTGGAGATAATTCTTCCTGGGGCCAGCAAAACAGTAACTTTACGTAAGACTGGGACTTGGGGCTACCATAATCACCTGAACGCTTCTCAGGGGGGCAAGATCATTGTCTTCTGAAGCACCTCAGTTGCCAGTCTGCTCCTACCCGGATTGCACTGAACCGCCTTTTTACTACTGTAGTAATTGTGGCCAAGGGTACTGTGAGAAACACCGTCAGTTTGTCAACGCCCAGGAGGGCGGGATGGTTTGTCGGGACTGCAAATAATGATATTTAAATCTGCCAAAACTAGGGTCGCAATCAACGGCTTCGGCCGAATCGGCCGGACCGCTTTTAAGATCGGCTGGGACAATCCAGCGATTGAGTTTGTGGCCGTCAATGACCTAACTGACCCAGCGACCTTGGCCCATCTTCTAAAACACGACACCAATTATGGAACTTGGGCTCACGAGGTCACCTCCGAGTCTGGGTCGCTGGTAATTGATGGTAAGAAAGTTCAAGTTTTAGCCGAGAAAGACCCAGCGGCTTTGCCCTGGAAAGATCTCAAGATCGATGTCGTGATCGAATCGACCGGTCGGTTCACCAGCGAAGATGAGCTGAAAGTCCATCTGACCGTCGGGGCCAAAAAAGTCGTCTTATCAGCTCCTCTTAAAGATAGTCAGTCGGCTCCGACGGTAGTACTAGGAGTCAATAACGATGCCCTAAAGGGCCAGAATATTATCGCCAACGCCTCGTGCACTACCAATAACGTGGCTCCCGTCGCCGCTGTCATGCACTCAGCCTTTGGAATTGAGAAAGCGATGCTAACGACCACACACGCCGTGACTGCGGAGCAAAATTTGGTCGATGGTCCACCCCCAGGCCAAAAAAGTGGCGATCTAAGAAGGGCTCGGGCGGCGAATCAAAGCATCATCCCAACCTCAACTGGCGCGGCCCAAGCCGCGGCCAAAGCCCTGCCGGCCTTAGAGGGAATATTCACCGGTGTGGCCATCCGGGTGCCAACGGCGGTGGTGTCCTTATCTGACTTTACCTTCGTCCTAAAAAAAGATGTAACGATAGACGAGGTCAACCAAGCATTTAAAGATGCCACCACCAGCCCCACTTTCCAGGGAATCCTTAGTGTTTCCGAGGAGCCATTAGTCTCGACTGATTTCAAGGGTTCCAGTTATTCAGCCATCGTCGATCTCCCCCTGACCCAAGTTGTCGGTGGGAATATGGTTAAGGTCTTCGCTTGGTACGATAATGAGTGGGGCTACGCCAGCCGTTTGATCGAGGAGGTCATCCTAGCCGCCAAGAGCTAGCCAGCTTGTTGATAAATAAGAGTTAACAGGCTAGAATGTCACTGTAACTGTCCGTCCACGAGGCGGGCTTTTTTATTTATAAAGGTTACTTTCCTGCCTAGGAAGAGTTTAATCATGGTTGCTATCACAAGACGAATGAGGCTATGGCGTGGGGTTCCCAAGGACGAATTGGATCTTGAGAAATTCCGGGCTCAGACCAGAGAAGCGCTCAATAAGCCGTACCATTTCGAGGCCAAGTCTCAGGCGGAGCCATGGTCGGATAAATCTAGTGACCCCTTGGACAGCCCGTTCAAACCGTTTAGCAAGGTCGGTAGTGGGGTAGTCACACCTCTTATCCCCTCGTCCGTGTTAAAGCGCGAGCTAACAACGTTTAACCGAGGACGAGTACTGATCCCACTTGGGGTAGCCATGCTTCTCATAACCGGCTTTGTTTTATGGCAGACTCTGGGTGCATTTAGCACCTTCAGTGGGATCATCAGTCCGACCCCCCGCGTGGTGGAAGTAAAGAATAATCCAATCCCGACCGCAAACACCGAACCGGCTAACAGCAACGTCGTACCAACCGGGACTGAGCTCCAGCCTGGGGGACCTTACACCGGGACCGGTGGGTCAGAGCCGACTACCGCACCAACCACCACTACTAACCAGGCTGCTCCGGTTGGCAGTTCTCCGACCAATCTTACCCCGGCCCCAGCCGTTGCTCCAATCTCATGCCCGGCGGGAATGATCTGTCAGGGGACCGCCGTGGACGGCACTGCTTGTTCTAATAGTAATCCTTGCAAGATCGTTTATTCGGGTGGTCTAGCCACTACGACTTATCAGCTTCTAACTAATGGATCGACCATAAGCGGGCAGCCCTGCTCACTCACTAGTCCGTGCGTACTGACACACTAGACCCTAAGTCTTTTAAACACCTATACTTAACAGGTGAGTAAGATGTCTCAACAATTCGAACTGTTCTTGTACAAGGTCAGGCTCTGGACGGGACTCGGGATGATCTTTTTAATAGCCCTGCAGATCATCAGCGGCTACGCTTTGGTTGGTAAGGTTAGTTACGGGCCGATTGATTACAGATTAGTTTATAAACTCCACACCCAATTTTCCTGGGTCTTTATTTATTTTGTGCTGACCCACATCACGGTTAACCTGCGTTTTCTCTTTAGACGTTGGTGGCCACAATATGAACGTCCTAGCGTGACCGTCCTGACCGGCAGTTATGTAGTGTTAGTTTTCTTAACGCTTTACATTCAGTTTTTCAGATGATAGTCTGATCTTAAGAGGGAACCACACTTGCCCATTATCGTTTTATTACTTTTAGCCGCCATCGGACTCCCCGTCATCTCTGACTCCGCTAAACCGGGAGATTTATTATTTCCGGTTGATCTAACCGTCGAGAAAGTTCAAGACGCCTTAAGCTTTAATGATGGGGACAAGGCTAAACTTAAAGCCGCTCACGTCAAGGAAAGGCTTCATGAGCTAAAGGAACTCTCTAAGTCCGGCAAAGTAAAAGGAATCGGTACGGCTATTTCCAATATTGAGCAAAATGCCAAGGAGGCTGTGGATGCGGCTAGGAAAAGCGGCGACAAAGCCCTGGCTTTAGACCTACAAAAAGAATTTGACCTAGATCAAGCCGAACTGGGCGACTTGGAGAATAGCGAAAACACGGATTCTCTAGAAGATGGTTTATTAGTCGACGCCAAAGAAACCTTAGAGATCGAAAAAGAGCGAGTCGGGGCGGTTGCTGAGCCGGAAAAATCGGCCCTGCACTTAGAGACAGCGCTAAGGCTCGCCACTAAGGAAGCTTCGGACTCCGCTAAAAAAGTCGAGGAGATTCAAAAATCCTCAGCTTCCACCACCAGCTCAGACAAGCCCAAGACCTCGTTTGAAAATAAGCAAGCGATTGAGACCCATAACCAGGTAGTGACTCAGGAGACGACTACGATCAAAACAGAGCAGACCACGACGCCTACTTCTACTGCACCCACCACCACGGAGACATCGGGATCTACGACTCAGTCGGTCACAATCGAAGTCCAAAACTCGCTATTTAAACAGCCGAATATCGTGGTCAAAAAAGGCGTTAAATTGACTGTCGAATTTCGTAATGACGACCCGCTCGCGACCGCGCTCAGTTTCGACGCTTATGGACTATCAACATCCCTAGTCTCCAAAGACGGACGTAACACCATTACCTTTACGGCCGATAAGAATAGCGCTTTCAGGCTGTCGGCCAAAAGTAGCGTCGCCGGACAGTTAACAGTTCAGTAAATTCTCGTCTCCCTATATAATCAATTTATGGAAAGTGTCAGCAAAACATACGATGTCGGGATAATAGGTGCTGGAGCGGCTGGACTGACGGCTAGTATTTACGCCAGTCGGTATCAGCTGAGTAACGTCGTTTTTGGTACGCTGTGGGGCGGTGAGATCGCCAATGCTTCGGTTATCGAAAATTGGCCAGGGGATCTATCAGTGACTGGAGCGCAGCTAACTAAACGGATGTTGGATCATGCCAAACATTTCGGGGCGGAGGTGAGAGCCGATAAGATCATCAAAGTAATCCGTAACGGGGATCACGCCTTGGATCTCGTGACTGAAGCCGGGGGTAAGGTCGGGGTACGAGAAGTGATCATAACGACCGGGACTAGGCGAAGACATTTAAACGTTCCGGGGGAAGACAAGTTGGCGGGACGGGGAGTGTCATATTGTGCCACCTGCGACGCTGCTTTTTTCAAAGACAAAATTACCGCGGTAGTCGGGGGCGGGGACGCCGCCATGACGGCGGCATTGCACGTCTCAGAATTTAGCAACCAAATATATCTGTTGGTGCGGGGCCCCCAGTTAGGAGGCGAGCCAATCTGGCGTGAGAAGGTCAAGGCCAATTCTAAAATCAAGATTCTTTACGGGACCGAAGTCACCGAGGTAGTAGGCGAGCAAACTGTTAGTAGCATTCGTCTTTCTAAACCCCAAGACGGCCAGGATGAACTTGGCGTTCAGGGCGTATTTGTCGAGATAGGCGCTGATCCGGATACTTCGTTGGCTGCAGATTTGGGCGTCAAATTAGATCAAGATGGGTTTATCGATGTTTCTCCCAATATGGAAACTAATATTGCGTGTGTTTACGCCGCTGGTGACGTCACCAATGGCAATGCTCATTTGGACCAGATCATATCAGCTGCCGCCGAGGGGGGACTCGCGGCTAGGGGCGTGTTTTATCATCTGTGCCAGCAGAAGCCAGGCCGGAGCATACTGCAAAAACTGCTTAGTTTTGGTAATTGACGCCCCGAACTATATCTACTACGATTATGTAGTATGAAACCCAATCTGCTAGGACCACTCGAAGGCAAAGTAATGCGTTATTTCTGGGATCGTCAAGATTCCAAGATTTCCGAGTTACATATTTTTTTGTCTTCCGAGGAGCAAATCGCTTACACCACCGTTTCAACTATTGTCAGTAGGTTAGTCTCCAAAAAACTTCTGTCGCGTCGTAAAGTTGGGTCCTCATTTTATTACTCCCCACTTGTTAGCGAAACTCAATTTATCAAAAATCGTAGTCGCAACCTGATCAAATCTTTGCTTGGAAATTTTGGTGACATCGCGATCGCTAGTTTTGTCGACGAGCTCAAAACCGACCCATCCTCACTGAAGAAACTTCGAGATCTGACCCATGAATAAATCAAATCAGTATTTTTGGTCTACAGTTTTTTCCGGTGGTCTAGTTTTGTTAGCTGTTATCAGCTTGGCTGCTAAGAATATTACTCCAGTCTATCAGGCCATCTTGCAGTGGTGTGGAGCGTCGATTGGGGCTTGTCAGCAGGCGATAAGTGCGATTAGCCCCCTAAATATTCTAGCCCTCGGGATACTGGGATGGTTTAGCGTGATTGCTTTTGTTCAGATTTGGCAGACGATCGTAGCAGTTCGCAAGATTACCAGTCGGCGGGTAGCCATGCCGGAGTATCTGAAGCGGGTCGCTGAGCAAGTGGGTTTGACTGATAGACTAGACCTAGTTACCGGTAACGCTCTTTTTTGTAGCGGTTTTGGACAGCCACGTGTTATCTTAGGAACCGATATTCTAAAGGCTCTAACTAAGCCGGAATTAACCGCCGCCTTGTCACACGAGGCTTTCCATCTACGTAACCGTGACCCCTTAAAAGTTTTAGTGACCTCAGTTTTCGGCCGGTCATTCTTTTTCTTACCAGCCCTAGCCGAGATAGCCCAAAAATACCTCACCGAAAAGGAGCTGGAAGCTGATCTGGCGGCTGGGATGATGTGGGGCGAAGAGTACCTGGCTAAGGCGTTATACAAAGTTTTAGCTCTAGCCAATGGCAGCCGTCCAGCTGTTCTAGTAGCCAATTTTGCCGCGGAGCCAGAGCGGATTCTTAGACTTCGGGGTGTTACTAAATCAGTTGGTCTAAACTACTGGTCCTGGGGGGCCACCTTGGTCATACTGAGTTTGCTCAGCTTGTCCGTTTTTTATCGACCCGCCTTAGCGCTTGGAGGTTGCCAGTGAATAATCGGCCTTGGCAAATATCGACTTTGGTATTGCTCGTTTCGACACTGCTGATGTGGAGCGAGATGAGAGTAAATATTACCTTCGGGGCTCTCGAGGCCTCCAAAAGCAATCTTCCCAGCCGGCAAGCTTTGGTCGAAGCAGTGGGAAATATCTCAAGTCGCGTCGCCCAAAACGCTAGTTCATCGGCAGTGCCAACTCAACAGGGGGGCAGTGGTGTCGACCCAGCGGTAGACGCCAAGCGGGTGGATAATAAACCAGCCTTAAACGTTTTCCCCGCCATTGATAAAACTAAGGACCCTACGACCAATCTGGTTAGCATTTTAGAGAGTGCTGATGCCAAAAAAGCCCAAGATCAGGTCATCCCAAAAGAGGGGTCTAAATCTGGGTTCGGACTGATCTTTGGACTAGACAGCTTCGTCGATCAAAAAGGGTGGAGTAAATCCATCGCAGTCGATCTAAAATGGAAGGATATCTACGATAAAATAGTCACCTCGGTGTACCATCCGTGTTGCGGGGTCACGATCTCGACCAACGACTGCGGACATGCTATCGCTATGACTGGGCTGACTAGGAAAATGCTTCAAGATGGTCAGAACGAGGAGCAGATAAGAAGCGAAATACTGTCTTGGCAAAAATATTATTTTCCTAAACACTACGTGATTATGGCCCTAGCCGCCAAGAAAGCCGGGATGGACCTGACCAAAATCGACTTATCGGCCAATTACTCAACTGTGCAATCCGAAAAATATGCCAGCGATTTTCTTATATACTAAGGAGGTATGATGAAACTGCGTTTACCAAAAATACTGACGAAAGGAGGATCTATGCAAAAAAAAATAATCGAACCAACAGAAGTTGACTCATCGAGACGAAATAATCAAACTGCGATCTGGATTGCCACGACCGTAGTTTTTGCCTTACTGTTCTTTCTTAGCTCAGTCTTGGATATGAAGGTCAAGGTAACTTTCGGACAAGGGACCTCCAGCACGACTACTTCAGGAGCTGGAGTCGTTAGAACTACTACCCCGGCTGGTGGGATTGCGAGCCAGGTCGGTGGTTGCTAGGAAGTTTGGTTTAGCAATCGGTTTGGGGGTCCTGGTAGTTGCCGGATTAGCTCTCAAAGCACGTACTCCTGAGACGTCTACTAAGACCCAGGATAATTCGACCTCGTTGGTAGCTAATCCAGATCTGACCCAAATCGATTATCAAAACGGGGCCAAGGTCGTAGCTAGCTATCTGCCGGATCGGTCTAGCACCAGCCGCGCCACGTTACGTATCGAGCTGTCAGTCGATAACCCTCCCATCAGTAACTACGATTTCGCCAAGAATATCGTTTTGGCAGATACTAATATCGACCCGCTGCCGACCCTGTCTAGTAAAGTATTGGCCCAAACAGGTGGGACTCTAAGCGTTGAGATGGTATTTGTTAGAACGGCGGGCGCACACTATCATCTTTTGGTCAAAGATTTTGTGGGAATTAGAAACCGGGTCGTCCACTTTTACTTATGAGTACCTTCCGTAAGCCAGGCGGAGTGTTGGGATAGGGAACCTGTAAATTATGAAAATAAAACCGATTTATATTTTGATCGCTGTCCTTAGTGCCGCTCTTGTGGGCGGGGTCGTGGCTTCCTCAGTCCATAAGCCAGTCACGACTAGTTCTACTTCGCAGCGACTGGAGGATTTTGATCTAACTAAGTTAACTGGCGGCAGAGGAAAACTAAGTGACTACCGCGGGCAAGTGGTGCTCGTTAACTTCTGGGCTAGTTGGTGCGGGACATGTCGGGACGAGATGCCAGACATCATCCAAACCTTCAACAAATACAAAGATCAGGGCTTTAACGTACTGGCCGTAAATTACGGGGAAGACGAAGCTCCGGCCAGGCAATTTGTGACTTCTTACGGGATGAATTTTCCCGTTTTCATGGACCCAGGTAAGGTAGTGGCTGGTCGCTATCAGGTTTTGTCGATGCCGACTAGTTTCCTACTCGATAGGCAAGGGCAGATCAAAGAATACGGTCCTGGTAGGATCGACACTCCCAAACTCCAAGCGGCGATTGAGGCCCTGCTGGCGGCCTCGCCATGAATATTACCCTACTTGTCGCTTTTTTGGCTGGTCTAGCGACATTTTTTTCGCCTTGTATCCTACCGGTTATCCCAGGCTATCTGGCAGTTTTATCGGGAGGTCAAAGAAGCCAAGTTATAAGGCGCACTTTGTTGTTTGCTCTCGGGATGATGCTGGTATTTACTACCTTAGGCGTAGTAATTGGTTGGGTTGGGGGAGCGGTGGTTGGGATCCGGGACTCCTTAGTCTGGGTCTTGGGAGCCGTCTTAATTATTTATGGAGTCCATCTGGTACGTCCTCTACCGTTAAAATTCCTTAATTTTGAACGACGCTTAGAACTAGGCAACTCGGCCACGGATCTGGGAGCAATCCTACTAGGGGGCGCCTTTGGGATTGCCTGGACTCCGTGTAGTGGGGCTATATTGGGGGTTATTTTATCCCAAGCGTTACTATTTAATACTTCTCTGGCGGCGCCGCTACTGTTGATGTTTGCCTTAGGCACAGTTGCTCCAATGGTCGCTCTGGGAGTTTTGTATCAATATTTCGGACGCACTCTTAAGCTGCCGGCCCCGTGGGCCCGTTGGTACAGTCCGGTAGTTGGGGTTATTATTATTGTTTTAGGTCTATCGCTCGTGACTGGATGGGTTAATTATTGGCGGGCCGATCTACTTTCGATCTGGCCCAATCTGGAGAAGGGTTTGCTTCCGGTAGCGCGCTAATCTAAACTAAAGGGGTGGGTATACTTATCAAATTCGTCTTATGGCTAATTGGTCTCGGTGTTTTCGCGGTGGCGGCGGGGTATCTATCGCTAATCTTTCTTGGGAGCTATCTAACCCCGTCGGACACTCTCACCAAAGCTGACGTCATCGTGGTTTTATCGGGCGGGTCGGATCGTACTCAATGGGGGATCAAGCTCTTCCGGGACGAATGGGCCCCGCAAATTCTTTTTGTCGGGGCGGCCCTCGATAAGAGTGGGCCCAGTAACGCCGCGGCGATGCGTCAAACAGCGTTGGCAGCAGGGATTGGGGATAACGCCATTTTTACCGAAGAGCGGTCGACTAACACCCTAGAAAACGCCCAGTTTAGTAAGAAAATACTAGATCAGATCGGAGCTAAGAAAATAATTCTTGTCACCTCCCCATATCATCAGCGCCGGGCTTACGAGACCTTCAAGAAAGTTTACGCCTCTGACCCCTTAGAGATCGTTAATGCGCCCTCCGGTTATTCCGCCTGGAACGCGCGGGCCTGGTGGGAGAAGCCAAGCTCAACAGATATTACAATCTCGGAGGTCTTAAAATTGCTCTGGGCCAAGATCACTGGAGAATATTCCTAATCTTTATGGAACAGATTAATCTTGATACAATGAAGCAGTCGCAGGGCACCCCGAGGGGTGTCCCATTTATTTTTATGAATCGCTTGGAGATCGTCAAACACAATTTGCGCCTTGAAAGCTCACGTTGGAAGAGGCGTCTCAAACATCCCAAAACTTGGGGTTACCTGATCGCGGCGACCCTGGCCTTTTTTGGACTGATCACCATACTGACCTATGTCGCGTTCGCCTCGGAACTTGGCAGCAAAGAAACGATCGTCAATGCCAAAAATTCCGGAACGATCCTTTTCGACCGTAATGGTAAAGTCATTTTCACCACCGAAGGGGCCCACGACGTCACCTACACTAGCTTTGATAAAATTCCGAATTATCTAAAACAAGCCACGATCTCGATTGAGGATAAAGATTTCTATCGGCACGGCGGCTTTTCTCCCCAGGCGATCTTCAGGAGTATCTACGCCAACTTCCTAAATGGTGATGCTACCCGCTACGGCGGCTCGACTATCACCCAACAACTCGTTAAAAACGCCCTGCTGTCGGCCCATAAAGACTTTCTTAGAAAATTCCAAGAATTTGTGCTGAGTTTGGAAATTGAACGCCGCTACAACAAAGACGAGATTTTAGAGATGTACCTAAATTCTGTTTACTACGGGGCCGGAGCGTATGGGGCCGGCAATGCTGGTCTGATTTACTTTGGCAAACCGGTCGGGGATATTAATTTGGCTCAGTCAGCCCAGCTGGCGGCACTTCCAGTCGCCCCGAGCTACCTGACACCAATTGGTGGAGACAAGGAAGCAGCCAAAAAACGCCAAGAATTAGTTTTGGATCGCATGGCCGAGCAGGGTTATATCAAAGCTACTGAGCGCGAGGCGGGCAAAGCCGAGAAATTGTCTTTTCAGCCGCCTCGTCAAACCGCCTTGACCATTTCCCCGCATTTTGCCCTCTACATCCTAGACCTCTTGAAAGAAAAGTACGGGGAAGATTATGTCGGCCGATCTGGTCTGCGGGTTACAACCTCACTTGATTTGGACCTGCAAAATATTGCCGAAAAAGAGCTGCGGTCTCAGGTGACCCGCTTGAAGGCCAATCATGCTAGTAACGCCGCTTTGGTGTCGATTGATCCCAAAACAGGTCAGATCCTAGCGATGGTCGGATCAGCTGATTACGACAACGACGCCATCGGTGGCAAGGTCAATATCGCTTTCGCCGAGCGCCAGCCTGGCAGTTCCATCAAACCTCTTTTTTACCTAAAAGGCTTGGAGACTCACTTGATTACGGCGGCGACGGTACTACACGATGTCCCGACCGATTTTGGCGGCGGGTACAAACCTCTCGACTACGATAAGAAATTCCGCGGTGACATCCTAGTCCGTTTTGCCCTCGGAAACTCACTTAATATCCCGGCTGTTGAGATGCTTAGAAATCTTGGTATCGACTCGGGACTAGAGATGGCCCATCGTTTGAAGCTGTCAACCCTGCAAGACCGCGAGCGTTACGGGTTGAGTCTGGTGTTAGGTGGGGGAGAGGTCAAGCTTTTTGAACTGACCCGGGCTTACGGGGTTATGGCTAACTACGGCAATTACGTTGACTCCGCGCCGATCCTAAAAATCCTAGACAAATCGGCCGGCAAAGTTTTCGAGGTCAAGGCTCGTAAGGAAAATCTGGTCGACCCCCAGTACGCCTACATCATGAGTAGTATCTTATCTGATCCTAATGCCAGGGCCTTGGAGTTTGGCTACAATTCGGTCCTTAAGGCTTCGCACCCGGCAGCGGTTAAGACCGGAACGACCGAAAACTTCCGCGACGCTTGGACTGTTGGGTATACTCCTAATCTTGTGACCGGAGTTTGGATGGGTAACAATGACGGTAGTTTCATGGATGCGGTCGCCGGATCCTTGGGACCAGCTCCAATTTGGCGCAATTTTATGGAGCAGGCTGAATCCCGTCTTAGCTGGGAAGATTTCAAAGTTCCAGCCGGGATCCAATCTCAGAGCGTGTGCACCAGTAATGGTCTTAAAAGCCACGGAAGCTTGGCAGGGACTTATCTAGAAGTATTCGCAATCAGTACTGTACCCGATAAGTTTTGTGATGAGGCGCCGGCACCACCGCCCGAGGCGACCCCGTCTGGCGAGCCCGCTGGTTCCGGGACTAACGTGGCCACGCCCGCGGCCACCCCCATCAGTACTCCCGCTGGAACACCGGTCGGAACCGGTTCCGGGACACTTACGCCCTAGCTTGTTTGTTTGATAGCAGAGTTTAAAGTGGTAAAGTGAAGATACGAAAACGAGGCGCAAGCCCCGTTTTTTAGTTTCTAAAATTAACGTATTTTAATGAAAGGTGGTGATAACACATGGCTGAAGAAGTAATTAGAAGACGCCGCGTCCTAAGCGATACCGCTGACGGGTTCGATTCCGGCGAGGTGGTCAGAGAAGACGGGACAAGTGGTCTAGGCGTGGCTTTGGCGGTAGCCTTAGCGATTATCGCCGTTTTGGCGCTCTTTGCCCTAGCGCGCGGTGTCTTTACTCCCGCTCCTAGCACCACCCCAAATACTGTCCAGATAAATCCCGGCGCTGACACCGTTCGTTAACGGTTCTTTGTTGAGCTGATACAGGGGTGATGTTATACTTGCCTCGTGAAAAAAACAGGGACAAAAAAGTCCAAACAATTGGGCTTTTTTGCTAAGTTAAATCAGGCTTTTCCCTACCACATCCCCCGACTAATTGGGTCGGTGGTAGTGGTGCTAATTCTGATGGTCGGGGTCCTGCCTTCGAAAGGCTTAGGAACCAGAAGCCAGGCCAAAGATGTCCCTAATTCCAAGCCCGATGTGCTAGCCGTGAGCGATAAGCCGGAAGCAGTCGTTGGAACGGTCGAAATCGTGACCAAGGAGGCCGAACCGGAGCTGGTGGGAGTGCGAGTGCCAATTTTGATGTACCACTACATCCGTCCGATGCCTGATTGCAAGAAAGACAAAGTCGGATGTTCTTTAAGCGTCCCGCCGTCAGTACTAGAAGAGCAGTTGCAATTTCTGCAAAAAAATGGCTGGACCACCATATCACTAGATGATCTGTCAGCTTCTTTCAAAGACCCGAAAGTTTTGCCAGCTAAGCCGATTATCTTAACTTTCGATGACGGGTACTCGGATTTTTACCAAAATGCCTATCCTTTGCTCCAGCGTTACAACATGAAAGCGACCAATTACGTTTTGTCTCGGGGCGAACAGCTAAACGCTCAACAGCACTATGCGCACTACATGACCAGTTCCCAGTTAAGAGAGCTCGCCGCTTCACCTCTTATCACCATCGCCGCTCACACTATGGATCACAGTTACCTTAAAGGCCGCTCCGCCCAGGTCCAACATGACGAGATCTCTAATTCCAAGTCAGAGCTCGAGCAAATAATCGGTAAGCCGGTGCGGCATTTTGCTTATCCTTACGGGGCCTACGACGGTCTCAGCATCAAGTATGCCCAGGACGCCGGATTTGTCACCGCGGCTTCAACTCTTCCTGGTACCCGCAATAACGACTCGACCGGCTTCACCTTGCGGCGGGTTCGCATCGGAGCGATCTCAATGGGCTGGTTTGCCGCGCAGCTCACCAAGTAGCCTAGAAAAAATCCACTCTACCTGATATACTCCGCTCGAAACACTTTTGTGGCCCCATCGTCTAGTGGCCTAGGATAGCTGGTTCTCATCCAGCAGATCAGGGGTTCGAATCCCCTTGGGGCTACCAAGCAACAATTTTTGGTTGCTAGAGAAATAAAACACAACTGTTGATTGCTTCGCACCGCGTACGACTCATCTGCCAGTTTTCAGATCTAGGTCGACTTTTTCCCATCACATTCGACCCAAACTGCTTTTTCTGCGAAAAAGTAGTAAAATGCCTGGCTACAACTCTCCTTCCTGCCAAGTTCTGTCTGAGACCTAGTCGCCTTACTGGCGATTGGATCGCCTGCAGAACTGCAGACGAGTTCTTTAACAACAGAAAAAGGAAGGAGAGCCCGTGCTTAGCTACGTGCCGCGTCCCTACCAACAACAGGCACTGCAAGCCATTGCCAAGGCACGTCGTGAGGGCCGAAATCTGGCTCTCGTCGTCATGGCCAGCGGGCTGGGAAAAACCTTGCTTAGTGCGTTTGATGTGCAGCGCTTTCTTGAGGCACAAGGTGGCCGTGTTCTCTATCTCTGCCACCAAAACGACATCTTGGCTCAAGCTCGCGAGAAGTTTGAGTCGGTTCTGGGAATGAACTACTCGTATGCCAACCTAAACGGCTACGAGAAGGATTTCCAGGACGCCGACTTTATCTTCGCTTCGTTCCAGATCATGCGGGATTGGCGTGTTGCCTTCTTTCCGAATGAGTTCGCCTACATTGTGGTCGACGAAAGTCACCATAGCGAGGCCCCGACCTATCGTCCTACGCTCGATTACTTCAAACCCAAGTTCATGCTTGGAATCACTGCGACACCCGATCGAGCCGATCTCAAAGACATCAAACGGATCTACGGGCAGGAGGTCTTCAACCTCGCGCTCGAGGATGCCTTGGCCGAAGGACTTCTGACGTCGGTCGATTACCGATTGATGACCGACGAGATTCAGAACGTCTCATCCTTCAAGACGTCAGTCGGCAAGATCAGCATCAGCGCTCTCAACCGCGCCATCTTCGTTCCCAAGCGGGACGAGGAGATAGTTCGACTGATCGAAGAGAAAGTCGTGGGGATCAAGAACCCGCGAATCATCATCTTCGCGCCTTCGATCGTCTACTGCGACCACTTCGCCAAGCTCATGACTGGGGCTGCGGCAATCCATTCACACATGGAATCCGGACCTCAGCAGTCCAGACTCAAAGCTTTCCGAGCTGGCAAGCTCCGTGCCTTGGTCACGGTCGATAAGTTCAACGAGGGGATCGATCTTCCTGACGCTAATGTCGTCGTCTTCCTGCGATCAACGTCCTCAAGAACGATTTTCCTGCAACAACTTGGACGCGGCTTGCGACTGAGCCCGGGCAAAGTTCAAGTGCTAGTTCTCGACTTTGTTGCGAACTGCGAGCGCCTCGAGATGATTCAGAACCTATGGCGGAGGGTTGAGGCAGCATACGAAAAACTCCCTGGCTTGACGCGCGAGAAACCAATTTCTGTGAAGGTGGGTAGCGTCCACTTCGACGAGATCGTTCTCGATGTCCTCGATATCCTGGCTCAGATCAGAACCGGTTACACGAAAGAGGTACTCAAAAAACAGCTGCAGGACCTTGCTCGAGAGCTTGGTCGTACTCCTCGTAGCAAGGAAATCGCCGCAGCCAGCAAAGCTGGTAAGAACGCGAGCCGGGTAATGTTTGCGATTTACTTCGGCTCACTGACCAAGGCTCTCGACGCAGCCGGTCTGCTGGTTAACAGAAGGCATGGGGTAACTCGCGAGGATCTGTTGGAGCCTCTACGAAACCTGGCGAAAGAACTCGGTAGAAGCCCGAACACTATGGACATGCGTGAAGCTGGCAAAGCACGCAAAGTCCCGAGCATGTATCTGTACGGAAAGTTCTTCGCGAGCTTCAAAGACGCGATGGCGGATGCTGGGCTCCCCTACAAGCTGTATGCACAGAGAGCAGCCTGGACTAGAGAGAAGCTCAAGCAGCTTCTCGTCGGCCTCTACCGTGAATTGGGCCGTGTGCCTACTTATCAAGACGTCGAGAAGGCTTACAAACCGGGACAGTTTCCAAGCCACATAGTCTTCCGCAAACAGTTTGGCAAACCCGAAAACCTTGCAGTAGTCGTCGGGGCATCGTCCAAGCCCATCAAGCCAACTCAGTGGACGAAATACACGGACGACCAACTAGTTTCGCAGATAAGGCACGTGCGGGCCAGACTGGGCAGATGGCCTCAATGGCTTGATGTTGTCGAACTCCGAGCAAAGGGTCTCGATATTGCTAGTGAAAGCACGTTCGCAGATAGGCTCGGATTAGGGTCTTTCCGAAAAGCGATCGAACGGGTAAGGGCTGAAGGGAAATGATCAAATGGGCGGGAGTAGTCGCAAGACATAAAGCTCCCGCCCCAAAGGCTAAAAGGACATCCACTTTTAGCTTTTTTCGTTCTCTTAGGTCGCTTACCTGTTGACTGGAGTGGCCATTTGGATCATTAATTGATTAGTTAGTGGTCTGCTCGTCTTGATCCCGTAGTAACCGGGCCAAGTCCCACATTTCCTGGTGATACCTGATCAAAAGGTCGAGCAGACCCGGATTCTTTCGTGGCCTATAGCGGTTTGAGTAATGTCCCCTTGGGTCTACCATTTTCTTGTTATAATTTCCTTATGAATTCGTATAAGTACGGCTTAACGCTTGGAGCAATATTGTCAACACTCATTGTTCTAAGTAATGTAGTTTTCCCGAGCAACGATCCCGACTCTTCACCCATGATGCTACTTAGCATGATAGTGATTGGGGCTTTCATTGTCGGTAGTTCTTACCACTCTGCAATACAATCCAAAAATAAAATGGTCGCCCTCAAGAGTGGAATTATTATTTCAGTGCTTGGGTATAGTATTTCAATGCTGACGTTTCTGGTCATCGATAATCTTTTCTTGGACATTGTCAGCAAACAGGCCGACAAAATACTGGGATTTGCCAAAAGTAATGCTTCCTCGATGCAGGCATTTATCAATTTTGGACTGCTACGTGGACTACTGATCGGCCTTCCTGCCTCAGCTGTGTTTGGAGCAGTGTGTGGATTTATTGGTTTGAAATTGTCACAAAGAATTTCTCGACACTAATGACCATTTGTAAACATCTGGACCAGATTAAAAATGTTTCTCCCAACACCCCTAACGGATGCGAGGAATGTCTAAAGTTAGGGGATGAGTGGGTGCACTTAAGACTCTGCCTAATCTGCGGTCACGTTGGGTGTTGTGATAACTCCAAAAACAAACACGCTACCAAACACTTCCAGGAGACTTCTCATCCGATTATTAAGTCTTTTGAACCGGGAGAAGACTGGCGCTGGTGTTACGTCGACCAAGTTTTTCTAGACTAAACCCCAAGTTTATTTTTTCTTGATAACAAGGGATAACCCGTAACCTAGGATTAGACCACCCAGGCCGATCATTAACGCCTCTTTATTAAAAGGGATACCGGGTCCATTGGAGGCTGGCGTTTTAGGGGCCGGTACATTTAGGACAAAATCGGTTTCGGCGATCGCGTCAGTGCCCCGCCTGAAACTAGCTGAGATTTTATAATCTCCGGAACCTGGAAATTTAAATAAAACTGAGGTTACACCAAATTCAGCTTTGCTAATCGGCGCGGCGAAAATGAAATCCTCTCCTTTTGGAGGAGTAATTTTGACGTAGGCATTGGAGTAGTCCACCGCGCTTGTTCCATTTTTGGGACTGATATTAAAACCGAGGGGCACCCCCTCACCAAGGACCAACTCAAATGGATCGTAGCTTAGGCTGAGAGTATAGTTGCCACTGTCCTGATTTAAGACCTTTTCTGTTCCGTGCGCCCAGGCTGGAGAAGCTAGTATTAGTAAGGCAAATAAGCTAATAACCAGTTTAATCATGGCTATATTCTACCGTGCGACCAGACCTGTTCACAAGTTAGCCGGGCCAACGCTTATAATTAGTTTATGTTAGTTAGGCGAGGTTTGATTACCCTACTATTGCTTACGGCGCTCGTCCCTTTCTCCTGGACTGGGTCTAATAATTTACTTGCTAATCAGTCTGTTACTGTCCCCACTCCAGTATTAACCGAACCTAGATTTGCACCCATTACCTTAGGCGCCATCTTTAACGGCGATCACTCCCTACCAGCGGGAACTGACCCTACTGAGCTTAGAACTATTATCGTAACTGGTGACGTCATCCCGGCCCGCGAAGTCAATTTTCAAGTTCTGACCAGAGGGGACTTTACTTATCCGTGGCAAAAAACCGTTGATCTCCTAAAGTCCGCCGATCTGCGGGTAGTTAATCTGGAAGCCCCGCTCATCAAAAACTGTCCGGTTATCCGCAGCGGCTTTCCATTTTGTGGTGACCAGGGGCACGTTCGGGGTCTCAAATTTGCCGGAGTCGATCTGGTGGGACTGGAGAACAACCACATCACCAATTTCGGCCCTGAGGGATTAAATGAGACTGAGAATTTACTGACAGCTAACGGCATTACTTGGGCGACCAGGTCCCATCTGGGGGTGAAGGAAGTGAGAGGTCTAAAATTTGGCCTACTAGCTTTTAACGGGGTCGGCGAGCGGATTGACCGCGATCAGCTGGTGGGGGAGATCAAGCGCGCTCGAAGTCAGGTTGACGTACTAATGGCGTTGTTTCACTGGGGTAAGGAGTATGAGCGCATACCCAAAACAGATGGCGTGATCGCTCCCGATGACCCGAGGGAAATAGCGCACTTGGCGATCGATTCCGGGGTTGACCAAGTACTTGGAAATCACCCGCACTGGTTTCAGGCGGTCGAGATCTACCAAGATCATCTGATCCCGTACGGACACGGCAACTTTATCTTCGATCAAATGTGGAGTGAGGAGACGAGACTCGGCATGATCGGTAAGTATACTTTTTATAAAAATAAATTAGTTGACCTCTCCTTCACCCCGACCAAAATCTTCGAGTATGCCCAACCCCAAATTTTGCAGGGGTCAGCGGCTAAGGCGCAGTTAGAGTTAATGCGCCAGGCCTCCATCGATCTGGCGAGGACCTCCTTGCCTTGACATGAGTTCTCTTTTACGGCATAGTAAGACCAGTTAATTGAGGGCTTATGGATAACGAATTAAAGACCGCCACAACTACTCCTGAAACTCCTCCTGCCGCTGCCCCGGCTCCTAATCCCGAACCATCTAAACCAATTGAAATGGCCCAAAAGCCAGCCAACAAAGTGACCATGATGGTGGCCGGTATTTTGTTGCTCCTGGTCATCGCCGCCGGGGTTTATGCTTATTCCAGTGGGATCTTTAATCAGTCGTCTGCTCCCGCCGCGACCTCGAATACCCCTGGGAGTGAGGCCACTACCTCGGATGAGATTCAAGCTTTGGATGCTACCGCGACCCAGGTTGGAACCGATCTAACCGATATCAACACCAGCTCTAATGACCTCGATAATATTGATCTTTCTGGCGATGAGGCTCCCGCATTATGAATAAAGCGCTTTTAGCCATCATCTTAGGTTTAGTTCTAGCCGTTTCGGCAGTGTCCGCGGTTTCGGCCGAAGACGCTACTAGAAGTGCCACCCGTAAAGCGGCTGAGGACTCAATTCGTCAAGCCAAACAAGCTAACCGCTCAGCCGATCAGGCGACCAAATTTAAAGAATCAGCCAATAAATTTATTGACGAGCGGATCGCCTCCCTTAACAAAGCCATTGCTAGGGTCAACTCGGCTAACCGTTTGACCAGCGCCGACAAAGCAGAATTAGTGGCGGATCTTAACTCCGCTATTACCCGCCTAACCAACTTAAAAGCCAAGATAGCCGCCGAAACTTCAGCCGAGGCGGTCAAGGCTGACCTCAAATCGATCTTTAGTGACTTCAAGATTTTCGCCGTTCTAGAACCCAAGACCCAGGGTCTAACGGCCGCGGCTAAGATGAGCTTCCAGGTCGATAAGCTGTCCCTAGCTGCCGACAAAATTAACGCCCTTGTCGTAAAAGCCCAAACGGCTGGTAAAAACACCACGGCCATGAAAGCTCTTTTTACCGACTATCAGACCCAGATTTCTGACGCCAAAAAGCAGATCGCAGCAGCCAAAGCCAAATTTACCGCCATGAAGGTGAGCGATCCCACTGGCGCCAAGACCTTATTCCAGGACGGTAAAGCCATACTGAAGTTAGCCAAAGCTGACATCATAGCCGCCCACAAGGACCTCCAACAGATCATCCCACTGCTTAGAGTCATCAGGGGTAACGATGATAAGGACGCTTCGGGTTCAGCCAAGCCCGCCACTCGTTCCGCGACCCCAGCCACATCTTCCGCCACGAACTAAACCCACCTCTTCGTTGACAACTGCTCTTCTCCGGCTTAGAATATATTTCCAATACACCTGACGAGGCGGTCCCAAAAAGACCGTTATATTTTTACTAAAAATGTTACAAGATAACCAAGTTTACATCACCGGCGACGGGCTTACCAAGATCAAAGGTGAGTACGAAGAACTGGTCAAAACTAAGCGCAAGGAAGTAGCTGAGCGTATCGCTTCCGCTCGGGCGATGGGTGAGACTGACGAAATTAGCGCGGAATATGAGGCGGCTAGAGAAGAGCAAAGCTTCGTCGAAGGCCGGATCGTCGAGTTAGAAGAGATACTTAAAAACGCTACGATCATTGAGCACCCCAAAAACGCCCAAGTTGTTGAAGTTGGAAGTACGGTCACAGTTGAGATGAACTCCAATCACGAGACTTATACTATCGTCGGCAGTGTCGAGGCTCAACCAGAAAACGGTAAGATCAGCCACCAGTCTCCAGTCGGGCAAGCCCTGCTGGGTCTTAAGCCTGGGGACACCGTCGAAGTCACTACTCCCTCAGCCGTTCTTAAATACAAAATATCTAAGATTTCCTAAGCACTTACTTGAGGTATTATTAACTCATGTGGGCGCAAGACTTCCTGGCCGCTCATCCGGCCGATAAACATATCATTAACGACTCTTGGACCCCCTCTGGACCGATGCATATTGGGTCGTTTCGCTCGATGGTCATTCATGACGTTTTGCGACGCGTTCTTAAGTCCGAGAAAAAAGACGTTACTTATCTGTATGGATATGATGACTACGATCCGATGGACGGGATTCCGCCTGGATTTAGCGGTTACGAGGAGCACTTAGGCAAGCCCCTTGTTACCGTTCCAGCTCCAGATTCTCACTTCACCAACTTCGCTGAGCAATTCATCGCTGAAAACAAAACTCACCACCACACACTAGGCATCAAAGCGGGTCACTACCGCACTAGTGAGATTTATAAAAGCGGCCAGTTCGACCCGGCTATTGTAAAAGTGTTGGATCACTCCGAGCTGATTAGAAAAATCTATCGCGAAGTCTCTGGTAGTGAGCGCCCCAAGGATTGGTATCCGGTGCAGGTGATATGTCCGAATTGTGGCAAACTAGGGTCGACCTACGTTAGCGCCTGGGACGGGCAAGAAGTTTCATTTGAATGCCGCAAGGATTTGGTTGCGTGGGCTAAGGGTTGCGGTTACTTAGGTAAAACCTCTCCCTTGGGGGGACGGGCCAAGATGCACTGGCGGGTCGAGTGGGCCGCCAAATGGGACCTCTTTGGTGTCAGCATTGAAGCCGCCGGTAAAGACCACGCCAACCAAGGGGGTTCGTTTGATACCGGGGAGCGGATATTAAAAGAAGTCTTTGGTAAAAAGCCAGTGGCCGCGTTTCCGCACGAATTTTTCTTGCTGCATGGTAAAAAAATGGGTTCGACCAAAGGAGTGATCACCCCAAGCGACGCCTTGAGCGTTTTTTCCCCGGAACTACTTAGATTTTTGATCGTACGAACCAGACCCAATCAAGCGATTGAGATCGATTTAACCCAGATCGTACCTCCAACCTACGATGAGTATGATCGCTGTCAGACCTCTTATCAGGAGAAATCTAACCCCGACCAAGCGGATTATTTTTTCTACGCCCAAATTGACCCCGCCAAGCCCGACCTGACTACAAAAACCCGTTTTTCAAACGTGGTTAGCTTGCTACAGTTACCGGGGATGACTTCAGAATTGGCGCGTCCTGAGGCGTCCGCGCGGGTTTCCTACGCCTCGGTTTGGTTAGATAAGTACGCTAAGGATGAGATGAAATTTATGGTCCAAGAAAAACTTCCTGCTCAAGCTAGGAGCTTAACTACGCCGCAAAGGAAGTTCCTGAGGGAGGCTTCACAACTTATTGGGGAGAAAGATGGGGAAAAACTGCAAGCCGAGCTATACCTGCTCAGCCAGAAATTAAATTTGCCGGCTGGGAGTGCTTTTAACGCTATTTACAAAAGCCTCATTGGCAAAGACTCGGGTCCGCGGGCGGGACTGCTGATTGTCTCCCAAGACCCCGGCTTTATTAAGCGGCGCTTCGCGGAGGCAGCCCAGTGAGTTTTGTTATTAGGTTCGCTATTTTAGCGGCGATCGTTTTGGGTCTGCAGCAGCTCTACAACTCTCCGGCGTACCGGTCGCAAATAGATCAGGCCTTAAAACAGCTCCAAGCTAGGTTTTCCCAGATTGAAGAGCAAGTCAGTCGGCAAGTCGGATACGGCTCCGTTAGCACCCTCAACCCAAAAACTGTGGCGATCGCCATTCCCAGGACCCGCGGCGCTGATTGGGGACCAGTCGGGACACTTGGCTCAAAAATCCTGGGAGCGGGCGCCTCAATAAAAGTTGAGATCGATTCGTCCGGATCATCTGGACCCAAGGAGAGCGATCTCAGCACCCTCACTTCGGTGTTACAAAAAACTAGTGGCAAGCAGGTCAGCGTGACCTCGGATCAGACTAATCTCCCCAAGGAGTCTAATTACACCTTGGCCCAGGTCGTTGAGATGACCAAAAATAATCGCAGTTGCTACACCTCGGCGACGCAAATTTGTCTATATTTACTCTTCTTACCCGGTAGCTTCGAGGGTTCCAATGCTCTTGGGGCCTCCTTTACTTCGAGTTCCGTTGCATTTTTCCCCGATCAATTTGCCAAAGGGGCCAACCCCTTGGTCTCAAGAGATCGTCTGGCCCAAGCGACCATTACTCATGAGCTAGGACACCTGTTCGGGCTGGTGAGCTTATCGTATCAATCGGCGCGCGACCATGAAGATCCAGACCATCCTGGACATTCCCGTAATCCGGGGTCGGTAATGTACTGGGCAGTGGAAGACTTATCGCTGTCCTCAGTCCTTTCCGGGGGACCGCCGACCAGCTTCGACGGGGATGATGAGGCTGATTTAGCCCAGATCAAGGCGGGCCAATGATCACCCGGGAA
>JBBROZ010000007.1:0-32655 GCA_038228785.1 Patescibacteria group bacterium
GGAAAAAGATTATTGGTTTTGGGAATAGTCGGTCCAGATTGATTGCGATAAAGAGAAGTGGGCCTCTTATTGTAAGGAATTTTGGCGGGCGAGCTCATTCGCATGATGACCCCCTGAGCAAAAAACATCCCCGGGTAAACGATGATCGGGGTGTGGGAGACGTTGTAGATTTCAAGAGTGATTTGTCCCCGGAACCCGGGATCGATATATCCAGCCGTAACCGGAACCAGCCCGATCCGCCCTATCGTTGATTTACCCAAAATCATCATCGTCAGATCAGACGGCAGCTCGATCAGCTCCTCGGTGGTGGCTAGGTAGTGTTCCCCTGGCTTAATACTAAAACCTTTCTTGGAATCCATCATAAATCGGTCGACCATATCGACCGGAAAGCCTTTTTTGAGGTCGATCTCATTGGTCAGAGTACGTTTCAGATAGACGATCTCTTTCCCCAGAGTCAACTCCACCGAGGCTGGGTTGATGCGTTTAGGTTTAGGGTCGATGATGAGTCGTCCTAATTTTATTTCCTGCTCGATTTCGTGATCGGCTAATACTGACATTGTCCCCTTCAGATACAAAAACCTTCCCAATAGCGGGAAGGCAGCCTCGTAAGTTTAAATTTTGACCTTATTTGATTAGGTCGTCAAGCTGGATTTGACACTGGTGTGTCTGAGGAAGCTTTACCCGTTTCGTCCGGCTTTTCCTGAGAGGACGTAGTAGCGTCCGTCTCATTACCCTGTGGCTTGTCTCCCGTCGACGTTTCTTCCGTTTGTGAACCGGCTGGTTTATGCCAACTCATAAATTTACAATTGGGGTAATTGCTACAGCCATAAAAGGGCCGGCCCTTTTTGGTCCTAAGGAGCACGATATCTCCTCCGTCTTCGGGACATTTGGAGTCAACCTTTTCGACTAATTTCTCAGTGTGTTTGCAATCGGGATATCCCGAACAAGCTAAGAATTTACCGAAGCGGCCAATCCTAATGACCAGTTGTTTACTGCACTCCGGACAAATCTTATCTGACAACTGTGGGATTATCTTAACCCGCTCAGCCGTCTCGCCTACCTGGGCTAAATGCTTGGCAAATGGGCCGTAGAACTCAGCAATGATGGGTTGCCACTTTTTGGTGCCCTCGGCCACCTCGTCTAGCTCCGCCTCCATCTTGGCCGTGAAGTTTAGATCAACAATATTGGGGAAATTGGCGACCAAGAAATCATTGACCGCGACCCCGAGGGGGGTTGGGATGAGTTTGCGCTCTTCGCGCTCAATGTAGCGCCGCTCAATGATCGTCGAGATAGTCGGAGCGTAAGTGCTCGGTCTCCCGATGCCATACTCCTCCATCGCTTTGATCAGTGAAGCCTCGGTGTACCTGGCGGGAGGTTCAGTAAAGTGCTGCATTTTGGCCAGATCTAGCAGAGTAACTTTTTCTCCAACCGTGACGTCGGGCAAGATATCGTTGGCATGTCCAGCCTCGTCATCGGTGGTTTCATCCTCGGCGGCGACGGCGTAAACCCTGAGCCAGCCTTGGAAACTTATCTTCGAACCCGAGGCCCGCAACAGATAATCTCCCGAGTTAATATCGATACTTCTTTTTTGATAGGTCGCTTCCGCCATCTGACAAGCCAGGAATCTTTGCCAAATAAGCTCGTACAGTCGCAGCTGGTCACGGTTGAGGTGGTCCTTGAGGGACTCAGGCGACCTCGAAGCTAGTGAAGGACGAATCGCTTCGTGGGCCTCTTGGGCTCCTTTGGATTTAGTCTTTAAATGACGCGCTGACTGTGGAACATAGTCTTTACCAAACTGGGTAGAAATAAACTCCCGGGCTGTGGCCACGGCAGACTCTGAGAGATTAAGCGAATCCGTTCGCATATAAGTGATCAGCCCAACCGGACCCTCCGATCCCAGCTCCACGCCCTCGTAGAGCTGCTGGGCGATCATCATAGTTTTTTTACTAGTAAAGCCGAGGCGATTCGAGGCTGCCTGTTGCAGTGAGCTAGTCGTAAAGGGAGGATACGGCTGACGCTTAGTTTGAGAGTCCTTCAGATCAGCAACTATCAGGTCGCCATTTTTCAGATCGGATTCGATCTTGTCGGCATCCTTCGTCGTGCCAATTTCGATCTTTTTACCTGCTTTTTTAAGCAGTGTGGCAATAAATTCCTGGCCTCCTCCCCTGACTTTAGCCTCGATGCTCCAATACTCCACTGGCTTAAAGGCCTCGACTTCACGCTCGCGGTCGACGATGAGCCTAAGAGCAACCGACTGGACTCGCCCAGCTGATAAACCCACCCGAACTTTTCTCCACAGAAGGGGTGAGAGCTTGTATCCGACCAGTCGATCAAGGACCCGTCTAGCTTGCTGGGCATCTACCAGATTAGTGTCAATTCCTCTAGGGTGAGCCAGCGCCTCGTTAACTGCCTCGGAGGTGATTTCATGGAAAGTGATCCGTTTGGGGACTTTCTCGCCTAATATATATTGAATATGCCAGGCAATCGCCTCGCCCTCACGGTCAGGATCGGTCGCCAGGTAAACCTCTTGAGCCCCCTTGGCGTCTTTTTTGAGCCGAGACACGATCTCTTTCTTGTCCGGAGAGATCACATAATCTGGCTCGAAATTATTCTCCACATCGATGCCAAGCTTGCTCTTGGGGAGGTCTCTGACATGACCATTACTGGCCGTAACTTCGTACCCGCTCCCCAAAAATCGCCCGAGTGTTCGAGCTTTGGTTGGAGACTCAACAATAATAAGTTTTTTAGTGTTTTCTGGCATAAAAGCTGCCGCCTAGATCGGCGACCTTTCCTGAGATTACCATAACTGTCAACATGCCCCCAAGCTCACTGACCGCAAACTTCGTGGCTTTAGCTAAAACGTCGATATGAATAGGTTGCAGGCTCAGCTGGGACAAAATCTTGGTCTCCCTCTCGTTCGATCCGACTATTTCCACCATTTCGGCGCCGACACTCGTTTGGGAAATTTTAAGCTCTTCCAAGATATCTCCCACTCCTGTCACTAATTTGGCGCCAAGCTTAATCAGGTTATTTGTTCCCTGGGACTGACGGGAGTTAATTGGCCCAGGAACACTAAACACCAAGCGGCCTTGCTCGGCCGCCACATTAGCCGTTATCAGACTGCCCGAGTCTTCCCCAGCCTCGGTAATGACCACCCCTAGACTAAGTCCAGAGATAATGCGGTTGCGAGAGGGAAATGTTCCCCGAGCCGGTGGTGAATCGATCGGAAATTCTGAGATGAGGGCCCCTTGATCACTAGCTTCCTCCGCCAAGTGTTTATTCTCTGGTGGATAAATAAAATTCAGTCCCGAACCCAAAACGGCGATGGTTTGACCTCCAGATCGCAGGGCAGTACGATGGGCCATGGCGTCTACTCCTCTGGCCAGTCCTGAAACAATGGTCAGTCCGTTAGCTACTAGCTCGGTAGTCAAACTTTCAGTCACCTGATGTCCGTACGTTGTCATAAGCCGGGCTCCAACTACCGCGATCTTACTAGAACTAGCACTTAAGACTCCCCGCACGTACAAAACTATCGGCGGATCGTATATTTCTTTCAAGAGTGGCGGATAACCGGGATCTACGATCGTCAGAAGACTAGCCTTAGAAGCGCTAACCATGTCTAATTGCTTTGCTAAATCAATCTTTTTTCTACTTTCGATGAAAGAATCCCTAACATCGCTGGGTAATGATAGTGCTCTAATCTGCCCATCCGTCAAACTCCAGACTTCCCGAGCTGTTCCTAAATGCTCTAGTAAAAGTTTAATCCGAGCTGAGCCCAACCCAGGTACAAGCGTCAGCCCAAGTAGATACTTCTGCTCTAGACTACTCATTTAGCGAGGTATTTCTCCAATGCTGGACGGGCTACCGGAGCCGAGACGATGCTCCCGTGCCCTCCCCCCTCGATTAGTATTGCTAGAGCAACTTCAGGCTTATCCCAAGGTGCAAAGGTTACAAACCAGGCATGTGAGTTCTGCTCAGAGCCTCCAAATTCGGCTGACCCTGTTTTACATCCATCGTCCCCGGCCAAGTTCACAAATAAAGTACAGGCCTTCCTCATTCCCTCTTTAACAGTATTTAAAACCTCCCCCTCCGCCAATCCGGACCGCCTTAGAATCGGGTTATCGTGACTAACTACCAGGTTAGTACTATCTCTGACCTCTTTTATTAGAATAGGCTGATATAGTTTTCCACCGTTTGATATAGCAGCGATATCCGAAGCCAGTTGAACTGGAGAAACGAGCAAGTAACCCTGGCCAATACCATAGTTATAATTTTCTCCAGGGTACCAAGGTTCGTGAAAGGTCTGCTCTTTCCAACGACTAGTTGGGACATTTCCCGTCGCCTCACCGGGTAAGTTGATACCGGTTTTTTGCCCTAGTCCAAACTTGGAGGCCCAGTCACTAAGACGGTCAACTCCTAGCTCGGCGCCCATATAGTAAAAATAAACGTCATTACTGTAAGCGATAGCGTCAACGATGCTCTGTTGCCCAAAACCAGATAAGCGCCAATTATGGAAAGCTTGTGTTCCTAGATAAATTACACCAGGAGATTCGATCAAACGAGTTTTAGTCGTTACCCCGCTAGACAAAGCCGCAGTGGCAACGGTCGGTTTAAAGGTGGAACCAGGCGGATAAGTTCCGCTGATAACCCGGTCAAATAACGGCTCATTAGGATCAGAGGAAAGTTTTTGGTAATCCGCAGTCGATATTCCCCGACTAAACAGATTGGGATCAAAACTAGGATAGCTGACGTAAGCCAAAACAGATCCATCTTGGGGGTTAAGCCCAACCAGCGCCCCCTTCTCGGAATGAGCCGTCAAAATTTGTTTTTTTAGTTCCGAAGCAAGCGACTTAGTCAAATTTAAATCAATGGTCAGAACCAAATTTCGCCCTGGAATCGGATCTTCCTTAGCCACGATCCGCTCGGTGCGTCCTAATGAGTCCACCTCAACTAATTCCCGACCGTCCCGACCCCGCAACAAGTAGTCGTAGCTCTGCTCAATCCCACTCCGACCAATCTTGGCCCCAGAGGACAAACTGCTATACCGAGGCTCTTGTAATTCGCCTGGCCCGATTTCGCCCAAGTAACCAATCAAATGAGCTAGAACCTCACCATTGGGATAATTTCTGATCGGCTCTTCGACTATATGGACTTCAGGATATTCCCGGGTTTGAACCTCTAAAACCAAAGCCTGGTCACGAGTGAGGCCCGACTGCAAGACGGCTTCTTTTTTACTAGCTAAATCTAATTTTGATCTGATCTCAGCGGACGAATGTGGCAGTGTCCCCGAAAGAAAATCGGCGATTTGATCTAACCGGAGAGAAGAAACCCCAATCGTTTCGGCGACCAATCTAAAACCCGGACTGTTATTAGCTAAAACGAACCCCTGGCGATCATAAATAACCCCGCGTGGTGCTGGTAGGACTCGAATACGAACCCTATTCCCCTCGGAAGCCAGTAGGTTAGAGCTGCCCCGAGCAATTTGTAATTGCCATAACCTACCAATGAAAACTATACCGATCACCGCGACCGATAATCCGAATATAACCCCCAACCACGGACTAAGCTTTGTCTCTTCATGTGGGACCTTAGGTAAGGGGAGAAATATCTCTTGCCAATCACTGCCTCTAGGAACGGCGCGTCGCCTCGATCTAGGCCCAGAGTGAATCATATCGGAGAATCCAACCCCTAAATCTTTTTTCCGTCTGGAAAGCCAGCTCCAGGGCTGTGAAAGATGAGCACTCATGATAGGTACAAATAAATCTCCATAGCAACCAAACTAAACACGCCCGAGGCGATCGACAAACTTTGACGCTCCGTTGGCCAAAACTTACTGGTTATCTTAGTAATCGCTACCAAAAGTAGCAGCAGTAGCGAAGCCCCGCCCAAACTCTTACCCCACCACAAATCTAACAATAAGCCCGAAACTGCTAGAACCGGTATCAAATATCCATTGTATTTGCTGACGCCCAGCCCAGGAGACAGACCAATCCAAGGAACAATCGGCCATAGTAAACTTAAAACAAGTAGCAATAATAGGGTCACTTGGGCCCCGTGATTATAAACACGACCTGCAACTTATCGTAGCTAACTAATGGCCTAACCTCAGCCTCTTGGAAAAGCTCATTATCACGTTTCACGACCTTGATGATTTCTCCGATTACTAGGCGAGCCGGCCAGTCATCTTCGCCGGATGTAAAAACCGCGTCTCCGACGTTTAACTTCTCGTCTTGAAGAACTTTAGTCAATTTGGAACTTGATTGAAACTGCCCAATCAATATTCCTCTCGCGCCAGTTAAAGTACTCACAACGACCCGAGATTGCGGATCGGTTAGCAGTCGCAGGGTACTGCGGTCGCTTTGGACACTACTGATCCGCCCTAGTACTACCTTGCCACTAACTACCGCGTGACCTATCTTCGCGCCACCTGAACTCCCAACTGATAGCAGAAGCTCCTTAGTTCCAATCGCCGGAACGAAGCCTAATGTCTGGGCCGCTATTAACTGAAAACCTTTGGTATCGGAACTACCCAGCTGCTGTCTTAAAATCAGGTTGTCCTTTTGCACCGTCTCCAAACTAGCTAACTCTGATTTGAGTTTGTCATTTTCTTCACGCAATCTAAAATTATCGCTACTGAGTGTTCCAATTTGAGTGATCAGGCCAAACTTTTCGGTAGTTATCTGGCCAAGCCGGTACCAGCCCACCTGAAACGGGTTCAGCACGGTCGCTAGAACATTCCTTGGGCCATCCAGATATCCAGCCCGACCGAGACCGATGACTAGTAAGACGGCAATTGAGATGGTAACAAATTGGGTTCTCCAACTCACACCGATAAACCTCCACGCGACTTAACTTTCTTTAACAACTCGCGGTCTTCCAAAATCAACCCGGTTCCCCGAACCACCGTAGTGAGAGGGTCCTTGGCTGTTATAACCGGCATTTTTAGTTCTGAAGCGATCCTTTCTGACAATCCAGGCAGTAGCGAACCCCCACCGGTAATTACGATCCCGCTTTGAATAAAGTCTGCCACTATTTCCGGTGGCGTCTCCTCGATCGTATCTTTGATAGCGTCGATTATTTGATTAAGCGTGGTCGAGATGGCTTCCCCTATCTCATCGCTAGAAACACTAATCTCGCGAGGTAAGCCTGTTGCCAGATCTCGACCCCTCAGCTTAGACTGACGGACGGTCCCAGGAAAAGCCCAACCGGCCGCCAGCTTAACCTCTTCCGCAGTGCGCTCACCTATCAGCAGGTTATAGCGACTGCGTGCATAATTAATAATGTCCTGGTCCATCTCATCACCGGCAATCCGCAAGGATTTATTAGCGACCATCCCCCCCAAAGAAATCGTGGCAATCTCAGTCGTACCCCCGCCGATATCAACGATCATACTTCCCGTGGCCTCGTTAATCGGTAGCCCGGCCCCAACCGCTGCTGCCATCGCCTCCTCGACTAGATATACTTCCCTGGCTCCAGCCTCTAAGGTCGCATCCTGAACGGCTCTTTTTTCAACTGGCGTGACCCCGCTCGGGATGCCGATAACGACTCTGGGGCGAGCTAATTTTGGTAATAAACCTTCGCGGACATGGACTTTTTTAATAAAAAATTTCAGCATCGCCATGGTAATGTCGAAATCGGATATCACTCCGTCTCGCAGTGGCCGGACATAGGTCAGATTGGCCGGCATTTTCCCAACCATCTTTTTGGCCTCGGTCCCAATGGCAATAATTTGTTTGGATTTTTTGTGAAGGGCGACTACGGAGGGCTCGCGGATGACGATCCCTTTGCCGACAACCAAAACTAATGTGTTAGCAGTTCCCAGATCAATTCCTATGTCGTGGGTCACCATTCCCCAGAGACGATCCATCATAAATCCAGTCTAGCATAATATAATTTATAGTATGGAAGCTTTATCCAGAGTGCGTTTAACTAAATTTGCGGAGTTGACCGACAGTCTTATTGAAACCACACTTTTGGTTTTGTTTTTCCTAGTGCCGCTGGTTGTGGTACCGATAACCCAGGAATTATTTGAGTTTAATAAGATGTATCTGACCTACGCCCTAACGCTAGTGCTGGTATTTCTGGAGCTAGCTAAATTGATGCTATCGCCCAAGCTAGTTATCAAAACTACCCGGCTATTTCTTCCCGGAGCGATCTTTGTGGCGGCGTTAACTTTGGCCACTATATTTTCGATCGACCAGCAAGTGAGCTTGTTTGGTTTTTACGGACGCTTCCATGGTGGCTTGTGGTCGTGGTTAGCGTACGGGGTGATATTTTTTTCCCTGACCCAACTTTCCACTAAAACCTATATATCCTTAGTAAAAGTAAGTCTATTCTCAGCACTGCTGGTCTCGGTCTGGGGCATACTCGAGCATTACGGCATCGACTCATCTTACTGGGTCCAAGACGTCAAAGCGCGGGTTTTCTCAACACTTGGCCAACCCAACTGGCTGGCCGCCTACCTGGCTATGCTGATCCCATGGTCAATTATTTTCTACCTTCAAGCCAGTAAACGCCTGGCCACTTTGGCCTGGTTTAGCCTTAGTATCACCCTTTTTACCTGCTTTATATTTACTTACTCCAGAGGTGGAAATTACGGCCTGGCCGCCGGTGTAGCGGGACTGCTTCTCTTGCTCGGCCTTAAAACCTTGCGCCTTCAATTACGCCGTCTAACCCTTCTAGTGCTGGCGGGCGGACTCGTCGTCGCAATTTTTGCTAGTCCCCTAGCTAGTAATTTGTTTAAAGAACCCGCGCATCGCACCACCGGAACGCTAGAAGGCGGTGACGAGACCGGAAATATCCGTTTGATAGTGTGGCGGGGGGCGTGGGAAATCTTTTTACACCACCCCCTACTTGGAACCGGTTTAGAGACGTTTGGAGAAAGTTTTTACCAATTTAGACCAGTCGAAATGAACAAAACTAGCGAGTGGGACTTCCTCTTCAACCGCGCTCACAACGAATACCTCAATTACTTAGCTACAACTGGCGTGGTTGGAGCAGGAGCTTACGCCGGACTTGTTGGCAGTTTCTTCTGGCTAGTGCTAAGGTTTATCAGAAGAGCGGCCCTGTCGCCAGAGAGACTTTACTTAAGCGCCGCCCTAGCCAGCACCACCGTCTTCCTAGTGCAAAATATCTTTAGTTTCACGGTCGTGCCTCTGGCGATAGTACTGGTGCTTAATTTTGCAGCGGTAATATTTGTTGGAGTAGGCAAGTTCTCCCCGACTTGGCCTACTTGGTGGAACTATCAAAAAACCAAGCACTTTGCGTGGCTCCTGTTTATCCCATCAATTCTAGGATTAATCGTGGTTATTAATTTATGGAGAGCTGATATTTTTTACACCAAAGGCGTCAGTAATAATGAGATCGGCAATGCCGAAGGAGCGGAACAAAATTTGCTAAAAGCGGTCCAACTTAATCCGACTGAACCTAATTACCTAATGCAGCTGGCTTTCGCCGAAGCCAACCTTGCCTCTAGCTACCGGGCTAGCGACACCGCTAAATCGCTTGCCAAGGTGGCCATTAGCGCTTCGGATACAGCTGTGCAAATTTCTCCGCAAAACCTCTCACTGTGGCGACTGCGGGCTCAAATCTACCAACAGTTAGCCTCCTTGGATATTGATTACCGTCAGGCGGAGGAGAATAGTCGGCTTCGAGCCGTCGCGCTGGCCCCGAGCGAGCCCAGGATCCGGCTTGAGCTGGCCCAGTACTACTTTGATCGCAGTAAGACGGAGCTGGCCTTAACGAGCGGCCTAGAGAGCGTTCGTTTAAAACCGGATCTGGTCGAAAGTCTTATTTTAGTAGTCCAAATTTACCAAAGCACCGGTAACTACGCCGCTGCCAAAATATACTTAGACCAAGCCTTAAAGATCGACCCGACCAACCCCGAGCTAATACGACTGTCCCAGAAAGTAGGTCCGTGATCGCCGAAATTGCCGTTTTTGGATTTACCGTTAAACCAACTACCTTCTCTTATCTGGTTCCAAGTCATTTGTCTGGGTTAAAAATTGGGACTATCGTGGAAGTCCCCTTTGGAAAGAATCTCAGAACTGGGGTGGTGGTGGGTCTATCCTCAAAACAGCCTGATATAAAACTTAAGGAAATCTTCGGAGTCAAATCTGATACCCCACCAGTTGGCCACCAACAGCTCAAATTAGCTCGCCGAATGTCCGACTTTTACTTTATCTCGGTTGCAGAAGCGCTACATCTGATGTTGCCTCGCCTCCCCAAACACTCCAACAAAATAGATCAATCTATCAAACAACCTATCAAGCAGCAGTTACTACTTTTCCCGACTCTTCGGCAAGCCCGAACCGCCCTCCAAGGCCAAAGCGGGACTTTGTTTTCTCACGCCCTACCTACCGACCAATTTGACCAGTCCTGGGAAGAAATCCGCACGGGGAAATCCGGCGCTATCTTTGGCACCAGGAGCGCTCTTTTCGCGCCGTTTCACGATTTGTCCCAGATTACAATTTTTCAACCAGAATCAGATTTGTATAAAGACGAACGCCGGCCTTATTACCGCGCCCTCAAAGTGGCCACCTTTTTGGCCGAGACCTGGAAAATAAAACTCTTACCCGTTAGTTTTGGACCACGAGTCCAAGATGAGTACGGCTGGCCACATCTGATTAAAAAAATTGACCGTGATTTTAGCTTCGAGGTGGTCAATTTGCGAGAATCAGAGATCGTCAGCAACCAGTTGGTCGAGACGCTTAAACGAAACGATCGTAAAAAAATTCTGCTCTTTCTTAATCGCAAATCTGAGCGCGGGCCGCTGGCTTGTCGCAACTGCAAGCTACGGTCCTTTGTTCTAGACCCATCGGTCTGCCCAAATTGCGGAAGCGCCGACGTTAAATTCAAGCTTTTTAATCTTTCGTCGATTCAGAAAAAAATTAACTCCCTCGGCGCTACCGAAGCCCTGTTTGCAACTCAAAAGATCTTCTTCGAAGACCCCTCAGAATTCGACTTGGTGGTAATTTTGTCAGCCGATACCTATCTCTCACAAGCCAACTACGACTCGTCTGAGAAAACCTTTCAGATGATCACTCAACTCATCCGACTGCTAAAACCTGGTGGCAAAATCCTGGTTCAAACGGCTCATGTGGGTGACAGGGCCGTTACGGGAGCTCTTAAGAATGACTATGCCAGCTTTTACCGCGCCGAGTTAGCAGCCAGGAAAGAAACCAATTACCCACCGTTTTCTTCTCTGGCTAAGATTACTTACAGTTATTCTGGCCCGGCTCCCGATCTCAACCTGCCCGAAGATTTGGAAATCTTTGGACCCTTTGACGGAAAAAAATATCCTTACTGGATAGTTAGAGGGCCTGATTTAAGCTCACTTGAAAGTCTCGTGCGACCGTGGAAAATTGACCGAGACCCATTACGGCTGTGATTAAAAAGTTGCTTTCGACCCGAACAGACATTAAAATGGCGCTGACATGATTCGCCAAATCGCTTTAATCGACCAACCTGTCGTTCGCCGCCGCCTTAAAGCGGTGACCAAATTTGACGATTCCCTAAAAAACCTAGCTCAGGATCTAATTGACACCATGGTTTTCGCCAATGGGGCGGGGCTAGCGGCCAATCAGATAGGCCACGACGCTCAAATTTTCGTCACCGGAATTGGTCCAAAGCCGCAAATATTTATTAACCCAAAATTGAAGGCTATTTCCGAAAAAAACGACCTGTTAGAGGAAGGTTGTTTATCAGTTCCCGGCTACCGCGGACCAGTCAAACGATCCAAGCGGGTCGAGATTACCTACGATGACCTGAAAGGTCGACGTAAGAAACTCTTAGCCAGCGGCTACCTCGCCCGAGTCTTGCAACACGAATTTGATCATCTTCAGGGCAAACTGTACTTAGACCGGGTTAGTGACCCTAAACTAGTCGAGAAAGTAATTCCGGTCCGGGTGGTCTTTTTCGGCAGTGGCGAGTTCGCAGTGCCAATTCTAATCTCCCTGGTCGGACTGAACTGGACTTTCGACTTTCAAACCGTGGCTGTGGTCACCCAACCTAGCCGTCCAGCTGGCCGGGAACGTCAGGTAACTCCCACGCCGGCTTACCTGGCCGCCCAACACTTTAGCTTACCCGTACTAACTCCCCAGGAGCTGGGGCCTGATTTTCGAAAAGAGTTGCAAAACCTGAAACCAAACCTGATCGTTTTAGCCGACTACGGCAAGATCCTCCCACCGTGGGTACTGGAACTACCAAAATACGGAGCGCTCAACATCCACCCCTCACTTCTACCGAAGTACCGCGGGGCCTCCCCGATCCAACAGACTATCCTAAATGGCGAAACTAAATCCGGAGCGACGTTAATTAAAATGTCTCAAAGGGTTGATGCTGGGGAAATTTTGGGACAATATCAGATGCAGTTGCATGGAGATGAGACCTATACCAAACTTTCGGAACAAATTGCTCAGTTAGGGGCAATCTTACTTCGAGATTTACTTCCTTACTACATTGCCGGAGATCTAAAACCAGCCCCGCAGTCCTCCGATCAGGCTACCCCAGCCCCAAAGATCCCATCATCGCTGGGATTGATTGAATCAGCGGACTCGGCTCAGGACATCGACCGCAAGGTCCGTGCTCTTAATCCAAATCCGGGAGTGTACACCCTATTCCAAGGCAAGCGGGTTAAGATACTCCAAACCCACCTAGAAGGGGGTCAGCTAATTATCGATAAACTGCAACCAGAAAGCGGTAAGCCGATGGATTGGGAAGATTTTAAAAATGGTTATCCGGGATTTAGTTTAACGGGCCGCGGTGCGAAGACAGTTTGAGCAGATCATCTTAGATTGTAGTCCCCGACCAGCGCTGATCCGGTGCAAGTTAGGCACTGAAGATTTTTGGGTGCGATTTTTGGCGTGACTGACGTTGTGTCCCGCTAACCGACCTTTTCCGCATGTGGCGCAAGTGTATGACATAATGATCTCGGGTAATTTACCAGATAAAAGGAGTCCTGGCAAGTGTTAACTCAAATCTTTAACGGCAATCTCGACCTGACCTCCCTATACATTTGGATTGTTGCTTTGATACTAGCCATTACCGTTCACGAAGCCGCTCATGCTTTCGTAGCTGATCGGCTAGGAGATCTGACAGCTCGGTATATGGGTCGGCTGACCCTTAACCCCTTGGCCCACTTGGACCCTATCGGCACACTGTTGTTAATTTTTGCCGGATTCGGCTGGGGCAAACCAGTCCCGTTTAATCCAGTCGCCCTACGTAATCCACCGTTAGGAGGAGCGCTAATTTCTCTTGCCGGACCGATGGCCAACTTTGTACTGGCCTTAGTTACTGCCACCCTGATCCGTTTAAACGTTGCCCCGCTGACGCTGTGGGGTCAAATAACTGTCATTAATATCATGCTCGGACTATTCAACTTATTACCATTTAGCCCGTTGGACGGGGAAAAGGTAGTAGCGGGATTTTTACCCAATCATTTGAGACCTGGCTGGGCCAGAATTCAGAGTTACGGCATTTTTTTCCTAGTACTATTTATTTTTAGCGGTGGTGAGATTTTGAACACGCTAATTCAAATGGTTTTTGGAGTATTTACCGGTCAAAATCTTAGATGAATCGTGATTTTAACCACTAACCCCAAACAGGTTTGTTAATCAATCTTTTTGCCGCTTGCTGGCAATGATTTTTCATCCATAATTGCGTCACTCTAATCTGGTGGGAGAGCTTGGCTGGCGCTTGATTTTTCGGAGAGTCGGTGACATATTGGATATGGTCTACGGACCAAGCCCTGCCGGAAACGGCACGCTTGAAGATAGTTTCCTCAACCGATGCAACGTGTTCGGGATGCCTAAAGTCATTGCAGTTTCGATGTCCTTAAAACTTCAGTGCAAGGTTCCCACTTATAATCACGAGGAAAGTTCGTCAGGATCGTCAAGTGGCGGGGCGGTAGTATCAAAATCCCGGTTGTTACCGGGATTTTTTTTTTGTAATTGATTCTCCAGGGAAAAACTGCTATTATTGCATCCGCCTGACAACGAGCTGGCGTAGTTTTGGATTGCAGGCAACCAACACTGCCCCACCCCATTCGGGCTGGCGTAGCTCAGTGGTAGAGCAGCTGTTTTGTAAACAGCGGGTCGGGGGTTCAAGTCCTCTCGCCAGCTCCAAGACCGGCTAGGTTAGCGAAGCGGACAAACGCATCTGACTGTAAATCAGACGGCTTACGCCTTCGGGGGTTCGAATCCCTCACCTAGCACCAGGCTGGCGTGGCTCAGTGGTAGAGCAAGTCATTGGTAATGACTAGGTCGTGGGTTCAATTCCCACCGCCAGCTCCAGATTATATATAAGGAGGCCTAATGGCCAAGAAAGAGTCCCGCGTAGTCGTAACTTTGGTTTGCCCAGAGTGCAAATCACAGAACTACACTACCGAAAAATCCAAAAAGAACGATCCAGATAAGCTCAGCCTCATGAAGCTGTGTCCTAAATGTGGTCGTAGAACATCCCACAACGAACTTAAGCGGTAACTTAAGTTCTGGCGAGTGTCGGTTAACGGTAAACCACGGGTCTCCAAAACCCGGACTGGAGGTTCGATTCCTCCCACTCGCGCCATTTTCGGCCTGTTCGCCCACCTCTCCACTTTTCGGGCTTGCTCACGTTATCCTTTTCTGATACACTCGCTCTCGCTTAAAAACATGACCAAATTACTTGCTTTTCTCGGAGAAGTCCGAGTAGAATTAGCCAAAGTTAGTTGGCCCACTCCCAGGCAGACCCTAAATCTTACCCTGGTAGTTATAATTGTTAGCATTTTAGTGGGACTATATGTCGGTGGGATCGATCTTGTGATGACCCAACTGACGGAAGGAATTTTGCGTTGACCGAAGCTGAAAACAAAACTGAAATCACAGAAACTGTAACCGAGAACAGCGAACCAGCCAAGATCGAAAATCCCAAAGCCCGCTGGTACGTCGTTCATACCTACTCTGGACACGAAAACAAAGTTGCGGCCACCTTAAAGCAACGTCTGGTCTCGATGTCCCTCGAAAACAAGATCCTGGAAATTCTGGTCCCCACCCAGGAGAAAATTGAAGTAAGAGACGGCAAGAAGATCACCGTTCACGATAAGATCTTTCCAGGTTATATCCTGGTACGAATGGAACTGGACGACGAGTCCTGGCATGCTGTTAGATCGACCGCCGGAGTTACGGCTTTCGTCGGTATTGGCAATCGCCCGACTGCTCTTCCTGAAGAAGAGGTCCAAACCATCATGAAGTTTATGAAGATGGAAGCTCCTAAGTACAAGGCCTCTTTCTCGGTCGGCGAGGCCATCAAGATCATCGATGGGCCGTTTGCCGACTTCCTGGGCACTGTCGATGAGATCAACGAAGAAAAAGGCAAAGTCAAAGCTCTAGTTTCGATCTTCGGACGAGAAACACCAGTCGAGCTCGACTTCCTACAGGTATCGAAGATTTAAGGAATTTATGCCGTCAAAAAAAGTTAAAACACTAGTCAAATTAAATCTCCCCGCTGGTGAAGCCACTCCGGCTCCTCCAGCCGGGCCGGCGCTGGGACAACACGGTGTCAATATCATGGAGTTCGTCAAACAGTACAATGAGCGAACCCAAGACAAGAAGGGTACCGTCATTCCGGCCGTGATTACGGTTTTTGAAGACCGCTCGTTCAGCTTCATCGTCAAGACTCCCCCCGCGGCCTCACAACTCCTAAAAGCGCTCGGCATCGAAAAAGGGTCGGGAGTTCCCAATAAAGAAAAGGTCGGGAAAGTAACCCAAGACCAATTAAAAAAGATCGCTGAAGACAAAATGGCTGATCTAAACGCTAAATCGGTCGAAGCGGCTATGAAAATCGTCGCTGGAACCGCTCGTAGTATGGGCATTGAGGTCGAAAATGCCAGCTAAGACCAAAAAAACACCTAGTAAAGCTATCGAAACTGAAACTGAAGTAGCCGCTGACATGGCAGTTGTGGTAGCCGAGACTCCTAGTAAACCTAAAAGCAAAACTTCCAAACCTTCCAAGAAGCCTAGCAAAAGATATCAATCTATCTCGAAGGGCATCGAAGATCGCGCTTATTCAGTCGAGGAAGCGACCACGCTAGTTAAAAAATCCGCCAGTGCCAAGTTTGATGAAACCGTCGAGGCTCACTTTCGGCTGGGAATCGACCCGGCTCAAACGGCGCAACAAGTTAGGGGCAACGTTCAGCTTCCTCATGGAACGGGCAAGAAAGTTCGAACTTTAGTCTTCGCCACCGGTCTGGACATTGAAGTAGCACTTAAGGCGGGAGCGACTATCGCTGACGAAACTGTTATCGCTAGCATTGAGAAAGGCTCCATCCCCTTTGATCTCGTCCTAGCTACTCCCGACGCGATGCCCCAAATTGCCAAGCTGGCCCGGGTTCTAGGCGTTAGGGGCTTGATGCCAAATCCCAGAGCCGGAACGGTCACCACCGAGATCGCTGAGACGATCACGGCTCGGAGCCAAGGCTTAGTCGACTTCAAAAACGACCAGGCCCTCCTTCATCTGGGAATAGGCAAAGCCTCGTTTACGGCCGATCAGCTAAAAGACAATTTTGTGAGCGTTTACGAGGCTATCAAGGCGGCTAAGCCAGCCAAAACGTCGGGTGAATATATTCGCTCGGCCACTCTCACCTCAACCATGGGTCCAGCTATCAAAATCGATCGCGAATCAGTTAAATAAATTAGCGCTTGACGAAGCTTCGAAAGTTGCTATACTACCCAGGTACCGAAGACGTTGGGGCGTAAGCTCAAAATTCCACCCAGCCGAGGACGTATCACTTACTATGTGGTCTCGTTCTTCGGACGAGACTTTTTATTTTTAAGGGATAAAAAGCACGAGTGATCATCAGATCACGAAGATTTTTTGTTTATTAGAGGATAAAATGCCAAGTCAACTAAAGATCGACAAAGTTAAAGAGTTATCTGAGAAATTAGTCCGCGCTAAATCGGTCGTTCTGACTGATTATCGTGGGTTGAGCGTTTCTCAACTAGACGACCTCAGAAAAAAGGTCGAGACCGCTGGTGCCGAGTTTGAGGTAACCAAAAATACCCTCTTATCTAGGTCCTTAGGAGAAAAAGAGGTCCCGGCTGAAGTTCTCGAGGGCCCAACGGCCACCTTATTTGCTTTCGAAGATGAGATCGCTCCCCTCAAAGCCCTCCAGGACTTTATCAAAATTAATAGCCTTCCAACGATCAAGATTGGATTCTTAGGATCGTCCTTACTATCAGCTCTCCAGGTTAGCGAACTAGCCAAATTACCAAGTCGCCAGATTTTACTTGGTAAATTGGTTGGTTCCCTTAAGGGAAACCAGTACGGGTTAGTCAGCGTACTATCCGGGAATATTCGTAAGCTAGTGTACGTTTTGGACGGCGTAGCGAAGAGCAAATCGTAACTGAAGGGTGGTGAGTTATTATGGCAAAACTAACTAAAGATGAAATGATCTCCTCGATCGAAGAGATGACTGTACTCGAGCTAAACGAGCTCGTCAAAGCTTTGGAAGAGAAATTCGGTGTGGTTGCGGCGGCTCCGGCTGCGGCGGCTCCGACTGCGGCTGGCGCTCCTGCTGAGGGAGGCGAGGCCGCGGAAGAGCAAACGACCTTCAACGTCGTTCTCGCCACTTCAGGCCCGAATAAAATCTCGGTGATCAAGGCAGTTCGTGAGATCAACCCTAATTTGGGACTCAAGGAAGCCAAGGATCTAGTCGATCAGGCCCCGAAACCAGTCGTGGAGGGTGTTAACAAAGAGTCGGCTGAGCAAGCTAAGAAAAAACTCACTGAGGCTGGAGCGACAGTCGAGTTACAGTAATTTAATCGACGGATTAAGCGCAAATCGCCTCGGGACCGCCACCGAGGCTTTTTCGTAGCTACCAAGCAGACTACATTTGACACTCTTATTGACCCTTTGATACAGTTACATCAACATGACTGGTGAAAATCTCCCCGAACTCATGACCGTTAAAGAAGTGGCTGCATTCCTCAGAGTTTCGCCTCTGACCATTAAGCGTTGGGGTAAAAAGGGTAAGCTTCCCGCCATCAGAATCAACAGTCGGGGCGACCGGCGCTACAAAAAAGAAGCCGTTTTGTGGTTAGTCGGCGAGATGCACGCCTAACTTAAAATCTTAACCACTTCTTTTGGATCAATGGTATTTACCTGGACCCCACTCCCCAATTCAAAACCAGCCTTAATTAAACTTCGTCCCATAATCCTAAGATACCAATCATCGCTTGGATAAATATAGAAATTGTAAGCTAAATCGGGATGAGCCGACAGCAACGCTTGGACGATCTGCTGAGTCATAATCGCCAATTCTTGTAGTTGCGCGGCGTCAATTTGACCAAAATTCTTCCCTAGAGGATACGGTTCGACCCAAGTCTCAAACGGCCAAACTGAAAAATCTGGGCAAAAAGCGACCAGGGATTTTCCTTTGAGGGCGATATTGTGCGGCTTCTGGGCTATCGGTGAGGTCAGCCCAACGTGGGCTGGGATAACTGTAATTTGCGAATGGGGATGGGGCAAACTGGCCCCCGCATCGGAACCATGGTTATTGAAGATCAAAGGCAGTCCCTTGGATTTATGCTCGTTATAGCGATCCTGATAAACCTGAAAGATTTTTTGAACATGTTCGGATGTAAGATCAGCCAGATCTTTGCGGTGATCGGGAGAATGAATCACCACCTCGTGAATCTCGGTTATGGGGTAAAGATTAGGGATGACTCTAACCTGCCAACCCGGTTTACCCGGCGTGCCCTCGCCCACCCGCAAAACCTCAGGTGGGGTCATGCCCTCGCTTCCCTCGTCGAAAGGGCAGAGGATTTCCTTAGTTGCTTTTTGATGGGGGCGCTTGGCTCTGGTGGGAGAAACAATCAGCCATTCTAAACTAAGGGGATCTTGTCGGTAATTGACGATCATAATTTTTTCCTAGGCATCTTAAGGGCTCGCTGGTAAAGATTAACATAATCTTGAGCCGATCTTGACCATGAGAAATCGCGCTTCATCCCGTTTATTTGTAATCTTTTTACCTCTTTAGGATCGCCAAATAATTGCACCGCGCGCTGTACCACCCCCAAAAGCTGGGACGAGCGGTATCCTTCAAAAACTAAGCCGGTCTCATTGTCAAAAACGGTATCAGCCAGTCCACCAGTTTTACGCACCAGCGGAATTGAACCGTATCTCATCGCGATCATCTGGGTCAGTCCGGACGGCTCGAACCGGCTTGGGACCAGGAAAAAGTCGCTCCCAGCATAGATTTTCCTGGCCTGGGCCTCATCGAACTTGAGACGAACTTTGATATTGGAGTAACTCTGGGCCGCCTGAGACAAAGCCTGTTCGTATTTCTTATCCCCCACCCCCAAAAAAATCATATTAATCGGCAGCTTTCCTAAATCCTTAGTGATCTCGCTGATAAGATCCAGTCCCTTTTGCTCAACTAACCTAGATACCATCCCCATCACGGGATACTCGGGATTGCTAAAACCTAGATCTTGAACCAACGAGTGCTTATTAGAAGCCCTTCTTTCCAGATTTGCTAGCGAGTACCTCACCTCAATATTTGGGTCGGTAGCGGGGTTATAAGAGTCGGTATCGATGCCGTTTAAAATCCCAAAAAGATCACCGTGACGCTCGGCTAGCTTACCTTCTAAACCGGCTCCGTATTCCGGGGTTAGTATTTCTTTGGCATAGGTTGGCGAAACCGCCACTACTAAGTCCGCCTCGGAAATTCCTTGCAACAACAAGTCGACATCCCCGTCTCTAGTATCCCAACCCAAGTTAGGCGTGGATGACCCGTTAAGGCCAACCGTTTGCAAAACGTCCTGGTCAGCCACGCCTTGGTTGACCAGATTATGAATCGTCAGTAGCGTTCTAGTTTGGGCGAAAAAGGGGTCGGAGGCGTAGCGCGTTTTTAGCAAAGTTGGGATCAGGCTAGTGTGATAATCATTTAGATGGATGATGTCGGGCTCGAATTGCTCAGCTTTGGCCAGTTCCAACACGGCTTTATTAAAGTAGGTAAATCTCTCAACGTCATCTGGATAGCCGTAGATCAAGTCACGATCGAAATATTTACCAGGCTTGGCATAATAAACCGGCACCTGGGATCCTGGAAGCTTGCTGGGGGTACTGATCGCGCGGTATTGAGGGATAACTATCCTAATATCAACCCCTAGGTTTCTGAGGGCTTTCGGGAGCGCTCCGGCCACGTCACCAAGTCCACCCACTTTGGCGATTGGAGTTAGTTCGCTGGCAGCAAATAGTACCTTGAGCATTATTTAGATATTATCAGGATTTTTAGCTGGAAAGCTTAGCTGCTTCTTCTTCTAGCTCCAAGGCTCGGTCGCGAAACTGTGCCGCTCGCTCGTACTCGCCGTTTTTGGCGGCCGTAATCATCTGTCGACGCAAATTGGCGATCATGCGAGCAAATTCCTTTTTGGCCAAATCGGGAATACTCAGGTCGATTCGTTGGCCTACCTCTTCGTCTTCGGATTTTGACATCTGGTCGATCTTGCCCTCACGTTGCCAATCGAATGCGGTCGAAATGATTTTTAAATAGATATCTTCCGACAAATTGACTGTTTCCCTGTTAACACCTGGAGTAAGTTTAATCGCGCCAACTAGTTCCTTGGCACCCCGCTCGATATACTCGATACTCCACCACGGCTTAGCTCCCGCCCACCAGTACTGATCGGAGTGTAAGGCGCTATCAAGGGCTTGCCGACTAGCCTCCCAACCGGGAACTTGAACAGCTGTAGTTACGGTTTTGATTGCCAGGTTAGTTAATTCCCACTGCATCAGGTGAATCTCATTATCTTTGGCGTCCCAGCGACTAAAGGGCGTGCGGTTTTTCAAATCTTGGTTGGTGATAGCCCAAGTACTAGGCTCCGGATCAACAGTCGCTATTTGTTGGAAAAACTTGGGCAGAGATGAGATCGTCTCAGCTTGAATTTGCGGCGAACGGTACAAATCGAATAGCAGTTGCTCCAGACCCAGACGATGATGCCCAAAGGTCTCCCCATCCATGGCAGTCAGTAAATATTTATCTTCATCTAACCTGGGGCCTAGTTCATGCAGGAGTAGCTTCCCAGTCCCTAGTTGAGAGGATAAGATTTTGAAGCTGATGTTGCGCTCTCTAAAATAGATCTGCAAAGGTAGCCCTTTAACCTGATATATTTTGGAATAATCGATCTTACCCTGAGACCGGGGAAAGGAAAACTCGTCGGCGATAATCCACTTAAATCCCAGCTCGCTAACTAGCTTAGCGATATCTTTAGAAAAGCCCATCTCGGGTGGGAAAAAGCCCTGCGGATTCCAGGCCGCCCCGAAGTATTTACGATTGGTCTCCTCATTAAGCTTAATTTGCCGCACCGCCTCACTGGTCGGAAGTTTAGGCAAAAGCGGATGATATTTAGCTGAACCCGTCAGCTCAATTTGCCCTGCTAAAGCTAATTCTTTGATATCTCGGACCACGTCTTCCAAACCATGCTTGATCAAAAGTTCAGTCAAGATGGCGTTGATATTGAGCGTTAACTTGGCTCGTTTGGTACTTCTAAGCTCGGAGATAATTTTACGGTATGACTCTTTGGCTACTTTGGTAATGATGTCTGGCTTCTGGGTCGGGGGCTGGTAGATGTGTAAAAAATTAGCCCAAATCAATTTATTTAGCCTCAATCACGCGGTCGCCATGCATCTGCATACCTAGATCGACAATTCCCCGGTAAAGCTCGTTAGCCAGAGTTTTATCAATAATGGTCGAGCCGGCGGCGACTTGGATAGTATCTTTTAGCATCCTAGCCCCCATCTCTACCATCCTAAAATGCCAATTTGGCCGTGCCCCAGCCCACCAATATTGGTCGGAGTGCAGCGCTTTATCAAGTTTTTCACGCACTGTTTGGAAGCTGGGGTCAGTCTTGGAAGTATTCCATACGACCTTGATCGCCAGGTTGGTCAACTCCCACTGACGAGCATGAATTGAATTCCCGGGATAATCCCATCTTGGATAGACGATGCCCCGCTTCAAATCCTCGCTCTCTAAACCCCAACTACTTGGAAGCGGTTCTAACTCTGGGCCTTTGGGATAAATATCTACTAACTCCGAGATGAACCTGGACTCAACTTGCTCGTCTTGGTAAAGCTCACTCAGGAGTTTCTCCAGCCCGGGACGATGATGCCCAAAGGTCTCCCCATCCATGGCGGTTAGCAGATATTGATTGGCCTTAATCTCATGACGGACCATTTCGAAAAATTCAGTCTTAGTCCAAATCTTGCCAAAAGCGATATCGATTGACGGGCGGTGTTGGCGGAAAAAAAGTTTGAGAGGCAAACCCTTGAAGCTGTAAATTACCGAATTGTCAGGCGACGCGTCGATATTAGGGGGGAAAGCGTATTCCGATAGGATCATCCACTTAAATCCAGCTTGGGTTGCTACTTCGGCCACGTCTTTGGAGTACGCCATCTCGGGCGGGAAAAAGCCCTGCGGATTCCAGGCCGCGCCGAAATATTTACGGTTAGTCTCATTGTTGAGATCGATTTGTCGCCGCATCTCCTCCTTGGGCAATTTAGGCATAATCGGGTGGTATTTGGCCGATCCGACAAATTCAATCTTTCCATCCAGTGCCAGTTCTTTAATTTGCTCAATTAGTAAACCTAGCCCATTCTGGTCGAGCTGTTCCGTTAGAGCGCCGTTAATGTTAAGCGTCAGCTTAGCCTTAGGACTAGATTTTAGAACTTGAGTCAGCTCAAAATAGCTCTCTTCGGCAATTTGCCTTAGCATCCCTGGAAATTGGGTCGGCGGCTGATAGATATGAAGAAAATTAGCCCAAGTTATTTTTTGCTCGCTCATAGTGTTATCTTGCGACAAATCATGCTTTTACGCTACTGCCTGGTGCGCGGGATGAATTTTGGCACTGACCCTTTTTTTGGTCAGATCAATCGCTTTGGTGTATAGCTCAATGTATCTAATAGCCGAAGTTTCCCAAGAGAAATCCGCCCCCATCGAGCGTTTGGTGAGGGCTTTCCAAGCTGAGGAATGCTTGTAAACCTCTAGGGATCTGATGATAGCCCCAAATAGCGCCAGATGGTCATAGTTGCTGAAAACAAACCCAGTCCCGGTTTCGGTTTTGGGATCATAGTCTTTGACGGTATCGGCCAAGCCGCCTGTTTTACGCACGAGTGGAATTGCTCCGTAGCGCATGGCCTCGATAGCGGTGATACCAAACGGTTCGTATTTACTAGGAATTAGGAAGATATCGGCCCCAGCGAAAACGTGTCTAGGCAAAGTAAAGTTTGGAAATAAATGAACTGCAATATTTTTGGGGTAGGCTTGGGACATCTCTTGTAAGAAAGTCCGGTACCTGGCATCCCCACCGCCCACCGATACGAATTGGACTCCGTATTCTGTCACGAGCGGTTCTAATATTTGCATCAGCAGGTCGAAGCCTTTCTGCTCGTCCAAACGTCCGACCATACCGATGACAGGAACATCCTTATCTTCCGGTAAATTGAACTCCCGTTGCAGCGCCAGCTTATTTTTGAGACGGGATTCTAACTTCGATCTGGAATAATTAGCATAGATAATCTTATCGGTGGCTGGGTTAAATTCATCGTAGTCGAGTCCGTTAAGTACTCCGTAAAGTTTGGTTCGAACTTCTTTTAGAAGCGGGTCTAGCTTCTCGCCGTATTCAGCGGTAAGAATCTCTTTGGCGTAATTTTCTGAGACGGTGTTAACGATATCAGCGTACATGATCCCCCGGCGCATGAAGTTCTGCAATTTCAAACGCTCGGAAAAAAACGGAGCTACCTGGCTACGGCCGTCATCGTAATCCAAATCAGACAAAAACCGATGATCGAAAGTCCCCTGATGGTAGATGTTATGAATTGAAAATACAGTGGCGATCTTTGATAACTTCTCATCGCTTTGGTAAACAGTTTTCAGGTAATTTGGGATATGTCCCGTATGCCAATCAGCACAATTAATCACGTCAGGAACCCAGTCAGAGTGACGCAAGAACTCCAGTGCCCCCCTGGTTAGTAAGCCCCAGCGGATATGGTCATCGATATAGCCATAAACATTGGCACGCTTTTCGTAATACTCCATATTCTCTAGAAAATAAACGGGCACTTCAGACTTATTTGGAGTATAAAGTTTGACGTTACAAATAAGTGGATTTTCTTTACCCCCGGTCGGAACCGCTAATCCTGGCCAGACCATGGTCGTTTTGTACTTCGACTCATCCATATAGCCATACTTAGGCATGAAAATTCTGACGTCGTGGCCCTGTTTTTTGAGGGCCCGAGCCAAAAAGTAGATCACCTGGCCTAAACCTCCAACTGAAGCATAGGGAGCCACTTCTGCGGCTACAAATAAAATTTTTTGCGGTTTGGTTGTAGATTTAACAGCTCTAATACCAGACCTAAGTGTTGAGTTCATTAGCGCGCCCATTCTATCAGGAGTGAGGGCCATTGACAAGCAAGGGAGCTTGTGACAGTATGGATTTATAGATTGCTCCCTCGTATGGGAGGGTTAGGTGGTCTAGTTTAGGACAGACGCTCCTTAACATGCTGTCTCTTCGGAGCTTATCTGGGTGTCCTCCCTAGCGGAGTTAGCCCCAGCCTCACCAAAAAGTGTACAAAAGTTTGGATTTGATTTGTTTCTAGCCCCCGCTTCCTGCGGGGGCTTTTCTTTTATCTTAGGAAACGTTGCTTAAGCACTAGGTAAATAAAGGTTATTAAAGCCAGTTGTCTTTTTAGGCGCCACGGCTGCCTGATTAGCCGAAAAAGCCATTCTAAACCCGCCCGACGGACCCATCTCGGAGCGCGCGGCGTGTCCCCGCTCCAAAAATCAAACGATCCGCCCACGCCCATGGCGAGGCCGATATTTAGTTTTGGCAAATTCCGCTCAATCCAATATTCCTGCTTGGGGTGACCATACGCTACCAGTAATAATCCGATATGACTATCGCCGATGCGCGACCGGTTTTCTTCGTCTCCCTGTTCACTAGCCTCTCCGCTGTGGAACCCAGCTACAATTAGCGTTGGATATTTCTTTTGTAAGTTTTCAGCAGCCAGCTTGGCTACATCCCCCCGCCCACCTAAGAAAAAAACGCTTTGCCCGGATTCAGCGGCTAGACCAACCAGAGCTTCCCCAAAATCAGCCCCGGCGACCCTTTCACTAAACGGGGTACCCAGAATTTTCCCCGCCCAAATGAGGCCGATCCCATCGGGAATGGACAAATCGGCGTAATTTAAGATATTTCTAAAATGGGAGTCTGACCAGGCTCGCACCACGAACTCGGGATTAGGAGTCACGACGTAGTGCCCGTTACCAGATAGCTTGGGCTTAAGGAACCCTAAGCCGTCCCTCATAGTCGTCTGATCGACTAGGACCCCCGCGATATTAACTTTCATTGACGCGCTCTAGCACCACTAAGGTCTCTTTAGCCGCTTTTTCCCAGCTAAATTTTTGTATCTGTTTGATACCTTCGGATAATAATAGATGTCTTAATTTATCTTTTGTCACTATGTCTTCTATACCTATCTTTATAGAATCAGTACTCTCAGGATTGACGTAGCATGCCCCCTTACCCCCCACCTCAGGTAGAGAGGTGGTACTACTAGTCAGGACCGGAACCCCGCAGGCCATAGCTTCAAGGACTGGGATCCCGAAACCTTCGTATAAAGAGGGGAACACCATCGCCTTGGACCCACCGTATAGTCCAGCTAATTCATCATTTGGAACATGCCCCAAAAAATGAACCCTGTCCCCCACGCCAAAACGGCTAGGTGCCTGATAAATCGGCTCGGATAACCATCCTGATTTCCCAGCCAATACTAAATCCAAACCAACACGCGCCTGGGAGAAGGCCTCAATCAAACGTTCTAAGTTTTTTCGTGGTTGAATTGTGCCCACAAAAATTAAATAGTCATTTTTCAAGTGATATTTAGTTCGGATGGTACTTACCTCATCCGAGCTCGGCTTATGAAAGAGCTCGCGATCCCAACTCTCATATATGACGCTAATGCGCTCGGCCGGAACTCCCAGTTTGGTAACTAAATCTTTCTTAGTGGCTTCCGATACGGCGATTAGGTGTGTCGCAAACTTAGCTACAAACTCGGTCGATTTGTTAAGATAAAGTTTTTGAGGGAACTGATGGTACTCCTTCAGAAACTCTGCCCCCAGGTCATGAATCGTTACGACTGTCTTTAAACTTGGCCGATGCAGGACTGGCATGGTATGGGCGGGAATAAATAAAACGTCGGGCGGACTAAACATAGCCTCTGAGGCCAGCCCAGCCTGGGTCCATAATCTGGGGAGAGGAATTTTTTTATACGAAACATTACTGCGCCCTTTCACAAATTCGGGTGGGTCCTCGCGTAAATAGAGCAGATAGTCGTTACTTTTATCGATCTCAATCAGGGATTTAATCAGGTTATAAGAATAATTCTCGGTCCCGGTTTTTTGCCGAATTGAAATTTTACTAGCGTCTATTCCAATTTTCATTAATTTTTACCTAAACTACGTTTGTAGACTTCCAAATTCTCAATCGCTAGGCCAGTTCCAATCGCCACACATAGTAGCGGGTCTTCAGCGACGTGGCTGGGCACTCCCGTTAGCTGAGTCATCAGTTTATCCAGATTACGAAGCTGACTAGTCCCTCCGCTCATCACAATGCCTTTATCGATGATGTCTGAGGCCAAGTCGGGCGGGGTTTGCTCTAAAACCGACCTAACAGCCCCAATGATCGTGAGCAGTGCTGGCTTCATGGCCTCCGTTACCTCCTCCGCCGTTATCACAATGGTCCGCGGTAGTCCTGAGATACTATCGCTACCTCTAACCTCCATTTTCTTACGTTCCTTAAGGGGCGTAGCACTACCGATCTTTACTTTGATATCTTCGGCCATCCGATCCGATATATTAAGACTATGCTTCTTCTTAATGAAAGTAGCGATCGCCTCATCAAGTTTATTTCCACCAGTCCGTTCGGAGCGGTGTGACACTACTCCACCAAGCGAGATGACGGCCGCTTCTGCTGACCCACCGCCGATATCGACAATCATGTGTCCAGAAGGCGTGGAGATAGGAATTTTGGCGCCAATCGCAGCCGCGAGAGGCTCATCGATAAGGTAGGCCGTCTTAGCTCCCGCCGCCAGAGTTGCTTCCAGAACAGCTCGCCTCTCGACCTGAGTCACCCCGGCTGGAACACAAATCATCACCTCTGGCTTGAACAGGCGCGAGCGACCGCAGACGCGATCAATAAAATAGCGCAGCATGGCCTCAGTAATCGTATAGTCGGCGATAACACCATCGCGCATTGGCCGACTGGCGGTAATATTCCCCGGAGTCCGCCCAAGCATCTCTTTGGCCTCGTTACCTACGGCTACGACCTTCCCGTTATCGGTCGTAATCGCCACCACTGTAGGCTCATTTAAAACGATTCCCTTGCCCTCTAGATAAACTAGCGAGTTAGCGGTTCCAAGATCGATTCCAATTCTCTTAGCAAACATAATCTGTTGATGTATAGTATATACCAGGAATATGAGTAAACGTTTCCTCTCAATTTTTTTAATAGGGCTAGGGATTTTGGCGGTGACAATAACGACTATCATGGTCGCTAAGGGCTACCGTTTTGATCGTCGCACCGGCTCGATCAGAGGGACTGGTATTATTTCAGTGGCCTCTATCCCCTCTGGAGCCGTAACTTATCTTGACGGAGAACTGGTATCGGCTAGCAATAACACTATTAACGACCTCGAGCCCAAATCTTACAAAATTAAGGTTTCAAAAGACGGCTTTAGCAGTTGGGAGAAGACACTGACAGTCGAGGCCGAGAAAGTGACCTTGGTAAATGTAACCCTTTTCCCTACTACTCCCGACCTGCGCCCCATAACATTCACTGGTTTGACTTCGCCACAACTTAGTCCGGACGGTCAAAGGATTGTCTACGCAATCAGTGAAGGAAATAAAGCTGGTCTCTGGGTACTAGATATAACGGTCCGACCTTTCACTTTTAGCAGAGACCCTAAGATGATTGCTAAAGATCTACCTACCTTTAGCTACTCCAAGGCTATTTTTAGCTGGGCGCCCGATAGTAAATCCGTTTTAGTAACTGGTAAGAATAGTCTCGGAAAAAGCGCCGCCTATTTACTTAGCTCTGATTCGAATAACGACTCTGGCACCGACATAGCTGCGGCCCTTGAGCAAACCAAAGCGACCTGGCAAACGGACCAAGATCTAAAAAATAAAGACCGTTTAAACGCTGTCCCTACCCCGACCCAGGCAGATATTGCTAACTCAGCGAAAGTGAAGTGGTCTCCTGATGATCTAAAGGTTGCCTACGAGAAAGGCTCAGAAATTCAAATCTACGACGTCAAGAAAACTAAACTCAACTCGACTGCTAAGTCTAAGGAATTCTTCTGGTATCCAGATAGCGATCATCTAATTCTAGCGGATGAAGGGGTAATCAATATCGTAGAAACCGATGGGTCCAACCGAACACCCATTTACGCTGGAGCATTTGAAAATAATTTGGTCTTTCCCTGGCCTGACGGTAGTAGAATTCTGATCATGGCCTCATTTAATAAGGCCGCCGGAAGCAATCTTTATAGTATCAATCTTCGTTAACGAGCTTTAGCAACTATCAGTAGCCGACGCAGTGTGGTTCCAGGAGGATCGCAGGTTTGCAATGTTAATTGCTTCCCATCGGCAAAAGGCGTTAGAAATCTGACATCGCTCGCCTCAAGAATCAGTTTCTCGGTAACGAAATAATCAAACCTCTTCCCTTGATAGAAGGTGACAATCTGATCTCCGATCTCGAGCTTTCGAAGCAGCATAAAAACCGCATTGTATCTAGCCTGATCCCAAAAATTTAACGTGGAGTGGGCAAAAATAAATGAGTTGCCCTCTTGACCGGGAAAAACGGTCCCTTTAGCATGAGCGGCGCCTCTTTTGAGAGCGTCGATATACTCATCGTAATTTCCGGCGTTTACCTCTTGGATGACAGCACTGTTGACCTCGATCTTAGGAATGATGATCGAGAAATCAGTATTGATTGGGGTTATAGATATGGGCGCCGGAGCGCTCAAGACCGCCCCAAGAGGCGACCGGCTGGCTGAGGAGGCATCACCAGCTAAATAAAACTTCTGTCCGACCAATTGATTAAGGTTATAGCGAAATTCAGACTCCAGGTAAGGCCAGAATCCCATGGCCAAAAAGAACAAGGCTAAAATGATAAAGGTATTACCCACTGTTCGAAAAACGAGGTTGAGGGCTTTGCGATGTTTAATGATACGATCCTGTTTCATCATAATATTGGCACCCCCAAGAGGAATCGAACCTCCAATCTTTCCCTTAGGACGGGACTGCTCTAACCGTTGAGCTATGGGGGCCTAAAAAAGGAGGCTCTCGCCCCCAAAGTACCCAGATTATACTCTTGGGGTCACGTCTTTGCAAAAGTCTGTATCTGGTGATAAGATTCCCCTGCACTTCGGGGTGTGGCGCAGCGGTAGCGCGCACGGTTCGGGACCGTGAGGTCGTCCGTTCAAATCGGATCACCCCGACCATTAGCTTAAGTCAGGGCGTTTGTTATACTTTGAGTAACTTTAGGAAGCGATCTTGAGATTCATAAGGTCCTATCACTGATAAATTCAATTTCTCAGTCTGAAAAAGCCTTGCTGCAACACGAATAATATCTTCATCTGTCACTCTTTCAATCAGACTGATAATCTCCGCTACCGTTAAAATTCGCTTTTCTAGTAGCTCTCGAAGACCAAATAGTTGCGCTACTTCCTGACTGTCCTCCAAGCTCAGATCCAGGCGACCTTTAATGTAGTCCTTACCTTTCTGTAGCTCCTTTGGAGTAACCTTCTCCTTAGTCAAACGCTTCAACTCTTCCAAAATGGCTACTATGCTCTCATCAATTTTCCCGATGCCTACTCCAGCGTATACCACGAATACTCCAGTGTCATGGTAAGTATCGCTTCCAGCCCGTACCGTATAGGCTAAACCCTTCTGTTCTCTCACCGAAGAGAAAAGCCTTGAGCTCATACCGTGCCCCAGGATGGTCTCCATGACTTGCATCGGATAATAGTCCTGGTCAGTGTGAGATACACCCTCAACTCCAAGAGCGAGATGGGCTTGTTCGGTGCTACGCTTGTCGATCAGAACCCGGGGAAAAGCCTGATCAAGATGAGCCGCCTGATAGGTTGGTGTGGCGCCTGATTTGAGATTGGAGAAATACTGCTCAGCCTTCTTAATTACGTCTGGTCCCATCTTTCCCGCAAGCGTAACTACCATGTTCTCAGTTTTGTAGTAAGTGTCGATAAACTGCTTCAGATCTTCCCGATTGATAGACTTAAGCGAGCGCGCGGTCCCAATCGTGTCCCAACCGATTGGCTGATCGCCTAGAACCTGCTCCTCAAACATATCGAAGATGTGAATTCCTGGGGTATCCTTACGCATTTTACCCTCCTCCATCACTACCCCGACCTCTTTAATAAGCTCGCTCTGGTCTAATGTCGGATGCAAAATGATATCGGAAAGTACATCCAAAGCCATATCCAAATGGTCGCCCGACAACTTAATCCAGTACCCAGTCATCTCTTTACCAGTGAAAGCGTTCCAAACTCCACCCACACCTTCTACTTCGTTAGCGATATCCAAGGGCTTGGGGCGTTTGGCAGTCCCCTTGAAGGCCATATGCTCCAAGACGTGGCTGATCCCTAGCTTCTCTTTCTTTTCATAACGGGACCCAACCCCAGTTAAAACCAGGCAGGTTACAGATTCCAAGTTAGGGATGGGAATAGTAATAAGCCGTAGACCATTAGCAAGGATTGTTTTCTTGGCTTCCATACCGGTCAGTTTAGAGGTCGCAGAGGCCTGTGTAAAGACTGAGGAGGCACTTTAAAGCCTGGAAGGAGCTTCGATAGCCAGTAGTCTAAGACCGGTCCTTAAAGTCGTTTCTACCGCGCGCACTAATGAGAGCCGGGACTCTTTTAGCCCACTCCCCGCTGTTAAAACAGGGACCTGCTCATAAAACCGGCTGAAGAGCTGGGACAGCTCGAAGCTGTACTGACAGATTAAGTGAGGTTGATACGACTCACAGGCCGATTTTATTATTTCTGGGAATCGCACTAAATGCCGCATGATATCAAGCTCGCTAGTCTCGATCAGCAATGTTGCATCGACATTGCTATCACCTACTCGTATACCAGATTTGGAAATAAGACTACTGATTCTTGCAATCGAATACTGGATATAGGGACCGGTGTTCCCCTCGACACTAAAAACCTGATCCCAATCGAAAACTACTTCCGATTCCCGAGTTAATTTGAGGTCGTTCCATTTGACTGCGCCTACGGCGATCGATCGTACTAATTCCTCATCTACTCGGCCCGCGTGGTCCTTGGCAGAAATGATTTTTCTGGCTCGGTTTTTAGCTTCGGTCAGAATTTCTTCAGCCGTAATTAGATCTCCCGACCGAGTCGACATTCTACCCTGAGGCAACCTAGTTAGGCCATAAGATATGTGCTCCCAGGTTATACCTTTACCCAAACCGAGTTTAGAAAGAGCGCTAAACAACTGCTGCATATAAAGAGTTTGTTCTGAGGCAATAACATACAAAACAGTGCCTTTTTTTATTTTCTCTATCCGGTATTTAGCGGTGGCAATATCACGTGTGCCATAAAGTGTTCCCCCATCTGATTTCAATATCAAGAACGGGGGCATCCCTTCAATTGGAATTAAAACTGAGCCATCGGGATCGCGCTTGGCTACCCCAGTTTTGAGTGCGCTGGAAACGACTTCGGGAAGTAATTTTTCGTAGAAGCTCTCACCCAACGTCTGGTCAAACTTGACGTTTAGATCCTGATAGATCTTGTCGAATTCCCCCAGGCTTAAGCTTTTGAATTTCTCCCACAAAATACGGTTTTCTTTGTCCCCCTGCTCGAGTTTTTTGAACTCCTGGCGAGCCGAGACATTCATTTCAGGCCTGGAATCGGCCTCGTCGTGAAACCGAATGTACAGCTCCAACAACTGAGAGATCGACGGGTCGGAAATATCCTGACCCCATTTTTTGTAAGCCCACAGCAACTTACCGAACTGAGTTCCCCAATCTCCAAGGTGGTTATCTGATATAGTTTGATACCCATTGAAGTGGATAATTTTTACTAAGGCCTGACCAATATTGGTATTTCTAAGATGGCCAATATTCATCGGTTTGGCGATGTTCGGGGACGAAAACTCGACTAAGACCGTTTGGCCTCGCCCAAATTTACTGGACCCAAACTTGTCTCCCTCAGCTAAGACTAGCTTTAGATGCTGAGCTAGAAATTTCGGCTTGAGCCTAAAGTTTATAAAGCCTGGGTCGGAAATTGTTGGCGGTTCATAAACTTCGCTTTTTTCCAAGTTAGCTTCGATTTTCTTGGCAATGTCCTCCGAAGACTGATTAAGTTCTTTGGCCACCTGAAGCGACCAATTGGAGGTGTAATCACCGAACCTGGAATCACTGGAATGGACCACTTTAACTGCCGAATTGATGGCCAAACCAGCTTTTTCAATCGACTTTTCTATATCAGACTGTATTATTTCTCGAATATTCATGGGCTTGATTCAATATACCAGCTATCCGCCCCCCAGACAATTTCTCGGTGCGCGGGACTTGTCACCTCAAACTCGGCTGTTGAAAA
>JBBROZ010000008.1:0-30392 GCA_038228785.1 Patescibacteria group bacterium
CGTTTACCCGGGGATGTTTTTTGCTCAGGGGGTCATCATGCGAATGAGCTCGCCCGCCAAAATTCCTTACAATAAGAGGCCCACTTCTCTTTATCGCAATCAATCTGGACCGACTATTCCCAAAACCAATAATCTTTTTCCGAAAGGATCAAAGAAGCGGTAAGGGGTAGAAAAAGCACAAAAAAGAGGGAGATTAGAATGTCAGACGGACTCTACATGGGTAAAGGCCGTTTCGCAACGATTGATGGTCCCGATCTTTCGGGAAAGAGCACCTTCTCGCATAGCATCGCCGATGCCCTGAAAGTCTTCGGAGTCCGGGTATTGTGGACGACTGAGCCTTGGTACGACGTACCATCGGGGGAGGCGATTCGCAAATACCTGCTTGGTGACTCCTCTTACCCGATCGATCCTCTGCAGTTCCAGGAGCTTTTCAAGGTCAACCGGTCCGAGCACCTTAAGTACGTCATCAACCCAGCCTTGGCGCGCGGAGAGTTTGTTGTCTGCGATCGCTATATCTCATCCTCGATTGTTTATGGCAAAGCGGATGGGGTGAGCGAGGAGCTGCTGTGGCAACTGAACGCCCTGTTTCCAATTCCCGAGCTCGTGTTTGTTCTACAGGTCAGTGACGTCGAGGCCAGGAGACGAGCGTCGGAGCGTGGTCAAACGCAGCGCCTCTCCAAGTGGGATCAAGACCCCGAGTTTCAGGAGAGAGTTCGGAAGAATTACTGGGAGCTCTGTCGTCATAAAGCAGACAAGATCTGCCGCGATTCCAGAAATGTCGTCATGCTCAACGGTGAAGAGTCCCGCGAAGAGATCCAGCGCCAAGCGGCCGAGCATCTGCTCGGACTAACGTCGGATCGCTGAGGGGGGGGGAATAATGGCTTACCAGGTTCAGATTCTAGCTGACTCGATCAGTGACGCTGGGGTCAGGTTAACGACGGTTGAGCTGACCTATCCCAGGTTCGTTCATGCTGAGTTCATGACCCACCGGGTCTTTTCTCGCAACTCAGCTAGCTCGCGCGCTATCCCAGTTGAGAAGCTGATCCAGCGCGTCATCGACGACCCAGCCATCCCGGTTTACTGGGGCAGGAACAAGAGCGGAATGCAAGCCGAGGTCGAGCTGGAGGGTGAGGAGAGGGAAGCTGCCATTAGGGCTTGGCTCGACGCCCGCGACAGTGCCGTCGCTCAAGCCGTCCGACTCAAGGACATGAAGATCCATAAGCAGCTCGTTAATCGACTGATCGAACCGTGGATGTGGATCACGGTCATCGCAACCGGGACTGAATTCGGCAATTTCTTTAACCTGAGATGTCACCGGGCAGCGCAGCCCGAGATCAAGCGACTGGCCGACATGCTAGCGGATTATTACTACAGTCATCAGCCAGCGTATGTGTCGGTTGGGGGATGGCACCTCCCTCTTCTAAAAGAGGCGGATCAGCAGTTGCCCATCGAACAGCAGAAAGCTGTCTCAGCCGCCAAGTGCGCGCGGGTGTCCTACCTGACCCACGCCGGAACCAGAGATGTTTCGGAGGATCTGCGGCTACACGACGATCTACGTCGGGCTGGACATATGTCACCTTTCGAGCACGTGGCTCAGGCCCTAGGCTCCCCAGAGTGGATCGGCAATTTCAGGGGCTGGAGCCAGTATCGCAAAGAGCTTGAGGATGAGAACCGGCCCGTTTTCGATTACCTAAAATACAAAGAGGAGAGTGCGGCCGTCGGATAGAGATCATGGGGACCCAATGAGTTAGAAATAACTTTGCGGGTCCCTCTTGCGTTCTACTGGGCTTATCAGGTAATATCCATCCATCACACACGCTGGAATCCACTTCCTCCCTACGGGGACATTCAGCGGCGGACAAAAAGGAAGGTTTATTTTATATGAGTTCTGTTAGCTTAAAACAACTGCTCGAGGCCGGTGTTCATTTTGGACATCAGTCTAGACGTTGGAATCCCAAGATGAAGTCATTTATCTACACCGAACGTGAGGGGGTTCACGTTATTGACTTGGCCCAAACCGCGGCTCGCCTCGACGTGGCGATCCAGTATGTTCAAGGTGTCGTTGCTGGTGGTGGGGAAGTTCTTTTTCTTGGGACCAAGCGCCAGGCCCAAGAGATCGTCAAAAGAGAAGCCGAGCGAGTGGGGGCGATGTATATTACCGAGCGTTGGGTAGGAGGATTACTCACCAATTTCGAAGCTGTACACAAAAATATTAAACGTCTTAATGAGCTAAGAGAGAAACGAGAAAAGAAGGAGCTGACCAACTTCACTAAAAAAGAGCAACTTATGATCGATCGTGATATTACCAAGATGGAAAAAGTCATCGGCGGAATCGATCGTCTTATCAAAAAGCCTGAAGCAATTTTTATTGTCGACGCTAAAAAAGAAGACAATGCCATTAGAGAGTGTCATAAGACAGGGGTGAGCGTTGTGGCTCTGGCCGATACCAATGCCGATCCGACGGTCATTGATTACCCGATCCCGGCCAACGACGACGCTATCAAAGCCATCGACCTACTAACCACAGCCATCGCCAACGCTTACGCTGACGGTAAAGAGTCTTGGGGCAAACACCAAGAAAAATTAGCCAAAGAAGCCGCTGACCAAAAGGAAAAAGTAGATGCCGGAAATCAGTAAAGAAGACCTGATTAAGCTTCGAGCCGAAACTAAGGCCGGAGTCATGGACGTCAGAAAAGCCTTGGAAGAGGCCAAAGGGGATGTTTCGAAAGCTAAGGAGATCTTAAAATCACTAGGGATTGCCAAGGCTGAGTCTAAGTCTGAGCGGGCGACCGGATGTGGCGTCGTCGAGACTTATACCCACGGCGACGGTAAAATCGGGGTGATGGTTGAAGTGGCTTGCGAAACTGATTTTGTGGCCAAAACCGATGAGTTCAAGTCTTTAGTGCACGATGTCACCTTGCAAATTGCGGCCATGGACCCAACTTCGGTTGATGAGCTACTTACCCAGGAATTTATTAAAGATCCGGGCCGAACAATCGCTGATCTCATTCACGATAATATTGCCAAAACTGGCGAGAACATCAAAATCAAGCGTTTCCACCGATTCGTTTTAGGAGCCTAAGTGCTACAAGATACATTAAATAAACTCTCCACCCGTCTGTCTCAGATCAAGACTGATCTGCAAAATAACTTGTCTGGGATCCGTAGCAACCGGGCCAATCCTGGGATGGTTGACACGCTCGAAGTCGAGTTGTATGGCTCCAAAATGAAGTTACGAGACGTGGCTCACATTTCGGCGCCCGATCCTAGAATGATCGTGGTCCAGCCTTGGGACGGGGGTCAGGTCGAGACTATTGCCAAGGCTCTAAGTGCCGCCGGGCTCGGTATTAATCCTGCGGTTGATGGGTCGACGATTCGTCTACCACTACCTCCTCTGACTGAAGAGCGCCGAGTTGAACTAGTCAAAATCGTCCGTTCCAAGCTTGAAGAGGCTCGAGTTTTGGTCAGGCAAGCCCGCCAAGACGGAGTTCAGGCATTGGAACGTAGTGAAAAAGACGGGGAGATCAGTGAGGACGATGTCAAAAGAGGGCAGTCGCAAATCCAGCGTCAGGTCGATCAGCTCACATTAGAGCTAGAAACAATGTCCAAAGCCAAGGAAACTGAGGTTCTAACCGTTTGACCATTCTTCTGTCCATTCTTTTATTTCTACTAGTGCTAACTATTTTAGTTTTGGTCCACGAGTTGGGCCATTTCTTGACGGCCAAGGCATTTGGACTAACCGTCAAGGAGTTTGGTTTGGGTATTCCACCCCGGGCTTACGGGATCAAGCGTGGCGGGACTATTTACTCTCTAAATTACATCCCAATCGGGGGATTCGTCAGCATTGCTGGTGAGGATACTCAAGCCGAGAGTGGTCCCGGGACCTTTGGATCGATCAATCGCTTCAAGCGCTCAATTGTCTTAGTCGCAGGGGTGGCGATGAACTTAATTTTGGCGATAGCTCTTTTGAGCGGAATATTCCTGGTCCAGGGCACGAGCGTCCCAACTGGTAAGATCCAAATCAGTCAGGTGGCGGTGGGTAGTCCGGCTGAGTCCGCCGGGCTAAAAGAAGGGGATGTTATAACTCAGGTTGACGGTCGCAGCGTCGGGTCCGCCAAGGATTTTCAAGATGCTATCAAAGCGCGTCCCTCACAGCCGGTGGCGCTTCTGGTCACTAGGTCCGGTCAGGAGAATACTATCAGCCTCACTCCTCGGACCAACCCACCAGTCGGGCAGGGGGCAGTCGGGGTGGTGATCGGGCCAGTTCTAGAAAAAAAGGCCTTCAATTGGTACGAAGCTCCGGTCGAGGCCACTAAGTTCTCCTTTGACTACATGTCTCAGGTGCTGGGGGTTTTGGGCCAGGCGATTGTTAGCCTCCCCACCGGGGGTAACGGGATTGGCGACAAGCTTTCAGGTCCAGTCGGGGTCGCCTACACCACTTACAAAGTGGTCCAGATTGACCCGTCAAACATCGTGATCCTAGCAGCACTACTGAGTCTCAGTTTAGCTTTAATGAATGTCTTGCCGATCCCAGCTTTGGACGGGGGGCGATTAGCTTTCGTACTCATCTCGGCGGTTGTCAGGCGGGATTTTTACCCCAAGTTAGAGCGCTATATTCATACTGGGGGATTCATCGTGGTGCTGCTCCTGATCGTGCTTATCACCTATAATGATCTAGTTAAGATCGTTACTACCACCTCACTAGGTGGCAAAATACATGAAATATTCCGCTTTATTCCCTAAAACCGAGCGCCAGGCCCCCTCGGGCACCGAGCTAGTCAGCCAGCAGCTGCTTTACCGGGCCGGCTACATCGACCAGCTAGCGGCCGGGGTATTTACGTTACTGCCTCTCGGCAAACGAACCGCTGATAAGATCACCCAGATCATCAGAGAAGAGATGAACGCGGTTGGTGGGCAGGAGCTAGCCATGCCGGTTCTCCAGCCCAAAGAGTTGTGGTCCGAGACGGGACGATGGGAGAGTCTGAAGGGGGCGATGTACCAGCTCAAGGACAAATCGGACAAGGACATCGGTTTGGCCTTCACTCACGAGGAAACCGCTTTAGATCTCATCCGCAAGCACGCTCATAGCTACAAGGACTTTCCGATTTCTTTTTATCACTTCGCCACAAAACTTCGGGACGAACCGCGCCCACGGGGTGGGCTGATTCGGGTCAAAGAGTTTGTTATGAAGGATCTTTATTCGGCTCACACCTCAGAAGAGGATATGAACCGTTACTACGAGATCGTTTCGCAGGCTTACTTCCAGGTTTTCAAGCGTTTGGGTCTGGACGTCAAACGAGTTACGGCTTCCGGAGGAGTTTTCACCGCCGTTCCCAGCCACGAGTTTCAGGTTCTGAGTGAGGCCGGCGAAGATACGATCTTTTATTGTCAGAAATGTGACTTTGCCGAGAACAAAGAAGTCGCCTCAGTCGCAGAAGGCGACAAGTGCCCCCAGTGTGGTGGGCTGATCGCGGTCAGTCGCGGGGTCGAGGTGGGCAATATTTTTCGTTTCGGGACGGAGTATTCTAAGAAAATGAACGTGAAGTTTACTGACCAGTCCGGCCAGGAAGGCTACGTCTGGCTGGGGAGTTATGGAATTGGAGTGGGAAGGGCTCTAGGGACGCTGGCCGAGATTTATCATGATGAGCGGGGCTTGAGCTGGCCGGAAGACGTTGCGCCCTTTAAGGTGCATTTGGTGAGCTTACAAGTGGGTGATATGAAGGTTCGTGAAGTGGCCGAGGGCTTGGAGACTAAATTAACCCAGTCAGGCTTTGAGGTACTTTATGACGACCGTGATGAGTCCCCAGGAGTGAAGCTGGCCGATGCTGACGTGATTGGGATACCCTGGCGGGTGATCGTTAGTCCCAAATCTCTAGCTGCCGGTGGGGTCGAGGTTAAACGACGCGACACGTCCACTTCTGAAGTAATTTCTGCGTCCGCCTTTCTAAAAAAACTCTCTAACTAAGGTAAAAGCACCCTTTTTAGGGGGTGCTTTTCAAAGCGTAATCGCTTTGTTTTGTCTCTCGGGTATCTGTTTTCTAGGCGGCAGGAGGTCATCGATATATGATCCCGTCGATTGCTCGCGAGTGGCGGTGCAAAGTTTGAACGCCAGACAGCTGTAGCAGTGAGGACCTTCTCTCGGAGGGTACTTATCATGAGCCATTCTTTGCCATCCGGCCTTTCTGCCGTAGGCCTTAGCCTCAAATTCGTCCTCCAGATAGGTCTGTAGATCCGCTAAGGTTTCAGAAGTAGCGGCAGGATCGAATTTAACTCTTTGCAAATGGGTCTCGGTCTCCGTCAAAAAAAGATGGTCAAGTACGATCTCCACTTCGGGAAATTTCTCCCAGCTCGACCTTGCCACCCATAAAGCCCAAGCTCCGTACGCTCGCATCTGAAGCGCCTGGGTGTACCTAGCCAGCTCGTTTTGACCCGGGATCTTTTCGCCGGTCTTCCAGTCTCGGATGTGTATTCCGATTCTGTTTGGAGCTAGCAAGTAAACGAGGAATCGGTCCAGCTGACCGACCAAAGTTGAGTCGAATTTTGCTTTAGTCGGCTCGCCGATCAGCTCCTTAGCCATATCTGAGAACAAAACTTTTACCGGCATCTCGACTTCGGCGTAGATAAGTCGCGAGTCGCGATTTAAATCCGCCAATGTTTTGATATATCGTGACTCGATCCCAGTTCTTACCAGGCGGTAAACGCGTTCCTTGATTCGGACGAGCGCGCCAACCGATGTATCTGGTAGAGGATGAAGCAGGCCCACTGCTCGCGGATTGGTAACGGCGAGGTTGACGAGCGCTTCCACTCCTTGTCGGCCGTCTTTGGTCAGAACGCCTTTGAGCTGGTATTCGGCTATCGCCTTATGGGCGATAGACCCGACAGCCATAGCCTCACTCATCTTGAGGTGGTGACGGAGTTTGGGGTCGTGTGTCCAGAGGTACTGTTCTGGGCAAAGGAGTCTGGATTCGATCGTGGTTGGCCCTATTCCCGGACGAACTCGCTTCGGCACATGAAGGTTACCAACTTCACGGCAGTGTCGGCAGATCGGTCTCTTCAGCTGGACTCGGTTACGAATTCTGATCTTGGCGTGAACATCTTCGGACCAACCGTTTCGGACGTCGACCACTTTTCTGATACTCCGAGCCTTCCAGGCTAAGGTTTTCTTCGTCCCGGGTTTAATGTAGGGGCTCATGAGGCAATATGCGCTCATCTTTCCATGAACCGCGCAGATTCCGAAGAACTCTTCCTCCTTGGAACCCCGCCGTCGAGGGGAGACCATGGGAAGAAGCAGCTGGTAGATACTAGTCATCGACCCTCTCCTAGGTGCAATTTCCGTTGATAACGGTAAGGGGGATAATACTTTTTGCTTTAGTAAAAAGCAAGGAGTCCGTATTTGGAAAGTTACGCTCGTATAAATTTGTGTGCAAGGTAGGTCGTTGCAGTAACATTACCTTTTATATATACTGCGGTTAGGCCCAGATTTTTAAGAGTATTATATGTACTCTTTTAGGTGCAATTTTATAATCTATGACGGTAAGTCAGTGTGTCTTTTGTAATATCGTACGTGACCAAATAACGGTTCCCAAAGTTTGGGAAAGTGCCTCAGTAGTTGCTTTTCGAGACGCTAATCCGTCGGCCCAAACGCACTTACTAATAATTCCCAAAGAGCACGTGCCAAATTTCGAGGCCCTGGAGGACTCGGCACTTTGGGAGGAGATGCGCCAAGCCGCTATGGGATTAGTGCGTGATTTTAACTTAACCGCCGGATACAAATTAATCGTAAATGGAGGCAAGTATCAGCATATTCCCCATTTACATTGGCATCTATTGGGCGGAGAATTGAAACCCAATCCTTGAAGGGAGGTGTTTTACACCATGATCAAAGTTACTTCAAACGGCGATGAGCACATCGACGTTTTGATCAGAAAATTTAATAAAAAAGTCCAAGCCGATGGCCTACTCACCGAGCTAAAAAAACGTGAGTACTACCTAAAGCCCTCGATGGCTAAGAAGCGAGACGCCGCGGCCCGGAGACGTAAAGGTTCCAAACGCTCCAGTGAATAAGGAGGCAAAATAGCTTGGTAAAGATTGATATTTTTACTTCGCCTCATTACCCCGTCAATCGAAAGATCATTCGTAAGTCGGTTGAGGAGTCTTTAGCCAAGGTGGGGATTAAGTCGTTCGTTCAGGTAGGGATTTCCGTAGTTGGGGATCGTAAAGTAAGAGACCTGAACCGAAAATACCGTGGTCAGGATAAAACTACTAATGTTCTGTCCTTTCCGGTCGATGGTCCCAATACTGACTTTGAAGCTAGCGCTACCTCAGGAAAGACCGTCTTACTTGGCGACGTCGTCATCTCATACCCCGTGGCCAGATTAGAAGCTGCAGATCAGGACATATTGGTGGACCACATGCTGGGCCGTCTGACGGTTCACGGGATACTTCATCTGGTAGGGTTCGACCACGAAGACGATTTTCAGGCCAGGCAAATGGAGAAATTAGAAGATGAAATCTTCACCAAAGCCGGAGTTTAACTACAAGAATTTAACTTTATATCAGGTGCCCAGTTATCAGAAGACTAGTGGGAGTGATAACTTATGAACAAACTAATTGTTGGGTTAGGTAACCCTGGAGAGAGCTACCAAGATACGCGTCATAACGTGGGACAGCGTATTCTGGATGCCTTAATAGGCGACGACTTTCCAGCGCGACTTTATAAACCGCGTGCATTTTACAATTTAGTTGGTCCAGAAGTTGCGGAGCAATTGCGTTTTCACAAGCTACTTCCAGGGGATCTTTTGGTCTTGCATGACGAGCTAGACCTGCCTTTTGGGGAAATTCGTTTACAAGCAGGTAAGTCTTCGGCCGGAAATCATGGTGTCGACTCGATTATTGGTGAACTTGGGACCAACGCATTTTGGAGGCTGCGGATTGGAACTGGTCCGCGTGGGGAAACTCCAGGCGACCGTTTCGTATTAGAACGATTCACCAAAGTAGAAGAAAAAGAAATAAACAAGGTTATTGAATCTGCCAAGGAGATAATCAAAGATTGGCTCGAAAAAGATTAATCGTTAGTAAACCTGCCCCCACCCCCCTCCGCCTACAGCGCGGAGAGGCTTTTTCCGTGCGTATTAAGGATTTTCTGAGCCCGGAAGATCTTAAAAGGGCTCTTATATCCCTAGCCTACGAAAATATGAACCTGTCTCAAGTCGAACGCCCGGGCCAGTTTAGCGTTCGTGGAGGCGTAGTTGATATTTGGCTGGAGCGTTATCAGTCTCCAGTTCGTTTAGATTTCTTTGGAAACAAAGTCGAGTCGCTTCATCTATTCGATCCTTTAGACCATTCTCCCAAACGAAATTTGAATAGTATTGATATATTTAGATACCTTTTTACATCTTCTATGGCGGTAAAATGGCCCAAGGACTATCTATCAAAATTTGAACGACTGCTAATCTCGGATATCCGTGCTGGAGATCTGGTGGTCCATATAGATCATGGAATCGGCCGTTTTCTTCGGATCGAGGAGCGGAATCTCGAAGGGCGCCCCAGATACTACCTACTAGTCGAGTACGCCAAAGGGGAAAAACTATTCGTACCAGTTCAGCAAATTGACCGCTTGAGTAAATACATCGGGGTGAAAGGCTACCGTCCCCAGCTTAGCTTCATGGGTACAGCCGCCTGGGAGAGGACTAAAAGTAAAGTTAGTGCTGATTTGGTGAGCATCGCCAAGGACTTACTCAAACTTTATGCGCAGCGGGAAGCAAAAACCCGCCCCCCGTTTCCGGAGGACAGTGCCTGGCAAAAGGAATTAGAGAGTGCATTCCCATTTCAGCTAACTCCTTCCCAGGAGAGATCGCTTCAAGAAATAAAGTCTGACCTGGTCTCGACTCGTCCGATGGATCGATTGTTAGTCGGGGATGTCGGTTTTGGTAAGACCGAGTTAGCACTACGAGCCGCTTTCAAGGTCGTGCAAGGTGGCTTCCAGGCAGTAATTATGGTTCCGACGACCATATTAGCTGAGCAACACTATTTCACCTTTAAGGAGCGCCTGCGGCCTTTTCCCATTAGAGTTGAGGTGTTGTCCCGCTTTCAAGATCACGCCGCCCAATCCAAAATCCTATCTGGTCTTGAATCAGGTGAGGTAGACATACTAATTAGCACTCAAAGAGTACTATCTGCTGATGTTCGCCTGAGGAGACTGGGATTTTTGGTTATAGATGAGGAGCACCGTTTCGGGGTATTACATAAAGAAAAACTGAAAAAATTACGCTCGGAACTCGATGTTCTGTCCCTCTCAGCCACGCCTATTCCGCGTAGCTTACATCTGGCACTTACCAAGTTACGTGACATTTCATTGGTGTCGGATGCCCCAGAGGGAAGATTAGCCGTGAAGAACTACATCGGGCCTTACGATACTGATCTGGTGGTGACCGCTATTAGACGTGAGGTGGCGAACGGTGGTCAGGCTTATTTTGTACACAACCGGGTCCAGTCGATTGCGGGCGAGGCCGAGAAACTTAGGAAGCTGCTCCCTGATATAAGTTTTGAATTTGCACACGGGGAGATGCCTGGACGGGACTTGGAGAAGGTCATGCGTTCTTTTCTTAATCACGATTTTGATGTTCTAGTTTGTACTAGTATTATCGGTTCTGGTCTAGATATTACGAATGCTAATAGCGTCATTGTGAAGGACTCCCACCGCTTCGGTTTAGCTGATTTGTATCAGATTAGGGGGCGGGTGGGTCGGTCTGTTCAACAGGGCTACGCCTATCTGCTTTACCCTCGGGGTTACATCCCCAAGGGCTCCTCGAGAGATCGTTTGGAGGCTATCTCAGAGGCTTCAGAACTCGGGTCTGGGTTCAACTTAGCTGAGAGAGATCTGGAGATTCGGGGGGCTGGCAACTTACTAGGAGTAGAGCAGCATGGAACTGTTTCCTTGGTCGGCTTTGAGTTGTATCTGCAACTACTCAATCGAGCGGTTGACTCTTTGCGTCTAAAGAGAGCCTAGCTTAGGCTAATCTTTTCCCCAAACAATATTCTTAGTCTTCTCCTTGGGTACTTACCTAAAGGTATCATAATATATCTACCAAGCCGAAAATAGACCGACCTAGCAAGCAGTTTCTTGACAGTATATAGATATAGTAGTACGCTTGCACCAGATAGATTCTCGTCACGGAAAGAGGTTTCCGCGACCCCAAACAGAGGGCACACTGCTTGGATTCACTGCTCGACCCCCACAAACTAATTCCGACAACGGAACTAATCCGCCTCGCTATGTCCGAGGGTTTATACGTTGGCAGTGGTGATCCAGCCAACTATGTTCGTTACCTCACCAAAGTCGGTCTACTTCCTCCAGCCAGACGATTGGGTTTTAATGGGGGAAACTACACCGTTGGTCACTATCCAAAATCGTCTCTAGACTCGCTCCGTCAAATTTCCGGCTTAGTTAGATCAGGTTGGACTATTCAACAGATTGTCGACCAGGGGACCCCAACTGATATCCCGACCACCGACCTGATCAGCCGTGCCAGGCTGCAAGGCATCTATCTAGGTAGCGGCGATCCAGTCAACTACATCAGGTATCTAACCAAGCTTGGAATCTTACCAAATGCTCAAAGGCAGACCGTGAACGGATCGGCGAATACGGTTGGCCACTATCCAATTTCAGCCTTGGAGACGCTCAAAGATGTGGAACGTCGCTTGAGATCAGGCGAGACGGTCCAACAGATCGCCCAGGCTGAGGGTGCGGCCTCGTGGTTCACAACAGACTTGGCCCAGCCTGAGCCTATAAAACCCGCTTTAATAACCCACCCCGTTAGCAATCAAGTAAGTTCAATTGATAATCGCCAGATAGTAGTCACCGATAACAAACTCTCCAAGCGGACCTGGTTGCCTTCGAAACCTATTCTACTGGCCTCAGCCGGATTCGTCAGCATGGGGGTTCTAATCATGAGTATTCCCATCTATCTATCGGGTAGAGGCGCCGGGGAACTTAGCCAGCAGGTTTTAACGACGCTAAACCTGATTCCGGCGACGGGTAGCACGACGCTCGATGCCCAAACTAGCTATAAGCAGGAGGCTGATCAGAACTTTCGAATTAAAAACGTCGAAGACACTACCAAGGTCGTAGCCTTAGCGACCCAGGATCTAACGACCCAGAATCAGTCGGTTAAAGATATTGCCTTGGAGGCGAGGGCGACCGCCAATGCCGGTGTAACCAGCCTAGACTCTTCCACGCAAAATGAAATCCAAAATTCCTCATTTGAGCTCAATAACTCTGGAGCACCTGATGGGTGGCAGTATATTAATCTGAGTGATAGTACTAATTCCTTCGTCAGTCAGGATTGTAGTCGCACTGGTCAGAATGCGATCAAATTCATCCTTACGGGCGTAAATGCGGGCGGAATCAAACAGTCCCAAACCTTAACCCGATCCGAAATCGACCCCGCCCTTTCAGCTTGGGTTAAAGGGGTCGGTCTTAGCTCGAATGGGTATATCAGGATCGGGTTAAAGGATGCTAGCGGTAAGTTTGTTAGTAAACAAGACTACTTCCTATCAGGAACCTTTGATTGGCAGAGACTGACTTTGTCTGCTAGCGCAATCGGAGCCTATCCGGCGATTGAGTTTAAGGGCTACACCAAAGGAGTCGCCTGTGTCGATGATTGGCAGGTCACGGAAGGCAGTGTACAAGTTAGATACAACCAAACTAACCTACTAGCTCAGGGTACTATCTCAGCCTCTGGTCATGCCGAGTTGTTCCCGATCGTTGACGGCAAGGGTAGTCTGGGAACTCCGCTAAATCGTTTTGGAGCTCTTTATCTCACGGCCGCTTCGATCGACAAGAGCGGCAACGCCACGATTGGTGGAACCGTGACTTCAAAAGACATCCAGCCCAGCAAAGACCTGACCTACAATATCGGAACTCCGACTTTACGTTACAAAACTATCTTTGCTGACTCAGTGGTCACTTCTGGTTCTGGGGGCGGTTCAGGCGACTTCACCGTGGGTGGAAACCTGACCGTGACTGGTACTAGCCACCTGATTGGCAATGTGACCATTGATAACAATCTCTTTGCGCCTCCAGCTGGAACAGTTGGGTACTGGAGTCGTAGCGGGACAACTCTGAGCCCCTCAAACATAGGTGATAACGTTTCCACCACTGGAAGCATTACCGGTGCCACCCTAACCACCACCGGTAATGCTTCGATTGGCGGAACGCTAACTGTCACCGGGGCCTCTACGCTTAACAACACTCTAAATGTTACAGGAACCACTACACTGGCTGACCTTGTTTCCTCGGGGCAGATCAAGCTAACCGGCAATGCCGCCGACCGCTTACTGATTCAGCCCACCGTTAATCCCGGGACGTCGACCAAGCTGTTTGAGATCAAAAATGCTTTAGGAACCGAGCAGGCATCTATCAGTAGCGACGGCAACCTGCACATCGTAGGAATTGGGGCAATCGATGGAGCTGCGACAATTTCGGGACTACTTAGTGCCAATGGCGGGATCGCTACTAATAATGCAGCTATAAACGCCGGAACAGGGTCTATCTCTGGCGGGAGTATTACCGGTGCCACCCTAACCACCACCGGTAATACCTCCGTCGGAGGTAACCTAAATTTCACCGGGGCCACCTCGTCGATTGCCGTCACAACTGCGGCGACGCCGCTCAATATCGACGCCGGCACCTCTGGGGCAGTTAACATTGCCGGGATTTCAACTGGCGATGTCAATCTAGCCGGGGGATCGGGCTCGACCGGATGTACCGTCACTAACTCCAACGGAAACTTTACCTGTACCGGCAATATTTTGGGCAACTCGGCCGGCACAGTGGGGTACTGGTCCAGGTCCGGGACGACACTTAGCCCAGCCACATCAGGGGACAATGTTACGACCTCAGGCAATATCTCGACCACGGGTACGGGTGTGATCACTTCGGCTGGCCTCCTGACGTCCAGTAACGGATTGACTCAAACTACAGGAGCCCTTAACCTGACCGCCACATCGGGAGCGCTGACTCTGAGCGGTTTGGGAGCTTCGTCCATCTCAACCGGGGCCAATGCCCTGACCGTCACAGCCACTAACTTCAATACCACAGCCACCGGTATCAATTCCTCAGCTATTGGGTCGACCACCAGGGGCACGGGGGCCTTCACCACCTTGGCCGCCAACTCAACCGTGAACTTCTCTGGTTTGGGGGTAGCTGGAACCGCGCCGCTGTGTTTGAACGGGACCAACGTTGAAACCTGTACGACCGGTTCTTCGACAGCCACGCTGCAAAGCGCCTACAACAACGGCAATACCATTACCACTACCGATGCCAGAAATATTTCCATCACGCTGGCTGATACTGCTACCGATCAGTCCCTGACCCTGACCCAGCAAGGGACGGCTACAGCTTTGATCCTTAACGACACCAATGCGGGAACTAATAATGCGATTGACATTCAATCGGGTGCTGTTTCGAAGCTAACGATCACTGAGCTTGGAACGCTCTCAACTTCCGGCAATATCTCGACCACTGGAACGGGTGTGATCACTTCGGCTGGCCTCCTGACCGCCAGTAACGGCCTGACCCAAACTACCGGGGCTCTCAACTTAACCGCCACTTCTGGAGCTCTAACCCTCTCCGGCTTATCTGCTAGCTCGTTATCGACCGGCGCTAACGCCCTGACTATCACGTCCTCTAATTTCAATACCACCGCTACTGGTATCAACTCAACGGCGATTGGCGCCACGACTACCTCAACCGCTGCCTTCACCACCCTGGCGGCTTCCTCAACCGTGACTTTTTCAGGACTTCTAGCCAACTCGGGGACAGCGCTTTGTCTAAACGGCACCACGGTGGTAACTTGTACAGCGGGATCGTCGTCAGCGACCTTGCAGTCCGCTTACAACGCTGGCAACACCATCACGACCACCGATGCCAGAAATATTGCCTTAACTTTCGCCGATACCGCGACTGATCAATCCTTAACTCTCACTCAGCAGGGTACTGCCACGGCTTTGATACTTAACGACACCAATGCCGCCACCGATCTCGCTCTCGACATTCAATCCGGCGGAGTCTCTAAACTAACGATTAATGAGCTGGGGACGCTGTCGACCTCTGGTAATATCTCAACGACTGGATCTGGAACTATTACCTCAGCCGGACTATTGACGGCCTCAAATGGACTTACTTTAACAACCGGGGCTCTCAACTTAACAGCCACTTCAGGCGCTCTGAGCTTATCAGGACTGGCGGCTTCGTCAATTAACGCCGGTGCCAACGCCTTAACCTTTACTTCGAGCAACTTTAACACCACCGCTACCGGTATTAATTCGACTGCGATTGGGGCGACCACTGCATCAACCGGGGCATTTACAACCTTAACTTCATCGGGGAGTTCCACCATAGGTACGGGTTCTTCCACTGTCAATACTATCGGTTCGACTACAACTCCAGGAACTCTGACCTTACACGGCGCAACTACCCTGGACAATACCTTGACCGTTTCTGGAGCAAATTTGACTACCTTGGGTGGGAATCTGACTTTCTCCGGAGCCAATCCTAATATCTCGGCCTCCACGGCTAATACCAACCTAACCGTCAATGCCAATGGGACCGGCACGATTACCCTTGGATCAGTCTCAACCGGGAATATCGGATTTTTTAACGTTGCCAATAACTTCATCACCTCGGCCGGTAACCTCACCTTGGCCGGAGATATCACCTTGACGGCGGGGGGTACGATTTCCTCAACGGCTAACGCCGATATCATCATCAATGCCGGATCCGGAGCCGTTAAGATCGGTCCTACTGGGACTGGTAAGCTGACGGTTGGAATTTTGGACCCTTATATCGTGGCTAATACTGGTACGGTCCAGTCGGCTTTGGAATTTCAGACCGCCGCTACCGCAGGAGCGGATGATTTCGTTTTTGAGCCGGCTGGAGTCGAGAAGATCAGGTTTACCGAGGCTGGAAATATCAGTCTAACTGGAGCTAGCCCGTCAATCTCTTTGGCGACGCTTAATGCCACTCTTAATCTGGATGCGAACGGCACTGGAACGATAAATATCGGCAGTGTTTCGACTGGTGACGTTCTAATCGGTGGTGGTTCGGGGTCGACTGGTTGTAGCGTCACTAATTCCAACGGTAACTTCACCTGTAGCGGAAATATTACTGGTTCAGCAACGGGGACCGTTGGGTACTGGACAAGAAGCGGAACCACCCTTTCGACAGCTACCGCGGGGGATAATGTCACCAGTTCTGGTAACATCTCAACGACTGGTTCAGGCACGATCACATCTGCGGGACTACTGACCGGCTTCGGGGGGCTGACTGTCTCTGGTGGAACAGCTAATATCAATTCTTCCGGAATTTCCAACACAGTTATCGGTAACGCCACTGGCACCTTTTCTCTCGCTTCCAATGGTGGTCTTAATGTGACCACGACGGGGGCAGTCACCGGAGTATCGTCAATCTCACTTACCACGGCTAACCCGGGCGGAGCTTCCCTGACCAACAGCACCCTGACTTTACAGAGTTTTGGCGCGGTATTTATTGATACTGCTACGGCCCAGTCTGATCGCTCGATTTGGATCGGTAACTCCAACGCTTCCGTGATTAATCTGGCTAGGTCGGGAGTGGTTACGAATATTTTAGGATCAGGTACTGTCGCTGGAAACTTTACACCGAGCGTCAATAACGCTGACGACTTGGGATCTTCTACTTTAGCTTTCCGCACAGCCTACCTCGCGACTTCGGAAGTTTTCAAGGGCACTAGCTTCAATACAACTCTCGGATTTGTTCAGCCCACCGCTGCCCGAACAGTAAACTTACCCGACGAAGGGGGGACGGTTTGTCTTCAGAATTCGGCAAACTGCGGCTTCGCGCTTTCCTCAGGCGGAACTTTCTTAGCTAAAAACGCTCATGACACCTCCTCAGCCTCGTACCTTGGCAATCTATATGACTTCACCAACACCAATACTGGGGCGGCTGGGGTTCTGAGTTTGACCAACTCAGGCACCAACTCAGCCCTGTCCGTTACTCAGTCTGGCAACGCAGCGGCTGGTCAGGCGCTTATTTTGGCCAATAACTCCAACGTCTCGCCCTCCGGGAATCTACTCGATCTACAAGCCGGAGGAGTCTCTAAGTTTAGTGTCACATCAGGTGGGGCGACCAGTCAGGCCGGCAATCACACCTTTACTGGAGCTTCTCCTTCCATCGCGACGACCAGTAACGCCGATCTCATTATTAACGCTGGTTCGGGAGCTGTTAAGATCGGTCCGACTGGGACCGGTAAACTGACGGTTGGGATCTTGGACCCTTACATCGTATCTAACACTGGAACAGTCCAGTCAGCCTTGGAATTTCAAACCGCGGCTACGGCTGGGGCTGACGACTTCGTCTTCGAGACGGGCGGGACGACGGAGCGGGTGCGAATCTTTGAAGGCGGCAACGTTAATTTGGTCTCGGGAGATATCTTAACTGCCAGCACCAGCCGTCTAACCAACGCCGGGGCCCTGCAAAATATTACTGGTTACACCCAGACCTCAGGAAACTTCTCCGCCTCGGCTAGCACTGGGACGTTTGATACCTCAACGGGGTTGGTTGGGTTAAACGGCAGTACCACGCTGGCCGCCAATAAAAATTTCACCATCGCCACTGGGACTGGTATTTTCACCCAGACCTATCAGAGTACTGGTAGTAACGCCGTTTTCTTGGATGTCACTAATACCGGGTCTTCCGGGTCTAATACAGTTCACGCGGCTAGGATCGCTCTGACCGGCACTAATAATGGAACCGGCGCCAATACGATTAATGGGATTTTCTTTCCCAATATCAGCGCTTTCACCAACAATTCCTTTTACGCTCTTAACTTAGGAACTGGGTTTACCGACGCGCTAAGAGTTGGGGGTGCCCAGATCATTAATGGTACTGGAGTCCTACAGTCGGCCGGATTCTCTGGAACTTACTCCAACGCCGTAACTTTGTCCAACGGGACCAACGTTATTTCGACCAACAACCTGACTGCGACCGGGGGAACGATCAATGGGACCTCGGTTGGGGCTACGACGGCTAGTACCGGGGCCTTCAGCACCCTTAGTTCATCAGGATTAGCCTCACTGAACGGTGGGGCTAGTATCACTTGTACCGGGTGTATCACTGACTCCAACGTCGTCGACGCCCTAACTATCAGTGGTGGAACCATTAACAACACTCCGATCGGGGCCACGATCACTTCAACTGGGGCTTTCACTACACTCAGCGCGTCGGGGTTGATCAGCGCCAACGGGGGAATTACTTTAGGGGCCAACCAAAATCTGACGTACACGGTTGGAACGGGATCCGAGACTCAGAATTACACTAGCACTGGCGGAGACGCCAAATTCCTCAATGTAACCAACAGCGCTTCGTCTGGTACTACTACCGTTAATACACTGAGGATTGCCCTGACCGGAACGGCTAATGGGACTGGATCGAATAATATTAATGCCCTGCTGATCCCCAATATTACGCCCCAAACCAACAACACTTTTAACGGCCTTAACTTCGGGACTGGGCTCAGTTCGGTTTTGGTAGTTGGTGGAACGCAAATTGTGGACGGGTCCGGAATACTCAAGTCCGCCGGTTTGTCAGGTACTTACTCTAATGCCCTCACTTTATCTAGTAGCTCCAACTCCATCACGGCGGGAACTCTGACGGCGACTGGAGGGACTATCAACGGCACTACCATCGGCCAATCCACTGCCGGCGCGGGAAGCTTTACTACCTTGTCAGCTACTTCTAACGCGTCCTTGTCAGGAGGCGCAACCATCACTTGTACTGGGTGTATCACCGACACCAATGTGGTTGATGCTCTAACAATAAGTGGCGGAACAGTCAATAACACGCCAGTTGGAGCGACAACGGCTAGTACTGGATCCTTCACCACTCTAGCGGCTTCGGGACTGATTAGCGCTAACGCCGGCCTATTTGTCGCCGCCAATCAAAATCTAGCTCTAAGTTCTGGGACTGGAATTTATACTCAAACCTACGTTAACACTAGCGGTACCGCTGCTACTTATAATGTCACCAATTCCGCTTCGAGCGGGACGACGACGGTCAACTCACAGCAAATAAACCTGACTGGCACTGCCAACGGAACTGGCTCTAACACTATTAACGGGTTTCTTTTGACCAACATTACTCCTCAAACCAACAACACCTTCAACGCCCTTAACTTCGGAACCGGTCTGACTAATACCCTAGTAGTTGGCGGGACGACGATTATTAATGGTACCGGCGTCCTGCAGTCGACCGGATTATCAGGAACTTACTCCAACGCCCTAACTCTTTCTAACTCCGCTAACTTCATCACCGCCGGAACCCTGACTGCGATCGGGGGAACTATTAACGGTACTTCAGTTGGAGCGACGACCGCCTCGACTGGTGCTTTCACCACCTTATCCGCTTCTTCAACAACAACTCTTTCGGGTGGAGCCACCATCACCTGTACAGCCTGTATAACTGATGCCAACGTCGTCGACGCTCTCACTATCAGTGGTGGAACCATTAACAACACCCCGATTGGTGCGACCACCACCTCAACCGGGGCTTTCACCACGCTGTCAGCTTCAGGGTTGATCTCGGCTAACGGCGGTTTGACCTTAGCGGCGAATCAAAACCTAGTTCTTACTTCCGGAACAGGAACTTACACCCAGACGTATGTTAATACCGGCGGAAACGCAGTTACCGTCAACACGACCAACTCCGGTTCATCTGGTTCGAACACGGTCAGTACGATCTCTATTCCTTTGACCGGAACCGCCAACGGAACTGGTAGCAATACCCTTAATGCTGTTTTCCTACCTAACATCACCGCCCAGACCAACAACACCTTTAACGCCCTTAACTTTGGGACCGGACTAACCAATACTTTGATCGTTGGTGGAACCACCATCTTAAATGGGACTGGCGTTTTGCAATCCGCCGGTCTATCCGGCACATACTCCAACGCTTTAACCCTATCTAGCGCCTCTAACTCCATCACCGCTGGGACTCTAACCGCCACTGGTGGAACGATTAACGGTACTAGTGTTGGAGCCACCACGACCTCGACTGGCGCTTTCACTACCCTTAGCGCCTCGGGAGCCTCGACCTTATCGGGTGGACTAACCTTAACCTGTACCGCCTGTATTACGGACGCCAATGTCGTTGACGCTCTCACCATCTCTGGTGGAACCATTAACAACACTACGATTGGTGCGACTACCGCTAGCACCGGTGCTTTCACGACGATCTCAGCTTCCGGGCAGATCACTTCAACTGTCTCCACTGGGAGCGCGCCGTTCGTGGTCGCCTCCACTACTAACGTCGCTAACTTAAACGCTTCGAGTCTTAACGGAGCCACCTTCGCGGCTCCCGGTCCGATTGGTTCCACGACCGCCTCGACTGGAGCATTTACTACCCTTAGTGCATCGGGTCTGATCTCCGCTAACGGTGGGCTCACCTTAGCCGCTAACCAGAACCTGACCTTAACCTCTGGGACTGGGATTATCACCCAAACATTCTCCAACACCTCTGGCAACGCCGCCGCGCAAACTGTCACCAACACCTCTTCCGCCGCGGGTACAGTCTCGGGTCTTAGCATCGCCCTAGTGGGATCTGGGACTTCAGCGACGACAAACGGAATTATCTTACCGAACGTTACCCCGGTGGCGGGCAACGTCTTTAATGGAATTAACCTAGGAACGGGACTTAACTCCGCCCTAATCGTTGGAGGCACGACCATCCTTAACGGCACTGGCGTCTTACAATCCGCGGGCCTCTCCGGAACATACTCCAACGCTCTAACCCTATCTAGTGCTTCCAATTCCATCACCGTTGGCACCCTTACTGCCACCGGTGGGACGATTAACGGTACTTCCGTTGGAGCTACTACCACCTCGACTGGAGCATTTACTACCTTATCGGCGACTGGCGCTTCCACCTTATCCGGCGGACTCACCCTAACGTGTACAGCCTGTATCACTGACACTAATGTAGTTGATGCCTTAACGATTTCTGGGGGGACCATTAACAACACCTCAATCGGGGCCACCACTACTTCCACTGGAGCTTTCACCACCATCGCCGCTTCGGGACAGATCACCTCGACTGTTGCCACTGGGAGTGCCCCGTTCGTGGTCGCCTCAACTACTAACGTCGCTAACTTAAACGCCAGTTCTCTTAACGGTGCCACCTTCGCCGCCCCGGGCCCGATTGGCTCCACGACTCCAGGGACCGGCGCCTTCACTACGCTTAGTGCATCTGGCCTTATCTCCGCTAACGGGGGACTGACCTTAGCCGCTAACCAGAACCTGACCTTTACTTCGGGAACTGGGACCGAGGCTCAGACCTACGTCAACACCACCGGCAACGCTAAGACCTTAAGTGTCACTGATTCGGCCAGCACTGGCACAACCACGGTTAACGGGGTCCAGCTGGCTTTAGTGGGAACTGCTAACGGGACGGGAACTAACACTATTAACGGCTTACAGCTACCTAACATCACCGCCCAAACTAACAACACCTTTAACGCCCTTAACTTTGGGACCGGACTAACCAATACTTTGATCGTTGGTGGAACCACCATCTTAAATGGGACTGGCGTTTTGCAATCCGCCGGCCTGTCCGGGACCTACTCCAACGCTTTGACCTTATCTAGTGCTTCGAATTCCATTACTGCTGGCACCTTAACGGCGACTGGTGGGACCATTAACGGTACCAGCGTCGGTGCAACTACTACCTCAACTGGAGCTTTCACCACTCTAAGTGCCTCCGGAGCCACCAACTTATCCGGCGGACTAACCCTAACCTGTACCGCCTGTATTACAGACGCCAACGTCGTTGACGCCCTCACTATCAGCGGTGGAACCATTAACAACACCCCGATCGGAGCCACCACCGCTAACACCGGTGCTTTCACGACGATCTCCGCTTCTGGTCTCATCTCCGCTAACGGGGGACTGACCTTAGCTGCCAATCAAAATCTGACTCTCACCAGCGGGACCGGTATCATTACGCAGGGGTATTCCTCTGGCGTGGCTGGGACTGGTGACACCCGGACCGTGACCAACAGCAATGCTGGGGCTACGCTCACGACGGTTAGTGGACTGGGCATCAACTTGATTGGGACCACTAACGCCAATGCCAGCGCTAACACTATCGTTGGGATCAGCTTTGGAAACGTCACCACACTCGCTAATAACAGCTTTTATGGACTCAATTTCGGGACCGGTCTGACCGATGTCTTGAGGGTCAATGGAGCCCAAATCCTGAGCGGTACCGGGGTGTTGCAATCGGCGGGGTTATCGGGGACTTACTCCAATTCCGTAACTTTATCCAACGCCGCCAACTCGATCACGGCGGGGACTCTAACCGCGACCGGCGGGACGATTAACGGTACCAGCGTTGGTGCAACTACTACCGCAAATGGGGCCTTTACCACCCTGTCAGCTTCAGGCCTACTCTCCGCTAACGGGGGACTGACCTTGGCGGCCAACCAAAACCTGACGATGCTATCGGGAACGGGAATATTTTCCCAAACCTTCTCCGGAACACCAACCAGTAGCGCCCAACTTCTTACTTATACCTATAACGGGGTCGGCGGTTCTCCCGTTGTTCATCAGCTATCTGTGACTAATTCTCCATCGACAACTCTAGACGCACTTAGCTTGATAAAAGCGACGGTAACGGATGGAGGAACGTTAGCAAATACTGTGCGAGGACTGGATATTGATGTCACCACCGCCAACGTCAATGACACAACTTACGCCGCAATCTTGCAGGGTGGGAATGTTGGGATAGGGACGACTACACCGGCCTTCGCGCTTGATGTGGTGGGAACACTAAGAGCTAAGGGAGGTGGGCTTTATGCTACCCAAAGTTCTCCAGCTGATACATTGATCGCAGATAATCTGTCTAGCGGTGCGGCTAGAATCATCACCAACGCCGCCGTTAACTTAGCTCTTGGAACCAACAGCAGCATTACTCAATTGGTACTTCAAAATGGTGGTAACGTTGGAATTGGCACGGCCAATCCGAGCCTAGGAAAACTCCAAATCCTCGGACCGGCCAATCGGTCCAACTTAGCCTTGCAAGCCGGTAATAGCGGCGAGGCCGCAGCCTGGGTCAATTATTACAACAACGCCGGTACTTTGACCTGGCAACAGGGTCCTGGTCTTGATCTGGCCTCAACGGCTTCATTTGGGTTAGCCGACAATACTAGCGGAAAAATCCCGTTCTTTATCTCAACTGCTGACGATGTCCGGATTGGTAATACTTACTCGAGTGCGACGTTGGCAGCCCTGGCTAGCGGCAAAGTGGGAATTAATAATATAACTCCCGGAAATACGTTGTCCCTTAACACTCCGAATACGGCCGACAGCTTGGCTCAGGAGCTGATTTACACCAACGCCGCGACCAATAAGGGACTAGTCGTTCAAGGTTTCTCTGGCCAAAGCGCTAATCTATCAGAGTGGCAAGATCGACTGGGAAGCATCTTAGCCAATATCACCGCTAAGGGCTCGATCTTCAATATTGGCGGGCATAGTGTTACGGCTCTGGCCGTGCCGGCCGCTCCAACAGTCGTCGTAATTGGAACTGCAGGAACAACTACCTGGGCTTACACCGTGACCGCCACTTCGGCGATTGGTGAGACGACCGCCTCCACCGCGACCAGCGTCACCACCGGCAACGCAATACTGTCTGGGACCAATCTCAACCGGATCACTTGGACCGCCGTGACCGGGGCAGTCACCTACAAGGTTTACCGGACCACCGCTGGTGGTACCCCGGCTTCTACCGGGCTAATCGCCACGATCAATGATCCAACCGTCACCTTCGACGACACCGGTGTGGCTGGATCTGGAGCCTCACCCACGATCAACTCATCGGGTGATATCCTGCTTAAAAATAGTGCCGGCACGGTTCAATTCCAAGCCAAGTCTAATGGAGATGTGATCGTGGGAGCGGGGGGAGTCGGGAAGATCACCGTCACCACATTCGACCCGCTCTATAATATCGGCGGAGTCAGGTATTCTACTTACTCACCATCAATGATCGGGGTTAACGAAGAAATTACTGGTACAGTCGCCACCACTTATGATCCCATCAAAGGAGTCTATAGCTCAATCATCGATATTGGTGGGGCTAATAATGGTAGCGACTTGTGGGTCTTTGGGAAGGTGACTGACCCGAACCTGAATCTGACTAGTGTGCTGGTATCAGGCGGAAATGGTAAGAGTTGGTATGTCAAAGACGGCTCACTTCGTAAGATCACGATCTACTCCGACCGGGGTGGGGAAGTGAGCTACCGGCTGACGGCGCCGAGATTTGATCACCTGGATTGGACGACATTATCGTCTGATCAGGTGACCGAGGGGTACCACGTTCCGGATGCGGTGTTGACTACCCAACCTGGTAGTACAGTGCTCAACGAAGATATCAACTCTGGCGCCTACACCGAGAACTACCAGACAACTGACGGCTCGATCGCCCGGGGCGATGTGGTTTCGGTAAGTAAGACCGCCACTAGCCCAAGCGTCATCAAATCCGCTGGCGGGTATGACGCTCAGTTATCTGGGGTAGCCATCACCAACTCCGCTGGGGTCGTCAGTGTCGCTCCGGCCGGACGAGTCAGCGTCAAAGTTTCAGTTGAAAACGGGGCTATCAGCTCGGGAGATCATTTGACCTCCTCAGCTACCAAACCAGGCTACGCCATGAGATCAGCGCAAGCGGGGAGAACCCTGGGTACGGCATTGCAGGGTGCATCTGTGGACGGGGTGGTCTTAGTAGCCGTCGGTCCGAGCTGGTTTGATCCGAACGCTGTCGTCTACAACCCCAACGGTACGACTTCTGGAACCGCCACGACTTCCACGGGAACGTTCACCATCTTGACCGCGACGATTGGAACTATCACTACGGCCAATATCACTAACCTCAATATCGGTAGCACCAAGATCTTCGCCGACGCTTCCGGCAACCTCAAAATAGACGGATCAGTAATAATAACTGGTAAAGCTCAATTAGCAGATCTTAGAGTAATCGGAGTACTCACCCTTAACGGGGTCATAGACGCGCCAAACGGGCTATCTGTGAAACTAGGAGCGACTAAAGAATTCGCTATCACCGACGCCTCCGGCTCGGCCAAACTGAGAATCTCCGACCAAGGCGAGGTTGCCGGTAAATCGGTCGCGGTTGAGGAAGTCAGAATCGCAACCAGCTCAGCAACGATCACGCCCGCGACGACCACAACTCCCGAGACTTATGATTTTGGCTCGTCCACCGTTGGGTCGGGGACTTTTAAGCTCGGAACGACCCAACTTATAATCAAATCGACCAAGCTGGCCTTGGGTAGTAAGATCTTCGTCAGCTTCAGCGGCAACTACGCGCCGGCGACCCGATACTGGACTGACGGAGTAATTTCCGAAACATCGTTCGTTTTGCGCCTCGACGAGGCCTCGTCAACGGATGTACCCTTTAACTGGTGGATCGTAAACTGAGATAATGGAAACAACTTTATGAGAAAACGGATCATTTTAGGGCTAGTCCTAGTTCAGCTCGGGTTGGTAGGGGCTTTGGGATTTAGCATTTATCAAAAGTACCAAACTAGTCAGAAGGTTTTGTCGATCACGGTCTTAAATAAAAATGATCTTAGTTTTATTAAGGACTCCAGTCTTAAATACTTTTACGAGCCTAAGCCTGACCAAGAATACCAGCCTGCTAGTAACGGACTGGCTGAACTTCTGAAATATCACATCAACTCTGATACCCTTCGCGAGACTCGTGACTACACAGAGACAAAACCGAACCAGACATTTCGGATACTGACCTTAGGGGATTCATTTGCCTTTGGATTGGGAGTACCCGACGGTACCACTTGGTCGGATAAACTCGAGACTGCTCTGAACTCAATCAGCTGTGCTGGAACTAAATTTGAAGTCATTAATTTGGGCTTTCCCGGTTACGACATTCAGTACGAGGTAGAAAGGATGAAGCGTCGTGGCGTTAAATACCATGCCGATTTACTTATCTGGTTGGTTAAACAAAATGATTTCGACAATATCAATGAATTTTTAATTCCGACTAGGGAGAATATACAGCAAAGTATGTCTAATGCAGAGAAGGAGTCGTATTTTAAACAAGGGAATTTCTACCCCTGGACTCTTAAAGCCCTTGGAGAGTTTCGTAAGGTCTATCCACCAGATAAAATTACTGCCTATCAGCGTGGAGCACTAAATTCAGTCTCTGACTATTTTAAAGGCAAAATTATCTTTTTTGACTTTAAATCAGACCTGTCAAATTCATGGCGGGGTGTGGTTAATGAATTTGTTAAATCTCACTACGAAGCGTATTTTTTGGACGGTTTGGAGGGCGAGGTTATGAACACGAGCTCCAGACTTACCGACGGTCACCCCAACGAAAAAGGCCATGCATTAATCTCACAAGCGCTCAAGGATTATTTGTCCTCGAAAAGTCTTATTTCTTGCCGTTAGGTTTTGTAACTAAGAAATTTCCTATTACGAGGTAGTCAAGTCTAGTTTTAAGCAGGTCCCTTATAGCCTGATTGGGGCTTTCAACGATTGGATCTCCCTTGAGGTTAAAGCTTGTGTTTAAAAGACAGTAAACTCCCGTTCTGTTTCCGAACTCTCTAATTAGCTGGTAATAAAGGCCATCCTTTTTCGAAACGGTTTGAATGCGGCACGTTCCGTCGCGGTGGGTAACCGCAGCAAGATAGGATTTTTTACCAGGTTTTACCTGAAAGCAAAAGGTCATAAAGGGGGAGCGGCGGCCGCTATCAGGGACTTTGAAATAATCCTGGACCTTTTCTTCCAAGACCGATCCGGCGAAAGGGCGGAATTCCTCGCGAAATTTAACTTCGTTAACGCGGTCTTTCATCCGGGGCGACTTTGGATTAGCCAAAATCGACCGACTGCCTAAAGCGCGCGGTCCGTATTCCATTCGACCTTGAAACCACCCTACGATTTTGTTCTTAGCCAGCAGTCCTGCTACTTCTGAGATTAATTGTCTGTCGGTAGAAAATTTGCGATATTCCAGACCAGATTTCAGAAGTGATCCTTTAATCATCAGGTCACTAAAATAGGTGCCTAGCCTAAGGTCCTCCACAGAGTGCCGCTTAGGTTTTTTTAAAAGATTATGGTAGGTAAATAGGGCCGCCCCACTAGCGGCGCCGGAATCACCGGTCGGACCGAAAATGTAGACTTTCTTAAAGGGAGTTTCTCGGTAGATCTTACCGTTAGCCAGGGCGTTTAGGGCAACTCCTCCGCCAACACACACGGCATTAAGTTTAGTTACCAGGTGTAGGTGCCGCAGCATTTTGAAATAGATTTCTTCGGTGACGGCTTGGATGCTGGCGGCAATATCATAATGCCGCGCCGTAATCCTTTCGTTACTGTGTCGCTGGTTTCCGAATAGTTTCTCAAAATTACGATTCCACATCTGAAACCCTTGCCGAAACGCAAAATAATCTAGATCTAAATTGAAACTTCCGTCGTCCTTGATCTGAACGACCCTTTTTATTTTGTCGACGTGCTTAGGCTGTCCGTAAGCGGCCATCCCCATAACCTTGTACTCGTCATCGTTGACTCTAAAGCCTAAGAAGGCGGTGAATGTCGAGTATAGAAGACCTAGTGAATGGGGAAAAACGATTTCCTTGATAGGAGTTATTGAATTACCGTCTCCGGTCCACAAGCCTGTCGTTTGGTATTCTCCCACACCGTCTATGGTTAAAATAGCCGCTTTTTTGAATGGGGAAGGGTAAAAGGCGGCGGCGGCATGTGAGACGTGGTGCGGGATGAAATATACTTGACCGGCAAATCCAAGTTTACGAATAGTCTGCTCAACTTTGATTTTATCGCCCAGCCACTCTGGAATTGATTTCAGGAAAGGGCGAAGAGAGCCGGGATAGGTTTGCACGAAGTTATCAAGAACACGTTCAAATTTAAGCAGCGGCTTCTCGTAATAAGCGACAGCGTCCAATTCAGATATTTTTATACCGGCGTGATCCAGGCAGGCTTGAACAGCTTGTAGAGGGAAGGAGTTGTCGTGCTTAATCCGACTGAAACGTTCCTCTTCCGCAGCGAAAACAATCCGTCCGTTCTCAAGGAGCGCCGCGGCTGAGTCATGATAAAAAGCGGAAATACCTAAGACACGCACTTAGAGGGCAGATTTAAAGTAGTCGGTACTGTCAGTTTTAATCAAGTTATTTTGCCAGAATGTAGGTTGGACTCTAGGTCGAGATAAAAGTGTTATCCGCCAAATAATATGCGCCAGACCAAATCCGATCAGGTACAAAACGACCAAGATCGGAAGAATGAAAATTTGATTAATTTTGCCAATTAAACTTGTCATATAAGCGGGTAGAGGAAAATGGGAAGTGGGGAAATTTGAGCACTAATAATAAGTAGGGCCATGATGATGAGTAGTAGAAAAATTGGTATCAGCCATATTTTGTCTGTTCTCCGAGCTAACTTCCAGAGTTGCTTAACTGTTTCGATCATTACTAAATTATAGCAACTTGAGGTCTCGGAGTGATATGGAATTTAGGATTGACTTAGTGCTAAACTATTAATATATATGCCCACCAGAGGGAATCCGAAATTGAAGCCTCTTAAGAACTCGTCTGGTTTTACCATGATCGAAATACTGTCAGTTATTGCCATAATTGGTATCTTGTCTGGATTTGCTATCTTTGCCTTTACGGGGGTCCAGGCGAGGGCTAGGGATGCCCAACGGGCTAGTGATATTAGACAGCTAGCCAGAGTGGTGGAGCAAGATAATGTCCAAAACGAAAAATACATCCTTTCAACCTCTAATAGCCAAATTACCGGACACCCGTGGGGATCAAGGTGGCAGGAGTATAAAATCACTGTTCCTAAAGATCCTCTGACCACTCAAACCTACGCTTACGTTTCCGACGGAGAAAATTACCAGATATTTGCTAATTTTGAGGGTATTAAGCCGGGCGATCCGTTCTACTGTAAACCGTGCGGTCCTGGGGGAACTTATAATGCTGGTTTAGCCAATGGTGGCTTTTCTACAACCGCTGCCATCACTCCACCAGTTGGCCCGCCACCGCCCGTCGGCCCCCCGCCACCGCCCGTTGGTCCACCGCCACCTCCTGGAACCGGATGTGGGAATCTGACGCATAGCTCTGGTTCTTATACCATCAGTATGGACGTCTTTCCAAATATGACATCTTTCACGGCAAATCCGTTCGCTCCACTGACTGGGGAAACTCAGCAGTTTGACGTCGCGATTAATGATCAAAGCCCGGTAGTTTCAGCTCAAATCTCAGTATTCACTGATCACGGCAGTACCATCGTTCCGCTAACGCTTAAGCCCGGTTCTGGTTCAAGTGTGGACGGAACTTGGACGGGGACATGGCAGATGACCGATACCTACTGCACAAACTACTCATTTAAGATCCAAGCCACCGATCAGCTTGGTAATATTTCTAGCGTGACGGTGACGGTAATATAAATGAAGCCAAACTTAAGCCGAGTTAGCACCAAAATATTTTTCAAGGGGTTCAGCGTCAGTCTAGCTTTACTGGGACTAAGCTTAGTATTTAGTCAAAAAACCCACGCCGCCGCGTGCGTGTTTACGGATAACTCATCCAATACTATTAGTGTAAATTGCTCGATAACAGGAACAAGCGGTGTTGATAATGGCAGCCTAGTTATTTCGGGAGCTGGGGTAAGTCTTACTATTGGCTCGCCGGGTGTTCCAGCGACGCTGTTCTTTACCCCGGGGTTCTCAATCTCTAGAGCGAGCGGTGGGGCTTTGGTTAAAGCAGCCGGTTCATTTATTCAAAAACAATATATCTACTACACTGACGGCGATAATGATGGCTACGCTGTTTCGTTAACTCCTACTTACTCGACGACAGTGCTCTCGTCCCCCTACAAAAGAAGGTATTTGATGGCGGGTATCGCTACAGCCGATTGTTACGACTCGAGCGCTAACGCGAATCCTGGCCAGACAGCTTACTTCACGACAAATAGAGGCGATGGTTCGTTTGATTACAACTGTGACGCTGTCGCTACCCAACAATACACCACGACCAATACCTGCCCATGATCAAAGTTAAGTTTTGGCTAGTTAAATTAAGCCTCGTTCTAACTCTCTTCGCGAGTTGGGTAGGACTCGGGGTCGACCAAGCGCACGCTGCGTTGCCCTATAGTTACGGACAGGGTTACTACTACGGACAGGGTTACTACTACGCTCAGGGGTACTACTACGCTCAGGGGTACTACCAGGGTTACTACTACGGACAGGGTTACTACCAGGGTTACTACTACGCTCAGGGGTACTACCAGGGTTACTACTACGCTCAGGGGTACTACCAGGGTTACTA